>DASXMO010000022.1:0-11710 GCA_036495605.1 Solirubrobacteraceae bacterium
ATCACGACGGCGTCGAGCGAGGAACGTCCCTCCTGTGACCAGTAGACGTCTTCGAGACGCACCCAGAGCGCGAACTCGTCGAGCGTGAGCCCCGCGCCGATGCCAAAGAGGGCGGCGAGGATCTCGTTCCCGGGGCTGCCGGGTTCGAGCGCGAAACTGAGGAAGCCGGCGCTGAGGATCAGCACGATGCCCCACACGAGGTGATGGATGTGCAGACCGCCTTTCGTTTCGACGCTCCCGGGCCACCACGTCACGCGCGGGCTGCGGATCAGGCGGGCGCTCGTGCGGATGAAGAGGAAGGACGCAAGGAACGCCCCAAGCACCACGAACCCGGCGCGCTGGCCCGGTTCGTCGAGGAAGCGCTGGGAGATCTCGATGTGCAGTCCCATTATGCGTCACCGTGGAGCTGGCCGAGTATAGGTCGCGGGGAGCCGCGTGCAGAGGTGCGTGGGAAGGCTACGCGGACGCGTGCCGGGGGATCACGCGGTCGATCTCCACGGCGCCACCGGAGTGGTCGTCGGGAAAGACGACGATCACGGTGGGCGAACCGCCGAACCATGCGCTGAGCTCACCCTCACCGACGTACTCGGCGGCGCGTTGGGAGCCGTCGGCTTGAATCACCCACACGGGCTGCCCCTCATGAAAAGGACCCTCGTTGACGTCCGCCATGCAGGAGAGCATACGGGAGTCGGTTGGCGTGGCACCGAGCACGGCGGCGGTGAGGACGTGTCGTTACTTGGTGATTTATTGCTCTCTCGGTGGGGCTTGCCGTGGGGGACGCAGAGGTGCGCAGCCCCCGACGGTGCAGGTCCCCTGCACACGCCCCGCGGAGACGGTCTGGATCAGCCCGAGGATCCAGCAGGTGGGACAGCCGCGGAGCGCGACGAAGCCGGGGGCGAAGAGCAGCAGCGCGGGCGCGCCGACAGTTGGGATCAGGGCGAAGGTCGAGCCGATCAGGCCAAAGCCGACGACTCCTCGCAGGAGGTGCGCCGCGAGTGACCGGCTGGTCGCATGGGGGTTGGGCGCACTGGGGTCGGGCACGCCGTGGTGGGGCTCGCTGGGATGGGATACGCTCGAATCAGTCATATGCTCCGCCATTGCGCGGGCTCGCAATGTGGGGAGCGGCGATCTGTGAGCGCAGCGTCGCGCGGCCGCGATGCAGGCGCGACTTCATAGCGGCGCGACTGAGACCGAGCGTGCGGGCGGTCGCGGCCCCGGACAGTCCCTGGATATCACGCAGGACAAGCACGGCGCGCTGCTCGGGCGGCAGACCGGCGATCGAGGCGACGATCCGCTCGATCTCGATGCGGGCGATGGCGGAATCCTCAGCGGAGGGCTCGACCACCGCGGCGGTGGGCGGTGGGCGCAGCACGAGTCGGGACCTGCGGATGCACTCGTGGCGCACGATCTGGAACATCCACGATGCGAGCGCGGCAGCCGCGCGCAGGGTGCCGATCTTCCGGTAGAGGACGATCAGCGCCTCCTGCGCGGCATCCTCGGCGTCCTCCGGCGTCGAGCAGAGCGTGCGGGCGAAGCGTCGCACGTGCGCGTGCGAGCCGTCCAGGAGCGCGGCGATCGCGCGAGGATCGCCCTGTTGGGCGGCGCCGATGACCTGCTCGGTGGGCCAGGAGAATGCGCTGCGATCAGTCACGCGAGCGGGCCCTGCGCAGGAACAGCAGACAGGCACAGACGAGGAGCGCAGCGGCAATGAGGTAGACGACGATCACGATAGGCCTCCGGTTGGGGTCGATGGGTGCAACGACACGTGTATAGGAGGCGGGCGGTCACGAAAAGGATTCTTCCGCCCTTTGGACCGGAACCTAGATCAAGCCACGAATGCCGCGATCTCCTCGGCGAGCCGCTCGGGCTGGTCCTCCGGAATGAAGCTGTAAGCGTCCTCGATCAGGACGACGCGTCCATCAGTCAGTTCACTGGCGTAGCGCTTCGCGTCGGCCGCCGCGAACACCTTGTCCTCTGGGCTCCAGGCGAGGAGAACGGGCTTCGTGAACTCGGCGATCAGCTTCCGGCCGGCCTCGTGAACCGGCTCGGAGGAGGTCGCCGAGATGACCTTGCTCGTGTCGCGCAGAATCGCCGGGTTGCTGATGCAGGGCAATGCGTAGGAGTCTGAGACGAGATCGTCGATTGGGTGCTTGATCAGCAACCCGAACGCGGGCGGAGTCATGCGGACGTCGCGGTCGCGCAGCGCCTCGAACAGCTGACCGAGGGCATTGGGGTCCTGGGCGAGCGCCGGCAGCCCGTCGAAGGGGGGCGGCGGGAACTCGCTGTGAGGGGTCTCGCAGGAGTTCAGCACCAGGCGAGCCACCCTGTGCGGGTTACCGGCGGCGGCTATCTGTGAATAGGCGCCGCCCGAGTCGTTGCCGACGAGCGTCACGTCGACCAGTCTGAGTGCGGTGAGCGTGGAGGCGATCAGCTCGCCGCAGTCGGCCGGGGCGAGGTCAGCGCCGGGCTCCATCGGGGCGCGGTGAGCTCCGAGCGGCAGATCGAGAGCGATGCAGGTGAAGCGGTCGGCGAGCCGATCGACGACGTGGCGCCAGAGGTTCGCGTTAGCAAGCCATCCGTGCGCGAACACGATCACGGGCCCCTCGCCACGCCGGAAGTACTCGAGTCGCCCCGCCGACGACTCGACCTCCTCCCGCTCGCCCAGCATCTCAGAACGCCACAGGTAGGCAGGCGCGTTCATGGTGTTCATCGCTGTTCCTTTCTCGGGGAAGAGAAGATGCAGTCCGCTATGGCCTGTGGCAGGCTATCATATTTATGACTCACTAGTCAGTTTTCTATGACGCTGCGGTCACGTAAACTGCCGGCATCGCCTCCCCCGACCTGCAGCACCCATCGAACCCAATCCCGATCACGCCAAAGGGCCGCCGCACCCGCGAGGCGCTCCTCCAGGCCGGGGAGCTCGTCGCCGAGCAAGAAGGCCTGTCCGGCCTCAGCGTGACCGCGGTCGCGGAACGCGCGGGCGTCGCCAAGGGCACTTTTTACCTCTACTTCCACGATCGCGAGGCATTCATCGACGCGTTGCACCAGCGCTTCTACGCACAGGTGACGGAGGCCGTCACGGCGGCGGTCGCGGGTCTGCCCCCGGGACGCGAGCTGCTCCTCGCGGCGATCGACGCCTATCTCGACGTCTGCCTGCGCAACCGTGCTGTCAAGGCGCTCGTGCTCGAGACCCGTACGCAGACGGCGCTCACGACCACGATGGAGGATCGCGAGGCACTCTTCACGCGGCTCGCCGAACCCAGCATGCGCGCGCTCGGTATGACACCAGCCAACATCAGCGCCCGCCTGATCGTCGCACTTACCTCAGAGGCAGCGCTCATCGAGATGGAAAGCGGGCGCAGGACCGCAGGCGCACGCAAGACGATCCGTGCGCTGCTTCCCGTCCCCAGAGGGTGAGGCCGGCTCAAGGTATGCCGGGCCATGCTAATCTACAACCAAATGGTTGTAAGTGATGCCAAGAGCCGCGACGAGAAGGCCGCCGACCTGTTGTTCGGAGCGCTGGCCGACCGGACCCGTCGTGACATCTTCCGGCGAGCCCACGAGGGCCGCCTCTCGGTCTCGGCGCTGGCCCGCGAGTACCCGATCAGTCTGGCGGCGGTGCAGAAGCACGTCGCCGTGCTGGAGCAGGCCGAACTCGTGAGCAAGCATCGAGTCGGGCGCGAGTCGATCGTGCACGCCGAGGCCGACGCCCTCAAACACGCCCATGCCGCGCTCGAGGAGATCGAGTCCGCGTGGCGCGGCCGGATCGAGCGAATCGACCGCATCCTCGACGAAGACAAAGGAGACCCTGATGCCTGTCACTGACGTGAGCAAGGACCCCGACGCCCTGACGATGACGATCACCGCCGAGCTCGACGCCGGAGCCGAGCGAATCTGGGAGATGTGGTCGGACCCGCGGCAGCTGGAGCGCTGGTGGGGGCCACCCTCTTTCCCGGCGACCTTCGTCGAGCACGACCTCACCCCCGGCGGGCGCACCGCCTACTTCATGACCGGGCCGGATGGGCAGAAGTACCACGGCTGGTGGCGGATCGTGGAGACCGAGCCGCCCAGGCGGCTGTGCTTGGAAGATGGCTTCGCCGACGACGAGGGCAATCCGAAGGAGGGGACTTCGACAGACGGCCCCGCCGAAATCACCGTCACGATCACCGAGTCCGACGGCGTCACGACGATGTCGATCGAATCCAAGTTCGCCAGCCGCGAGGGGATGGAACAAATGATGGAGATGGGGATGGAGCAAGGCATGGTCGAAGCCCTCGGCCAGATCGACACACTTCTCGCTGGCGAGAGGGCGTGAGCGCCGCGCCCACGAGACGACCTCGTCCAGGAGATCAACCTACTCATCGACCTTCTACTCCTCGACCTTCCATCCCGTCGGACGACCACCGTCAGGGTCGATGGAGCTAGCGAGACTCGAACTCGCGACCTCCTGGGGTGCGATCCACCACCGCAGCTCCGCATATTTGGTCCGTTTTCCCTGCGAATGAGCGGTATATAGGTCCAGGTAGATCTTCGTAAACCGGCTGATTTAGGCCCAATTCGGCTGGGTTTGGGCCCACGGAGGGCCCCATGGGCCTAAACCCAGGGGCCCGGGTGTCGTGCAGAGAACGTGGGTCAAGTGCTAGGGACGTCCTGATCGAGATCGGCCGCAGGGCAATGTTGCAATGCCGCGTTGCAACATCGCCTCCTCCGTCCAAGTTCAGGTCGACAACAGCTTCAAAAGCCACGTTGAGCGCGGCTCGCGAGTGCATAATGGGATGGATTGCTGCCGGGATGGCTGCGTCACGATCACCTTCGGCTCCCATAATATGATCGTCAGCCACGATCAGTGTGGCTTTCGAGTATAGTTTGGGTATGCCGCAGAGCTTTACGGCCCGTGACACTGAGGTGATTATGCGTGCTCGACGTAAGCGGCGGGCCGTTCTCGTGCTGCGTGAGGACTCCGATTGGCTTCGTGAGTTTCATCCGCGTCCGAAGGATCTGCTGTTGCGGATGGCCGGCCGCGGCGCGCTCATCAAGCTCGGTGCCGGCCGCTATGCGATTCCGACATTGGGCTCAGATGCTGCGGCATACAACGCGTGGCAGCCGATGCTCCACGGACGGTTGGCTCCGCTCGGCGACTACTACCTCGGCTTCTTCAGCGCCTTGGAAGAGCATCGCCTGACCGACCTCTCAGAGCCCTTTACGACGGTACTCGTCAGGTTCGCAAGCCGGCAGCTCATGAGCGGCAAGCTCGAAGTGGCCGGTAGGCCCCTACGGGCTGCTCGTACACGGCGGCTGGTCTTCAAAAGTGATCTCGGTGTAGAGGTCGTGCGGCTCTCGCGCACCGAGCGCTACCTGCGCAGCAACCCTACCCGCACACTCGTGGATTGCCTGTGGCATCCCCAGCTCAGCGGCGCGACGGAAACATGGGTCAGTGCCTGGGGCCGCGGTATGCGCGAGGAGCGACTTGATCCGCTTGCCGCTTGCCGCTATGCCCTGGCGCTCGGCCCGACGGTCGCCCGCCGGACGGGATTGATGCTCGACCTTCTTGGCGCTGGCGAGGTTGCTCGCGCTGAGCTTCTGGGCCGTGTTCGTCGCAGTGATCGCGCTCCGCTGATGCTCGCGGACGGCCCCGTGGCGAATGCGCAGATGGAGCTCGACCCGTTCTGGCGAGTAAGGATGAACGTAAGCCGCGACCGGTTGGAGGGCTGGCTCTCCTATGGCAAGTGAGCCGATCCTCGCGGTCGAGGAGAACATCGACGAGCAGATCATCGAGTTCTGCGAGACGCGGCATGGGCTGAGCGAAGAACAGGTCGTGCGCGACATCGCCCGAATCGTCTGCATCGTGAACCTCGTCGCAAACGGGACGCTCGACGGCGAGAACACCGTCCTCTGCGGCGGGATGGCGATGAGATGCCTGGACAGCCCGCGCATGTCGGTCTTCGACGGGGATACCTCCAGTCGCAGCGAGCCCGATCCAGAGGTGCTTCGCGACGCCATCTCCCATGACGAGGAGGAGATAACGATCCAGGCGGGCGCGTGGCGCCGCGGGAATGAGCTCATCACATTCCGGCCCGTCGAGTACGACGCGCGTTTCTCGCAGCTGGCCGGCGCCAGAGACGAATTCAGCCTGTCGGTGTCCCACCGGGGAGTAGAGCGCCCGGCGCTATGGCGGGCGCTGAATCATCGCTATCCCTTTCCGCTACTCGCCCAAGACGTCGAGGTCCCGATCATGGACCCCGACGAGATCCTGGCCGAGAAGATCGTCGCGTGGTGGCTGTTCGGACACGCCAAGCACTACAACGACATCGCATTCCTCGCCGCGCGAATGGTCCGCGATGGCCGACGCGACAACGACCCAAATGTGAAGAAGCTCGTCAGCGATCTAATCGAAATCAAGCTCCAGCGCAATCGGGAAATCGGCGCAACACAAGCCCGTCGTGTCGATGCGCTCAGCCCCCCGGAGCGCCATCGCCGCCTAGCGCAGCCTGCAGACCACGTGGACCCAGGCGAACAAAAGGGCTTCAACAGCCTTGCCTATCTACACGGGACGCGACCCGACCGCGCAGAGGTCGACCGACTCGTGCAGCGCGTCTTGCTGCCGCTGCTATTCGACTGACTCAAGCAAGCGGTACGCGCTCGCATCTCGTGCGACGCATAGCGATCAAACCGGGGCACTCCTCTCCTCCTCGTTATCCATGCGGAAGCTTGAGCGGGCTATGCAGCCGCGCTCGCGTTCACGCGAAGGGAGGCGCGAGAGCCGGCGTCACGACACGGCGCCGTTCAGCCCGCACTGCCGCTCGTCGCTGCGCTCTCATCCGCACCCGAGCCGCGTACCGCGGCTGCCCCCCGTTCCCAAATCTCACAGACACCCTCGACATCAAGCGCAGGGGGGTTCACTTCGACCCAGCGCGCATAGAACTTGGGGTCACGACTGCGCGGCACCGGCCGCGCCTCGCGGATGCGCACGAGCGCCGGCGCTCGCACGCACTCACCCGAGTACAAGCGCGGTTTGCGGTGCGAGCGCGGGCAGCTGGTCGAGCAGCGGGGCGAACAGGCCGGGCACAATCTCGCGGAAGTAGCGCAAGTCGTCCGGATTCTGAAGGCGGTGCACGATGAAGCTGCTGCACTGCGATAGGACGGTCTTTGAGAGCTCGCTGGGGCGCTGTGAAGCGACCACCAGTCCGAGCCCATACTTGCGACCCTCTCGGGCGATCCGCTCGAAGGTGCCTCGCGAGATCGACTCTTCGTCGCCGAAACGTGGCTCGCGGATGTAGTTTTGAGCCTCCTCCAAGACGAGGACCACCGGGAAGGATCCGCGCGCCTCCGATCCGCCGACCCCTCCGAGGCGCTGGAGGAATTCGAGGATGAGGCGCCCGATCAGCGCGGTGACGTTCTCCAGAACCTCGGAGGCGAGCAGGCTCAGGTCCAGGATCACCACATCATGGCCAGGGCTGGTCCTACGCTGCCGGTCGTAGAACGGGAGCGCCCCTTGCGGCACGTCGGTAGTGCTTGAGAGCAGCGAATCTGCCGATTCCACGCTGGCGGCACCGAGCACATCGCGCAGGAACGTCGCGAGCGATTGGACCGCATCCGGCAGCTGCCCGCCCTCCGGCCCGAAGATAAAGTCGAAGCGCCGGTCAGAGAGCAGTTGATCGATCCGCAAGAGCATCGTCCCGGAGTAATCACGAGCGCGGGCTCCGCCAGACTCCTCGCGCCTCAGCACCTGCTCGATGTGCTGACTGCGGAATCGTCGCTTGTCAAAGAAGGCGGGGCGATCAGCTGAAGCCTCAAGACTCCCCCGGAATCCGCGACCGAACCGGCGGACAGGGCACTCAAGATCGGGTCGATGGCCCGCCGTATGACGTCGCGCGCATCGGCGGGGATCTGCTTGGGGTATGTCCCGTTGTCGATGTGCTTGGCCGCCTCGGTGCCGACCGTGGTGATCGCGGCTTCCAGAGTCGGCCGGTCGACCGCCGGCAATGCGGCGGTCAGCTGCTGCCAGGCGTCTCCTCGCTCCGAGCTCCGTGCGTACGTCAAGAGGCCCGCGGCGAGATCAAGCAGATCCTTGGAGACCTTGCTCTCTTCTCCCGAGAGCGACCACAGGCGATTGAGCTCCCGTAGTAGTTCCTCGCGCAAAACCGCCGCCGCACCCCGCTCGGCACCTTCGTTGCGAGCCAGCCGCAGCGCCTCAAGAAGCACTGGCCGCTGAACGCCCTTTGATGCCTGAAAAAGGCGGACGAAGTCCTCGGCGTTCATGAACCAATAGGGCACTCTCAGCCGCTCCGCCGAAGCCACCGGATCGGAGGGGATGTAAAGCGTCCGGTGATCCTCCGATCCTGGGAACGCGGTGCTGTACTCGCCGTTGGTATCGAGGATCACGATGGTCGTGCGCTTGACCGAAGGATCTTCGAGCACGGCCTGCAGGAGGCTCGTGATCGTACAGGACTTGCCCGATCCGGTGCTGCCCAGGATCGCCGCGTGCTTGCCGAACAGGGCATCCGGGTCGACGTGGATCGGGAAGCCCTTGAAGATCGCCGACTCCCCTATGCGAACGCAGAAACCGGGGGCTTCAGGGTCGGGTCGGTCGGAACCACCACCCGTGTCGAAGATGACAGAAAGGTCTCCCTCGTTGACCAGCGACACCGGATTGTCCAGCACGGGGAAGACGGCGACGCCCTGCGTGAACGAGTCGCCATCGATCGTTCCGATCAGCGTTGCCTTCATCAGTCGCCGCGCTGAAGGTAGGGAGACGGTTGTGCGATCGGCGTTCAGCTCGGCCTCCTCGGTGAGTACGACCCGCGTGATCATCGCAACTAGCCGACGCCCTCCGACGGGTAGGATCACATAGGAGTTGATGCGCCCAATCTCCTCGGTGCTCTCGTAGGTTGTCCGAGTGAGTCCGCGCAAATCAGCGTTCAACTCGATCGTGACCTGAGCAGTATCGACGGCGACAACGCGGCCTATCTCGAAGTCGCTCGTCACGGACCCGAACTCACCGACGTCGCCGGGAACGTTCCCAGCGCGTTGTAGGTACCGACGACCTTGCGCAGGATCTCCTCGTCTCGCAAGTCAGGTAGCACCCGCGAGACGAATCCCTCGATCGTGCCCAGCGTGTGCCCCCCAACAAACCAAACGCGCAGATCTGACTGGTTGCGGAGCGTCTGCACGAAGTCGCTCGTTGGCTCCGGATCTACGATGACCAGCGAAAAGCTCGGCACGCCGAGGGCTTGGCGGATGATTGCGTTGACGTGCTCATCGCCGAACCCGTAACCGACAACGATCAAGGTCGATTGGGGGCGGACGATGGTGTTTGCGAAGCGTCGAAAGAGTTCTGCGTATGGCATCCCGAGCGTAGCTCCGTGCTTCGCTGGGGTTGGATAGATGACGGCCGAGTCTGCTCCGTCCAGCGTGCCCTCGGTCGCTTGCAGGCCATAGGGATCGCTCCAGCTCGGAGTACTTGACCGCCACGACACTGAACCGTGCAACTTGTACAGGTGGATCACGCGATCTAGGCGGTGGACACGACCCTCCGTGGTCTCGGCGGGGAAGTAGAGATCGTGGTCATAGGACTCCGGTCGGAATATCCGCCGCATCGTTCCGACGAAGCCGTCGAGCAAGACTGCGCCCTCCGCATCGGCCGCCTGCTCGACAAGTGTGTCGTAGTTCAACGTGAAGACATTGACCCGCTTGAACGTGAGGGGGCGCGTCAACAGTCTCTTAAGCAGGTCACGATGGTGAACAAGCGGATCACCGGAGGCCGTCGCGCTCGGAAGCGCGCACTGCGCCACAATGGCATCGGTGAGATGACTCATGCAGTCATGTACGTCGGACTGCCGCAGAGCGGGCATGCTTGACCCGGCCAGGGCCAGCTGTGCCGTCGCGGAAGGGAACGCCTGACTCCACGCATACAGCCTCGAAAGAACGAGCTCGCAGTTAGCCGGTAGCGGTTGAGCCGATCCAAGGTTGGCGCTGCGTTCCAGGATTTCGTCTTGACCAGCCGGCACGAGCGACGGCCCTTGTGTCACCATGGCAACGGCGCTGTAAAACACGTCAAGCCACTCACAAACCCGGTGATTCGCGATCCCCTTATCGAGAAGGCTCTTCTCAAGTGCCAGGGGCACGCTGCCTAGAAGCGGGCCGCCTGCGGGCTTTGACGCGCCGGCCCCCAGAAGCAGGGACACGTTGTCGACCTTTAGCAGCGTGCCAAGGCGGATGCGCATGTCCTTCAGGAAGTCGGCCCAGTACTTCTCGAATCGTTCGAGTCGGACGGGTCGCTGGGGTTGCTCGGGAACTCGTTCCGCAACGCGCCTAGCTGGTCGCGATCGCCGATCTCGAACTTCGCAGCTAAGAACAGATCAAAGGAACCGATAACGTGCCCAGACTAATCGAGAACGTTCCTCCACGCATCGCCAGCTGCTGGCCATCGAGAACGGCGCGGCGCAAGCTGGACCTAACCTGTCGCTCAGCCGTACACGCTAGGATTCATGCTGCGAGCGACCGCCCGGTAAGATCACTCATCAGCTAGCGATCGGGCTCTTGTGCACGTCCCCAGCGCGATGTCGCTACCCACCCACGAAGTGTCTACCCAGCGTACAGACGAGTTCGTTGGGCGGTTCTGATGAGTCGCCCCCGAATTGGTCAGGTGACGGAGTGGCGGTGGGGGGATGGCCAGACAATCACCTATGGAGCGCGGCTGCGGGCCTACGGTCGTCGATACCGGCTTGTTTTCGGAACCAACCACCAGGGCTGGAACCGCGTACGAGCCGCAATCGAGGTCGAACAGATCCGGCGTCAGGCGGAGCGCGGTGCTTGGACGCCGCCGACGGGAAGGACCACGGTCAGGCACTTGCGACCCGTGCGCCCTGACGGTCACCAACTGTTCGGTCCCTTCGCTCACCAGGTCCTCAATGCCATGAAGACCCGAGGCCTCGACGAAGACACAGCCGCTGGCATGGAGTGGCGGCTTGGCTATCTCGTCGAGCACTTCGGAGAGCTTGAGCTGCTGGAGATCGACGTCGCCGGAGTCGACGACTTCCGAGACGATCTCGCAGAGCGCGCCAATCTCCTCCGCGAGGACACTGTCTGCGGCCGGTCACCGACGATGGCAATCCTCTCGCAGGGCGGGAGGAAGGACGAACGAGCGCTGTCGAATGTCTCGATCAACGCGATCCTGACGCTGCTCGACCAGATCATGCAGCGCGCCCTCGATGAGGGATACATCGAGCAGAACCCGCTGAAGGTCGGCGAGCATAGCCACCGCTTCCTGCCGACACCGAAGCGAGCCCCGACGTTTCCCAGGCTGGACTAGCCGCTCGACACCATCAGCGATGTGGATCACGCCACCGGGCGTGATCGCCCAGTCGACCGCATACGAGTGCGCGTCAAGGGTCCCAAGAGCGGCGTGTGCGTGAGGTCAAACGCCAGCCAGATCATGCCCATCCAACGCCAGATCACCGCAGCACCCCCCTGATTGGGCCAGTGAATGGGACCATGGGTCGGGTCTAGCCTACGGGCCAGACCCGACCACTCATGGAAACATGCCATTTTGCAGGCATTTCATCGATGGAGCTAGGGGGACTCGAACCCCCGACCTCCTGGGTGCGATCCAGGCGTTGAACGTCTAGATCGGCGCGGTATCAGGGAGTCGGGACGTTGGATAGTCAGTAATCGCGGGGCCCAGGCCAACGTTTGATGCCCAATCTGATGC
>DASXMO010000023.1:0-4792 GCA_036495605.1 Solirubrobacteraceae bacterium
GGCGTCTCGTTCTCGAAGTGCGCCGCCAGGCCCAGCAGCCGAGCGAGCTCCGACTGGTCGGTGTCCACCCCCTCGGGAACGTCCTGCTCGATGACGGCCGCGAACGCGGCGAGCTCCTGGCGCACGGGGCCGGGCAGCCAGTCCTCACGGGAGTCGAGTTCGCCAGCGAGCGCGCTGGCGCGCTTGAACAGCCGCTGCGCCCCCTCCTCGTCCTCACCCCCGCCGCCGCTCTCCGCCTCGTCTGGAGCGTCGAGCTTCTCAAGCCAACCGTCGTCGAGCGCCTGTCGAAGCGCAGCTGCGGCCTGGTCGCGGTGCGTCCTGTCGCGGGGTATGGGCGGGCTGATGCTGTACTTGGAGTTGCCCTCGGGGTAGCGGTGGTGGCCGTAGGTCAGGTCCATGTCCGCCGGTACGAGGTCGCCAAGTAGGTCGCGGTCCTCTTCGTCCAGGGAGAATTCAGCGCGGACCATCTCCTCTTCGTTGTTGACGACGGTGTCGCGAGTGTGCTCGCGTGCATGAAACGGTTGATCGGATGAGATGTGAACCATCGCTTCGAGCAGCGATGTCTTGCCTGCCTCGTTGGCGCCCACGACAGCGATGATCGGGCCGCGTGTGTCGAGCTTGCTCCGGTCGCCGAACCGCTTGTAGCCGCGAACGCAAATGAGCTTCAATCGCATACTGGGAGGTTACCGTCGGTGCGCAATCGTGCCCCCAGTCTTCGCGAACGGCTCGGGGGCATCAGCAACACGACTTGCTGCTCCGTCCCAGTGTCGGATTAGTGCCGTCAAGCGCACGCACTCGACAGGAGCGCTCTCGTTCCGGAGGGACTTTAGACTGCCTGGCGGTGGCTGGCAAAGATCCCTCCGCGCAATCAGCTCCCCGCCGGCTAGCCGCCGTGGTCGTGGTTGGCATCGGTGCTGGGCTGATCGCTGCAGGTTGGCTGCTTAACGGCCATGAGTACTTGTCTGCGCTCCTACGCGAGGCAGGCATTATCGTCTTCTTGGTCCTGCCTCTGCTCTGGATCGAGCATCTTTTCGAGCAGAGGATTCAAGCTAGCGAGAGGCAAACGCGCCACGAGGTCGGCGCGGTAGCCGAGGATGTCGTAGCGATGTCGACTCGTCTAACGGAGTCTCGGCAAAGTCTGTCAGATCTTCAAGAGCAAACAAGCAACCGGCTGCAAGCAGCCGCAGATGCCGAAACCGCACTTGCCAAGGAGGCTCGCGACCAGCCGTCGTTCGACACCATCAACAAACTGTTCCGGCGTGCGGACGAGCTGCACGCAATTAGCGAGGACGGTTTGCGGGTCGTGATTCCGCACCAATGGGAGCGGTTGCGCTTTAAGCGCCTCGACGTGGTTACGAACGTCGCGTCCGGTGATCGGTCCCAGTCGGTCCTTGTTCTCACGGTCGATAACGTCGCCGGAAATTCGATCAGAGTGCGAGCAGTCTGGGAATCGGGACAGTCTCCAGCCGATGCCCTTCTTGCCGTCGCCGATGCGTGGAAGCGCTCAGGCGGATACCCCGGCGACTCGGCATTCGACGCCGAGTGGATCTTTGGAAAACTGATTGACAGCCTTGATCTTGCGATCCGAAGCCGCCGGACTGGCGGCGAAGGGCAACTTTCCCCAGTGATTGAGCTACTCTCAACAAATTGGGTCATGACCGACGTCGGCTTGGAGCATGTGCCGATCTTCTACACGATCCCTCGCGGCGAGCTGATTGTCGAGAGCGATCTCGAGGATTGGCGCAGACATATGCGCGAGAAGCCCTGGATAGCTACGGAGAACGAAGTAGCTCGGCAGAATGATGGTTATGACTTCTATATGGTGAGCCAGGTCGCGCACCTGTTCTTCGTGGCGCACAAGCCCTCCGTCGTGTGACGTTCTCATCAAGTTCGTGTCTTGACACTCTCACGACTGCTTCCGTCCCAATGCAAGTGCGTGGGGTTGTGGTCCACAGCGTGCCCGCTCTGGACGACGAACAGCACTCTGAGCAGCGAGGGATCTCACGCCCGCTTCGCCATGCCGTTGCGGTCGCGAGCGCATCCGTGGCCGGGGCGCTCGGAATTTCGTCCAGGGCGGGTGTATCGCCCGCTACGCGGGCGGCGCCTGCTCTCCGCGCGAAAGTGGGTGTGCGCGCACCCATCAGGTTTACATTCATGTCTCACTCCCGCGGAGTGCGGAGCCTCGGTTGAGGCGATCACAACGGCAACGTCTGTGCCGGGCATCGTCGTGCGGTTAGGCTTCGCTGACCATCGCGCCTGAGCCCTCCGTGTTGATCATCTCTCAAGCTCAGGCCGCTGAGATTGAGTCGCTGCTGCCAGCCGTTGACGCACCCCGGCGGGCGGATCAGCATATGGCTCGCGCTCGGCTGCGGAGTATCGGGTATCCGCTCTCCGCGGCGCCGACCGTAACCGACTATCAGGCGTTTGTCGCCTCCGGAGAGATCCGCGTCGATGAAACCGGGCGCGCGCGGATCTCTCGGCAGACACCGACGCGGGTGTTCAAGGTCTCGGTCGGAGTCAGCGGCTTTCCCGTCGACCCGACGTGGTGGGCGTTTGATCAGCGTTATCAGTGGCTCGGCCGGCAGCCCCACCAGGTCAGCTCCGGTGATCACCTGTTTGCGATGGCGGTCGACCGTTGGCGCAGCGCCGTGGTAGGCCTGTACGAAGCCGTATCACCTGGCGCTCAGGTTCTCCCTGGTTCTCCCGATCCGGACCGCTGGCCGTTCGCGTTGGGCGTGCGGCCGTTAGCAGCCGTCCTGCCTCGCGATGCCGAACAGGTCCTCGGGCTTTATGGGCCGCAGAACCCAATACCGGAGCACGTCAACAACCCGGACCATCAGACGGCGCTCTACGCGGCCGTGAGAACCAGCCCCCCTGCCCCATCTCCCACCACTGTCGAGACTCGAATCCAGGAGGTGCAATGGCGCGACTTGGGTGACGACATCCTTCAGACTGTCTACGAGCTCAGTAGCGAGGCGCGATTTGGCCAGGTGCTGGAGCGGGCGATCGCGATCGGCGGATGGACCCCGGAGGAGCTCGACGTGCTGGCCTGGTACACCAGTGCCAACGCCGAGCCTTCTCACATCCGCACCGTAGTGCGGCAGGCGATCGGCTTTGAGGAGAGCTTGACTCGGCGGATCTACCGCGACTACAGCAGCGGCCCGTACCGGATCGTCGGTGATTATGCGCTGGTCGACAGTGGGTTCGGCGCCACGTACCGGCCAGCCAGCGGACACGAAGCGACACAGCCGGACGACGCAGTGCTAAAGATCGATCTGGCCGCGCTTGAGGCGGCGACGGAACGACACATGAAGCTGCAGGACGACCTGGCTGAGGCATTGGAGGCACGGGGAATCGACCCTTGGTCGCCATCCGGCTCCCAGCCGTTCTTTGACCTCGCCTTCGAGCACGATGGCATCCGCTACGTGGTTGAGGTCAAGGGCGGCAACCCGGCAACCCAGCAACAGGTCCGCTATGGCATCGGTCAGGTCCTGGAGTATGCCCACCTGCTCAGCAGCGCGGACGCTCCGGTGCTTCCGGTGATCCTGATCGAGAGCGTCCCGCCGATGCCATGGGTGGATCTGGCGGGGCAGCTCGGCGTCCGGGTGCTTGTCGCGGCTGAGCTTGATTCCGCGTTGGACACATTGCTTCAGTAAGCGGTGTGTCCGGCTGCGGCGCGCTGCGTAACTATCTGACCGATCCCTCCCGTATGCTCTCTATCACGCCATCCTCAGGCGTGTCTCCCCATCAACGTCTGGCCCACGCTTGGACGCTGAGGAGCAAGGGCCCAAGGCTCGGGGAAGGTTCACCGATTCCGTGATCGTGAGCGTGGGACGCGATCGGAAAGGTGGGCTGTATGACTGAGAACTCCGGTTTTAAGCGCCAAGCCAGGGCGCGCATGGCGATCACTGGCGAGCCCTACTCGGTGGCTCGGCGAGCTATCCAGAACGCGGACGTGGTCGTGTCTCAGCAGGAATTGGAGCGGCTGATCGCCGACATCCAGGAGTTTCTAGCCGGGCGCGGCCGCGTGATGGTGCCCCATGGCTTCACGGTCGAATCGGTCAAGGACGACACGGCGGTGGTGCGGATGCCAGTGATCTGGAAGCCCCGGAAGGACATGATCATCGCGCGAGCGAGCGACACGCCGGCCACCAAGAACGTGGATGAACTGCGCAGCCTGTTCGAGTGCGGGCTGGGCTCCGGCGAGTATCTGCCCAACGCCAGGCTCGCGGATTGGGACGCCGTCATCGAGGACGGGCCGCGGCCCGGCAAGCTCGATTGGACGGTCTGGATCCGCCTCAGCGGCTAGCCACCGAGGTTGAGCGAGTGTGGGCGGCCAGCGCCGCCCGCACTCGTCCCGCAGTCGAATATCCGCTCGCCCGGTTGTTGGTGTGTGGTGTGGGTGTCCTCTTCAGCCACGTTCCACGCAACTGGCGGCGGGGAGTGCCCTCAACGGTGTGGGCGCGCCATGGCATTGCAGGATCGTCGCTGAGGTCATTCGCCGTATGTCTGCGGAGACACGAGAGTAGGGCGGGAATCGATCGCCTGCCTTCCCTCCTCCTCGTCAACTGCGTGACTGCGGCGCCTGCTTCGCCCCGGCGAAGCGGAAGCCAGCGTCGGCACTGACGGCGTCGCAGCAATGGACGAACGAAGGCACGCACTACGCCGCATGCGAGTGCTGGCTATGATGGTCTGCACGGGATCGGAGTTGCTCTCGTGAGCAGCACTGATCGCGCACCGAGGCCCGGCTTGACGCCGGGTCTTTGGCCTTCTCAGGCCGAACCTCACGCTT
>DASXMO010000024.1:0-3233 GCA_036495605.1 Solirubrobacteraceae bacterium
CCGCCCGTGGATGGCTCGCCGGGAGCCTGGGTCATGGGGTGTTCGGTCACGGCCGCCGGCGTCGCGATCGAGATGCTCCCGGTATCCGTTTTCGTGACCGACGGTTCCGGCGGGCTCTTCACCTCGATGAGCAGCGCCACGGGTTCACTGGTCTGTCCGTGGGCGTCGGTGACGGTCAATTCGACCCGGTACGGCCCCGTTTTTTCGTAGGTGTGCTCGGTGGTGGAATGCGATGTGCTTTCAGAGTGTCCGTCGCCGAACGTCCAGTGGTAGGTCGCAATTCCGTTCGACCCCGCGACGGTGGACGCGTAGGACGCACTGGCGTCGAACGCGGCTTCTCCGTGCGAGGGCGTATCGACCAGTTCCAGGCCCCCATCTTCGTTGTAGACCAGCCGTTCGACCGCGCCTGCACCGAGGATGACTTCCGTCGGTCCTTCCAGGATCGCGGTGGGCGGCGGCGCCGTCGCCGAGACGAGGATCTTCGTCATCTTCACGATCGTCGGCGTGGCCAGATCGTCGGTGTGGATCGTCTCGGTTACGGTCAGTTCGCCGCCCTGCGCGAATGCGTGCGTGACTTCGGTGTGCTGATACTCGTCCGCGCTGTCGGTCTGTGTCTGGCCGTCCCCGAAGCTCCATGTGACGCTGAGGGCGTTGGCCTGTGTGAGGGTCGAGGAAAAGGCAACGGCCGTGCCGGCTGTCACCGGTTCGGCGGCGGGCAGGATCTGGCCGTTCACCGACGCCACCGGTTCGGTCGCTTCCGCGGTGGGACAGCCGGCGCCTCCGGGACCGAGCTCGATCACTCGCGGGGGAAGATGCGTGGTCGAGGTCCCGGGATCGAACATGAACACGGTGTGTTCGCGGCCCGCCGCAACCGCGGAGTAGGTTTCCCCGCCGAAGCTGATCGCACAGCTCGTGCTCGTTTTGCGCGTCTGCCCACCGGTCCAGCCGATCTCCGAGCCGTCGACCCCGTTGAAGGCGAGCACGCCCGGGTAGTACGCGCCTTTCGCCGGAGGTCCGACGTAGACCTGTGCCCGGGCGTAGATCGTCCCTTCGTTGCCGGAGCCTTCGGGTGCGAACGACAGCCCCGCGCCATAGGTGGTCGGTTCGTTGCCGTCGAATTCCACGAGACGGCCTTCGTCTTCGAAGGTGCCTCGCAGCGTGAGCTCGACGAACGGCGTCGGCGCGGCGGTCGAGGAGAAGTCCGAAGGTATCCGCACGAGCTGGTTGGTCGGCAGGAGCTGGCCCGTCGATCCCGCTTCTTCCAGCTGGACCTGCTGCACGACCACGTACACCGCGCCCGTAGGCAGCACGACGGGCGAGTTGGGCGTGACGCCGGGTCCGAAGAATTCGGTGCCGTCGATGTAGCGCTCCCCGAGCGCACCGCCGGAGTTGATGCGCTGGAGCGCCACCTCCAGCTGCGGCGAGCCTTTGACTTCCCCCTCGTAGGTTTCGCCGAGCACGATCACGTCATGGGTCGTGGGATCGACCGCGATGCCTTTGGGGCCCAGCAGCGCCTTCCCGAGGGCTTCGGACTGCGGTTCGAACGTGCTGGGACCCGTCAGCACGCCTTCTCCCGTCGTGCCCGCCGCCGGATCGAGCGCTTCGCCGGACTGTTCGGTCGAGAACGCATAGAGCGTGCCCGCGGCAGGCGCGTTCGGGGCGACGGCCAGCGTCGTGGCGCGTTTTTCGAGCGCGAGCACGTAGACGCGTTTCAGCGCGGCATCGATCGCGATGCCCTCGAGCCCGTCGTGATTGAGGACTTTTATCGGCGCGGTCTGGGCGAGGAACGTGCCACTCGAGGTCAGCTTCTGGATGCGATATTCCCCCTTTTTCAGTTCGTCCCCGACATACACGCTGTTGTCGCTCGGATCAACTCCGAAGGCATTGGTGCCGGTCGTGATTTTGAATTGCCCGTGGCCCACGCCCGCCGAGCCGAAGTTGTGCAGTTCGCCATACGTTTCCGCATAGGACGCTGGTACGGCGAGCGTCATCGCGTAGCACGACAGCGCCAGCGCAGACACCAGCAGCGCCCGCAGGCCAAGCTGGGGGTAGAAGCCGCCGATGCGTCTGATCGAGCCGATGCGTCTCATCAAGCCCATGCCCCTCATCGCCGCCTCCTGTTCGCCATCCGCCGTTGCGCTCGCATCGTCGTGAGCGTCGCGGGGGCGACGCGCAGCTCGCGCGGCCCGCGACGCGGGCGCCTGATCGCCGCCGCGCCGGCGAACGCCGCGAGCAGCACCGCGCCGAGCACGTAGAGCGGAGCGGGCTCGTGTTCAGTGGGGTGGTACGCCGCCGACGCGGATGCCGACTCGGTGGCCTCCTCCTCCTCTCGTTCCTGCTCCCCGACTCCCTCCGAGACGGGTGTCGGGGAGGTCACGGGTGAGCTGCCCGTGGGTGGCGCCGGGCGCGCGATCACGGGGAAGGGGGGAATCGCGATCGCCTGCAGCGGCGTCGGCAGCGCAATCGCCGTGAAGAACGGCGTCACTGCGGCCGCCGAGAGCGGCACGACCGCGGGCGCGAGCGGCGGCACCGGCGGGACGGGCAGCACGGGGGGGGCGGTCGCTGCCGGCGGCGGGCTGCCGGCAGGCGCCGGAGCCGGGGCCAGCGGCGCGGGGCTCGGCGTCGCTCTGCTCGTCGCGGCAGCTGCGCTGAACTTCGTGGTCCCGCACGGTTGGCGCACGCTGCCGGCCTGGACCGTCACCGGCAGCGACGCCGACAGCCCGCCGGTGCTGATCGTGACCGTCGTCGTGCCCGCGTTGTAGGCACAGAACAGTCCTTCGTGCGGATCGCCGATCGGTTTGCCGTCCGCCCCGAGCAGCACCGCATGCGGGTCGGGCGAGTTGGGATTGCGCTCCACGAACTGGCCGATCTCTTCGTTGGAGGAGCTGAATTCGTATTCGGGGAACAGGCCGTTCGCGCACGCCAAGCCCACGCAGTTGGAGGGGATCGGGAGATACGGGCTCGTGTCGGGCCGGTCGGCCTGGTTCTGGGAGCGGTTGCCGGCGCGCGGACGGCGCGCGAGCGCGTCGAACAGAGCCGACTGGCTGCGCCGCAGCAGCGTGCCGTCCTTGGCTTCCAGCGCGAGCTGGGCGATGTTGGGGATCAGGTGCGCTTCGACCGGTGCGCGGTTGGTCCTGGGGTCGCGCGCGGCGATGTTCACCTGCGCCAGCAGAAAGCCGCTCGCGCCGAGGAAGCCTTCGCTGTTTTCGGCCACGTGGTTGACGTAGCCGAGC
>DASXMO010000025.1:0-6371 GCA_036495605.1 Solirubrobacteraceae bacterium
CGCCCCATCGCCCGTGCACCATGTCTTCCGGGGAGTTGCAAACCACCTCCGTTGGGGCGATCTCACCTCTCGCGGCAATCAGCTCGGCACAGAGCCTCAGTCGGACGTACTCTCGCGCGGGTCACGCTCGGTGGCCGCCTCGTCGCGACCTGTGTAGGCGTGGTGACGCTCCAGGCTGCGCTCCGCTCGCCACTCCGCGATCCGCTCGTGGTGACCAGACAACAGCACCTCGGGGACACTCCATCCGCGGTACTCCGCCGGGCGCGTGTAGTGCGGGTACTCCGGGCGTCCCTCCAAGGCTGGACTGAAGGACTCCTCGAGCGCCGAACGCTCGTCTCCCAGCACACCCGGAAGCTTGCGCAGCACGGTGTCGCAGAGGACCATCGCCGCCGGCTCGCCGCCGGCGAGGACGTAGCGCCCGATCGAGACCTGCTCTGTCGCGAAGTGCTCGAGGATGCGCTCGTCAAAGCCCTCGTAGCGACCGCACAACAGCGTCAATGCCGGCTCTCCCGCGAGCTCGCCGGCGAGCTGGTCATCGAGCAGCCGTCCACCGGGCGTGAGTGCGATCACCCGGCGCTGCTCGCGCAGACTCACAGGATCGACCCCGTAGCGGGCTCGCAGCGCCCTGTCGAGAACGTCCACCCGCAGCACCATCCCGGCGCCGCCCCCGAACGGGGTGTCGTCAACCTGCCCCGCGCTGAGCGGTGTGTTCTCGCGAAAGTTCACACACTCGATGTGCGAGCCCGCCGCAAGCGCGTTGCGCACGTGACGCTGCTCGCTCAACCAGCCAAACCACTCCGGGAACAGCGTGAATATGTCAATCTCCACGCCCGCCTCAATCCTCGACGAAGGCCATGTCGACATCGATGCGTTTCGCCGCTGTGTCGACACTGCGGATCGCGTCTCTGACCATCGGCACGAGCAGCGGACCGCCCGCCTCCCGAGCGATTTCGAGCGCCTCGCAGGAGGGAAGCTCGATCATCCGCGTCACCGTGCCGATGTGACGCTCCCCGTCGAGCACCACGCAATCCTCCAGCTCGTGTGCCCACCATTCGCCCTCGGCGAGCGCGGGCGCATCCGCTACGGCCACGCTCAGCTCCCGTCCTCGCAACGCCTGGGCGCTCGCGCGATCCTCGACGCCGTCTACGCGCACGATCGGCTGCCGATCGGTCCCGGCGCGGCGCACGATCTCGACGGTCCTGCCGGCGATCGTCACCTCTCCGCCGAGCTCCAGCAGCCGCGGACGCGCGCCGGTGACGTAGAAGCTTCCGTCAAGGCCGTGTGCGCGGCCGACCCTGCCCGCGGGCAGCTTGCCCTCAGAAGCCCCGTCGTCCGGATCCACCACCGTTCGGGCTCCCTCTGCGGCCGAGCGCGCGGGGCGCCTCAATCGACGATGTCGACGAGCACGCGGCGTCCCGCACCGGTCGCTGCCGCTTTCACGACCGTGCGCAGCGCGTGCGCGGTGCGCCCTCCGCGCCCTATCACCTTGCCGTAGTCGCCCTCCGCGACGCACAGCTCCAGCACGACCGTGCCGTCGTCCTCCTCGAAACTTTCGACCGAGACCTCCTCCGGCTCATCGACAAGGCCTTCGGCCAAATACTCGAGCAGCTGGCGCGGAACCTCGCCCGGGTCGGAGTCGTTTTCGCTGGTCATCTTGGTGCTCCCAAGCCTACGTCGAATGTCACATCACGCGCGTTCTGCAGAGACCTAGGGCCTCGATGAGCAAGTGAGGCCAGGACGCAGGGAGCGTGGCGTACTACGTACGCGAGCGACTGAGGACGCAGCATCGCGCAGCCCAGCGAGGTCCTAGGTGGTGATGCCCTGGATGCGCAGCAGCTTGCGCACCGTGTCAGACGGCTGCGCGCCGCGCGCCAGCCAGCTGCGAGCGCGCTCCTCGTCGATCGCGATCGTCGACGGGTTCGTCTGCGCGTTGTACTGGCCGATCGTCTCGATCACGCGACCGTCGCGCGGCGAGCGCTGGTCGGCGACGACAACACGCCAGATCGGGTCCTTCTTGCCGCCCACCCGTGTGAGCCTGAGCCGTACCGACAACTTGTTCCTCTCGATGTGCCTACCGGTTTACGAACGCAGAGCTTAGCTAAGAACCTATCCCTCAAGCCCGCACGTCTGGATGCGTCCGATGGCCTTCGCGGAGCTTTGTCCTCGGGCTCGACATGGCACCACCATGCCTTCGCCCTTGCGTCCGCGCTCCGCTCGACCCTGAAACGCCCCAACCGCGCGTTCTTATCGGGATAGGTTCTAACGAGCCTGGCGCATGAGCGCGCCGATGTCCGGCATCTTGCCGCGACCCACCTGCTTCATCAGCTTGCGCGTCTGCCCGAACTGCTTGACGAGCTGGTTGACCTGTTGCACGCTCGTGCCCGATCCGCGCGC
This sequence comes from Solirubrobacteraceae bacterium, assembly GCA_036495605.1. Lineage (GTDB taxonomy): Bacteria > Actinomycetota > Thermoleophilia > Solirubrobacterales > Solirubrobacteraceae > Palsa-744. Next base: position 2,395 of record DASXMO010000025.1, read on the forward strand.
GATGCGCAGGCGCCGCGAGCCCTTGATCAGCTCCGGCCGGGCGCGCTCGGAGGGTGTCATCGAGAGGATAATCGCCTGCACGCGGTCGAGCTCGCGCTCGTCGACCTTCATGTTCTGCAACTGATGACCGGCAAGCCCGGGGATCATCCCGAGCAGGTTCGTCAGCGGACCCATCCGCCGTACCGTCTTCAACTGCGCGAGGAAGTCGTCGAGGCCGAATTCCTCGCGTGTGAGCTTGCGTTGCAGCTGGCGCGCCTCGTCCTCGTCGAACTGGCGCTCGGCGTGCTCGATCAGGCTCATCACGTCGCCCATCCCGAGAATCCGCTGAGCCATGCGGTCTGGATGAAAGCGCTCGAACTGCTCGAGCTTCTCGCCCGTGGAGGCGAACATGATCGGCTTGCCGGTGAGCGCCTTCACCGACAGCGCGGCGCCACCGCGCGCGTCCCCGTCGAGCTTGCTCATGATCAAGCCGTCGAACTGGACCTCCTGCGCGAAGCTCTCCGCCACTGACGCTGCGTCCTGGCCGGTCATCGCGTCGAGCACCAGCAGCACGTCGTTCGGGCGCACCGCCGCACGGATGCGCACGAGCTCGGCCATCAGCTCCTCGTCCACGTGCAAGCGACCGCTCGTATCGACGATCAGCACGTCCTTGCCCTCCTGCGTCGCGCGCTCCAGCGCCCACGTGGCGATGTCGACCGGATCGCGCTCAGTCCCTTGCTCGTACACCTCTGCCCCGGCCTGCGTGCCGACCTTGACGAGCTGCTCGACCGCCGCCGGTCGGTAGGTATCACACGCCGCTACAGCGACCGAGGCGCCGCGCTCAGTGCGCAGATGCAGCGCGAGCTTCGCCGTGGCCGTCGTCTTGCCCGAACCTTGCAATCCCGCCATCAGGATCACCGTCGGAGGGTGTGGCGCGAATACCAATCCAGCCGAATCGCCGCCTGCGGGCGGGCCGCCCATCAATGAGGCGAGCTCCTCGGCGACGATCTTCACGACCTGCTGAGCCGGATTCAGACCTCCGATCACGCCCGCGCCCAAGCAGCGTTCCTTGACCTGCGCGGTGAACTGGCGAACGACCTTGAAGTTGACGTCGGCCTCCAGCAGCGCGAGACGGATCTCGCGCATCGCCGCATCAACATCTTGCTCGGTCAGCGTGCCATGACGACGCACGTCGGCAAGCGTCGCCTGGAGCTTCTCTGAAAGCGCATCGAACATCGCCCGGGATTCTCGCAGCCCCGGCGCGCGAAGCCGGAGCCGGTCCTCGGCGCCTGCCCGCGGGACTCCTGCTCAGTCCTCGGCGCCCAACCGCGGTCCGGTTCGGTCCCCGGCCACGCGCACCGCGCCGATGCTCAGTCCTTCACTCCGGGGACGAGTCTGGTGGCTCTGGAGCTCGCTTGGGCACGCCGCGCAGCGTCGACGGCGGGCGCGGCGGCTCGGGCTCGGACCCCGGCGGGCGCCGCGCGAGCGCCTCGCCGATCCCGCCGAATGCCTGCGCAAACTCGCTTGGTACCACGAACACCTTGTTCGCATCGCCTTCGGCGAGCTGCGGCAGCATCTGCAGGTATTCGTAGCTCAACAGCTCACGGCTGGGTTTGCCCTCGTGGATAGCTTTGAACACGGTGTCGATCGCCTTCGCTTCCCCCTCGGCGCGCAGGATCGCCGCCTGGCGCTCCCCCTCCGCGTCGAGTACCGCGGCCTGCTGTGCGCCCTCGGCGTTGAGCACCGCGGCCTGCTTGGCGCCTTCGGCGGTGAGGATCTGCGACTGCTTCTCGCCTTCCGCCGTCAGGATCGCCGCTCGGCGATCGCGCTCGGCGCGCATCTGCTTCTCCATCGCCGTCTTGATGTCCGGCGGCGGATCGACCGACTTGATCTCCACACGGTTGATACGGATCCCCCACTTGCCCGTCGCCTCGTCGAGCACCGTGCGCAGCTGCGCGTTGACGTTCTCACGCGAGGTCAACGTCGCCTCCAACGTAAGGCCCCCGATCACGTTGCGCAGCGTCGTGACCGTCAACTGCTCGATCGCCTGCAGCGGATCGGCGATTTCGTATGTCGCCGAGCGTGGGTCGGTGATCGTGAAGTAGAGCACCGTTTCGATCGCCACCACCACGTTGTCCTCCGTGATCACCGGCTGCGGCGAGAAGTTCACGACCTGCTCGCGCAAATCCACCAATGGCTTGACTCGGTCGATGAACGGCGTGACGATCGTCAGACCCGGTTCCAGCGTGCGGCTGTAGCGGCCGAGTCGCTCCACCACCCCGGCCCGCGCCTGGGGGATCACCCGGATCGTGCGCGCCGCGACCACCAGCGCGAACAGCACGACCGCAGCGATGACTATGAGTGCGGCCATGTGGCGTCTCCCTTGGGTGTCGTCTTGGGACTCAATGCATCACCAGCGCCGTAGCGCCTCGTATTTCGACCACCTCGACGCGCTCGCCCGCATCGATCACCTCGTCTTCGTCATAGCTGCGCGCGGTCCACACCTCTCCGTCGATCTTCACGCATCCAACGCCCTCGCCGTTGGCGATCCGCTCGATCACCACCGCCGGCCGACCGATCAAAGCCGCAGCTCCCGTCCGGATCGCCGGCGGTAGGCGACGGTGGCTGCGCGCGACCGGGCGCAATGCCGCGAACACGATGCCCGAGACGGCGACGAACATGATCGCGCTCAACAGCCCTCCCACACCCAGCAGACCCATCACCGCAGCAACGCCCGCGCCGATGGCGAAGGGGGCGAGATAGAAGCCGCCCTGATGCATCTCGCCGATCCCGAGCAGGCACGCCGCGATCAACCAAACGACCCATACAGACATACCTCTCAGATTACCCCCCACAGCCGAGCGCGCGTCCCCTTCGTCGCCGCTCCGGGTGGACCGCCAACCTGCAGATCAGATCGGCACGGTGAGCCTCACTCCGGTGAGACCAGCGCGCGGGCGAACGCATCTGGGTCGAACGGGCGCAGATCCTCGACGCTCTCACCGAGCCCGATCAGCTTCACCGGAAGCTGCAGCTCTGAGGCGATCGCAAGTGCGATGCCTCCGCGAGCGGTTCCGTCGAGCTTCGTCAACACGACCCCAGTCACATCGGCCGCAGCCGCGAACAATCGCGCCTGACGCAATCCGTTCTGGCCGGTGGTGGCGTCGATCGTCAGCAGCGTCTCGTGCGGAGCGCCCTCCAGCTGACGCGCAATCACGCGTCGGATCTTGCCGAGCTCGGCCATCAGATCGTCCTGGGTGTGCAACCGCCCCGCCGTATCGATGATCGCGACATCCACGTTTTCCGCTCGCGCCCGCGCGATCGTCTCGAACGCGACACTACCCGGATCGGCGCCCTCCACGCCGGTTACGATCTCGCATCCGGCACGCTGCGCCCAGCCGGCCAACTGCTCGCTCGCGGCCGCTCTGAACGTGTCGGCCGCGCCGAGCAGCACTGTGCGATGAAGCTCATGGCGCAGGTGCCAGGCGAGCTTGCCGATCGTCGTCGTCTTGCCCGTCCCGTTCACGCCCACCGCCATGATCACCGTCGGCTGCGCGCGAATGTCGATGCGCGCGTCTCCCACGCGCGCCGTCTGCGCAAGCAGCCCCACCAGCCGCTCGCTCAGCGCCTCGCCGACCCGGCCGTCCTGGCCGTGTGCCCCCAGCTCACCGGTCTCGGCCTCGGCCTCCAGCGTGCCTACGATCGAAGCCGTCGTCTGCGCGCCGACGTCGGCGAGGATCAGCGCCTCCTCCAAGCGTTCCCACGCCGCCGCATCGAGCGTGCCGAACAGCGTCGCCTGGATCTCTCCACCCAGCGCTTCGCGGGTCTTCGCCATGTTCTCGCGCAAGCGCCGAAACAGGCCCCGCCGAGGTCGCTCACGCGCGGGCGAGTCCCCCTCGCCCGAGGACTCTCCGGTGATGAACAGCTCACTCCAGTCGCGCGGCATCGATATCGCTCCCGCCGCCGCTTCAGGCGACTTCGGCCACGGAGCGCTCAGCGGA
>DASXMO010000026.1:0-8254 GCA_036495605.1 Solirubrobacteraceae bacterium
GGCCCTGTCACGAGACGCGCATGCGCGTCTCGTCCGGCGGCGCATGCGCCGCCGGCACGCCGTGCCGCATGCGGCACGGCGCCTGGGCGCGCATGCGCGCCCAGGTCCCTACACCTCAGAGATCTGCCCCCGTGCAGTCGCACGATCCGTCGCAGCGCTCGAGGCCCGCTCGCGAGTGCGCGATCAGGAGCACCCCGCGCCCCCGCACCCCGCGCCCGCGCCCGCGCGCGAAAGTGTCCTTGCAGTGCGATCCGTAGCCGCGGGCGCGCGGTACCCTCGGACGATCGCGATTTCAGCCGGTAGGACCCGACCCAGCACTACATGAGCACCTCTGTGGAACGCAGCCATAGCCGTCGCGCGTGGCCGATCGTCGGCGTGCTGGTCGCCGTGCTCGTCGTCGTGCTCGCGGGCGGGATGTACATCTATGACCACGCCCACCGCGACACGATCGCCCACGGCGTCACGATCGACGGGGTCGCCGTGGGTGGGCTCAGCGAGAGCGCCGCGCTGCAGAAGGTCCAGCGCGCGGTGATCGATCCGCTGAACCGGCCGCTCGTCGTGCGCTCGAACGACGGCACGTGGACGCTCAGCCCGCGCGAGGCGCGGCTGACGGTGGACGCGCAGAACATGGTCGCGCAGGCCCTGCGCGCCAGCCGCGAAGGCTCGATCGTGACGCGCACCTTCCGCGAGCTCTCCGGGGACGAGGTGCACCGCAACGTTCCCCTCGTCGTCGACTACTCCCACGAAGCCGTCACGGACCTGACCGCGAAGGTGCGCGCCGCGGTGAACCGCTCCCCGCAGAACGCGACCGTGCAGCCGAGCGCGAGCGGGCTGAGCACCGTCGCGGCGAAGCCCGGGCTGACCGTCGATAACGAACTGCTCGGCGGGCGGATCGTGCACGCGCTGACGGGACAGAGCGCGTCTCGAACGGTGATCGTGCCGACGAAGCCGCTCGCGCCGACGGTGACCACGGCCGATCTCGCGAGCCAGTACCCCGCGTACATCGTCGTCGATCGCGCCAGCTTTCAGCTGCGTTTCTACGAACACCTGCGCCTGGCGAAAACGTACGAAATCGCCGTCGGCATGGAAGGCCTCGAAACGCCCGCGGGCCTGCACCACGTCGAATGGAAGGAGGAAAACCCACCGTGGCTCGTGCCTAACAAAGCCTGGGCGGGAGCACTCGCCGGCAAGACGATCCCGCCGGGACCGCAGGACCCGCTGAAGGCGCGCTTCATGTCCTTCGACGGCGGCGCGGGCATCCACGGGATCGACCCCAGCGAGTACTCCTCGATCGGCCACGACGCCTCGCACGGGTGCGTGCGCATGCGCATCCCCGACGTGATCGCGCTCTACAGCCGCACGCCCGTGGGCACGCCCGTCTACATCATCTGAGCGGCGGTCCCGCGCGCGCGGTGCGCAGCTGGCCAGGCGTGCGGAGCCGGGCCGGTGCTTAGACCCGGCGCGTTAGACCTGGCGCGTGCGGTCGGGCTCGGTGAGGTAGGACTGGTTCTGCTGGCGCTCGCCGCGGATCTGGATGGCGATCAGCACGACGAAGATGTTCACGAGGATGCCGATGCCGATGAACGTGACGATCAGGCCGACATCCTTCGAGAAGGCGGCGTTGGCGGCGAGCACGGGGGTCATTGCGCGGAGCCTACCAGTGCGGTGCGCATGGCGTTTCGCAGTAGGCTCTAGGCCATAACCCGATGTGTGTGGGGGAGAGGTGCCGGAGCGGTTGAACGGGCACGACTGGAAATCGTGTGACGGGGGAAACTTCGTCCGAGGGTTCGAATCCCTCCCTCTCCGTCCGTCTCTGTTCGAAGCCTGGGCCACTCCTGCGCTCGGTATTGTTGGGTCGTGCCGGATCGCCTGTACTTCACCGAGTCCGATGCAGCCAACTCGCTGATCGCCGTCGATCCGATGGCTTTGCTGGTTGGGTTCGTGTTGGATCAGCAGGTGACGGTGCAGCAGGCGTTCCTTGGACCGCTCAGATTGAGGCAGCGTCTCGGCGCGTTGGACCCGGCAACGCTCGCGGGGACGGACCTGGAGCAGGTGTTTCGCGAGAAGCCGGCGATCCACCGTTACCCAGGCTCGATGGCCAAGCGCGTTCACGACCTGGCCGTCCATGTCGAGGACCGCTACGACGGCGACGCGGCTCGCGTCTGGACCGATGCGGCCGATTTCCGCGAGCTGCGCTCCAATCTGGAAGCGCTTCCCGGCTTCGGGGAGATGAAGGTCAAGTCGATGGGCGCCGTGCTGGCCAAGCGCTATGGCGTCAAGGCAGCCAAGGCGCTGGTGCCGCCACACCCCACGCTCGGAGACGTGGACTCTCCGCAGGCGCTGATCGACTACCAGTCCGCCAAGAGGTTGCACAAGAAGGAGTGGAGCAAGCGCTGAACGGCCGGAAGCTCGGGGTCCGCGTCCCGCCGCGGAGCGTCGTGTTATGAGCTCCGCGGGAGGGGACGAGGCTCTCAGCCTTTGAGCGAGTGGAATTCGCCCAGCGCGCTGGGGAGGGTGGGCATGAACGGTTCGAACTTGTACGCCTTCGTGGTGTCGAAGCCGGCCTTTTCGGCGGCTTTCTTTTCGGCGAACGGCAGCAGCGCTTCGACGGCCTGTCCGATGTTCTTCAGCAGCAGGGTGCGCTCGTAGCCGTTGTTGTTGGGCGGATCGACCGACTCGGCCGTCTTCTGGATCCCGGTGATCTGCTCGATCGGGCCGCCGTCTTTGCTCGCCACGCCGGGACCGACGACGCGCGCGAGCGTGCGGTGGTCGGACTCGATGCCCATGATGCGCGCCGCCGTGACCCGCAGGTCCGGTGTGCTGAACTCGCGCACCCCGACGAGGTAGGCGGCGATGAACGCGTCCTCGAGCGTCACGAGGATGTTGAGCGTCGTCTGCGCGTCGGTGAACATCTTCGGCGGGTAGTAGAACATCGTGAAGGGCGTGGGCTTCTTGGTGAGGCTTTCCTCGAGGAGGTAGTGGGACATCTCCTCCTGCACCGCCGCCTTCAGGTAGCCCTGGTCGTCGCTTTCGAGGTTCTTGAAGAACGGCGCCGTGTTGATGATGTTCGTGTAGGTCGTGACCGCCAGCGCCTCGGCGATCTGCGCGGCTTTGAGGATTTCCACGTCGCCGTGGGTCGGACCGCCGGGCTTGGGCTTGCCGTGCCGGCGCCGGCCGTTGGCGAGCGCCGCGGCGGGGCCGAGGGCTCCAAGGCCGGCTGCCCCCGCGCTCGCGACGGCCGCTCCCTTGAGGAAGTTCTTGCGCGTCGTGGCCGGGTCCGAGGTGGTGTTCTGCTGCGTGTCTGGATCCGCGTGAGGGGTCGCGGAATCGCCGTGCTGGTCGTGCATCGCTGTCTCCATTCGATCGGTGATGTACGCGTCTGTGACGGTCTCATCGAGGAGCACGCTGCAGTCCCGTTCCTCGGTGCACACATCTACGCGCTCCGCGCAGAGGCGGATCATCCGGGGTCGGTCATGCGGCGGCGGAGTGCCCGTTCATCCCGCCACTGCGCGGTCCGCGAGAGGGGGCGGCCAGGCTTCGGGCGCTAGAGGCGCTTACGGGAGATCGAGTACCAGCAACAGTGCGTCATCGACGGCGCGCAGTTCGTCATGCGTGAGGTGTCCGGCTCGCTCACCGAGCGCGCGAGTATCGACTGCGCCAACCATCTCGCAGAGAACCTGCGTGGGATGGTCATCAATCAAGATCTCCGGATGAAAGCTCGCTGAGAACGCCGAGCGCGATGTTGGGCAGACCACGACAGTGGACAGGGCGAGCAGATCGTCAGCCTGGACGATCACGGCGTAGCGGCGGCCCTCCTGAACGTGCCCGCGTTTGCCTGGAAGCTTGATTCGATGAACATCACCACGGACCACGCAACGTCTCCATGAGATCGGCGACCTCTCGGGCTTCTCGCACGTAGTGCGCGTCTCCCATCAGGCGTCTCGCCTCCGCCGCGAGTCCGCCGCGCCTGCGCTCGCGCTCGGCCGTCTCGGTTATCGCCTGTCGCGCCGCCTCAGCGCGGCTCAGGCCTCGCCGTCGTGCGATCTCATCGAGCGCGCTCAAGCCATCGCGCCCGAGGCGAAGCGAGAGTGGATGAGGAGCCGGCACCGAGGCCATCGTCTGAGTGTAGCGTGAAACGCACTACGCTTCAGGCGATCGATCGAGCGCCGTGGCGCGAGCGCGGCGCGCGCGGGGCGACGATCGCGCCCCAGTCGCCGTCCTCGATCCGCGCGGGCTCGGTCGTGGCGAGGAAGTCGCCGAGAACCGCGGCCAGGCCGGCGGGGTCTTCGAGGTGCGGGAAGTGGGCGGCGCTCGGCAGCGTCTCGAAGCGGCTGCCGGGCGCGGCGTGGTGGGCGGCGAGGCCGTGGGCGAGGGGGATCGTGCGGTCGCGCTCGCCCCAGACGATCAGCGTGGGCATGCCCGCGAGTAGGTACAGCCTGTCGGTGGCGCTGACACGCTGGCCGCGGATGTCGATCACGGCGCGCAGCGTGTGCAGGAAGGCGGTGCGCGCGCCGGGCTGCTCGAGCGGACGCAGGGCGCGGGCGATCGCCTGCAGGTAGACGCCCTGGCGCGAGCCGGCGGCGCGCAGTGCGTCGCCGCCGCGGCGCAGGCCCGAGATCAGGCGCGGGTGCGCGGCGAGCGCCAGCAGCGCGGGGACGCCGGGCAGCGTGGCGCTGCGCAGCAGCGGGCTGACCTCGTGTCCGAGCCCTCCGGAGGAGATGAGCACGAGCCGCTCGGTGCGTTGGGGGAACTGGTAGAAGAACTGCATCGCCACGCCGCCGCCGAGGGAGTGCCCGACGATCGTGGCGCGATCGACGCCGAGCACGGCGAGCAGGTCGCGGATCGAGGAGGCGTGCGCGCCGAGCGAGTAGTCCCCGCGTGGCGTGGCTGAGTCGCCGTGGCCGATCAGGTCGGGCGCGATCACCGTGTAGCGGTCGGCCAGCGCGAGCGCGACCTCGCGCCAGTGGCGCGAGGAGTTGACCATGCCGTGGATCAGCACGAGCGGGGGGCCGCTGCCGATCATGTGGTAGATCACGCGGTGGCCGTGCAGCTGCATCTGCCAGGCCTCGAACTCCTCCCCGCGGCCGTCCTGGCCGCCGTCGAGCACGGAGCTCACGCGGGGTCGAGGGCGGTCGGTTGCGAACCTGGGCGCGAGGGCACGCTGCAACGCTACACCGCCGCCGGGCGGCGGGCCTCGCGGCGGGGTCTCTACACTAGGCGGCTCTGCGCCAGTAGCTCAGCTGGATAGAGCGTCGGTCTACGGAACCGAAGGTCGGGAGTTCGAATCTCTCCTGGCGCGTAAGGTGGTCGGCTGTCGCAATGCTCGGTTGGCAGGCCTGTCGTTAGGGCCTGCGAACACACTGGGCCGAGCATCGCGGAGCGGTGGTCAGGGTCAGCAGACTTCCCACGCTCTGGCCTCTCGCGCGTCACGAGCTGGAGCTGTCGCTAGCGGCCCGCCTCGGCTTCCGCGATCCGTCCCGCCTCGCCGCGCTTTTCGACCACGACATAACCGGGGTAGACCTCGACGGTCGACTCGATGGCCGGTTCCTCGTGCCCCGGGAGCACGACGAACCGGCGCGGATGGGATCGCACGCGTGAGTATTCCCCGATCGAGAGGTCCAGTACCCCGCCGCAATCCACGCGGATGCACTCGCATATGAAGGTGTCGGCCGACTCTCCGTTGCGTGGACGCTGGTACTCGATCCTGTCGTTTATGCGCCGTGCGAGGGCCTCGTTCTGCGCCATACGGCGCTTGCGTTGATCGTCCACTCCAGGATCATTCCACTCGAGCGGGGAGATCGCTATCGGTACTGATCGATGAGCTGGCGTGCCATCGACTTGCCTCGCCGCGCGGCCTGCGCATCGCCCTCGGCCGCTACGACGATTGAGCCCTCCATGAGGATGTGCCACGAGCGCGCGAACGAATCGGTGTCGCGCAGGCCGGCTTCCTCGGCCAGGCGGCGTACGATCGCGCGGATCTGCTCGAGATGCCGAACGCTGGCGCCGCCTGCGGGATGGTTGGGGCCGAGTTCGAGCAGTACCTTGATGAAGGAGCCCGCCTCGAAGTCGTCGCGATGGAACCACTCGTCGAGTACATCGAAGATGGCGAGTAGTCGCTCCTCGGGGTTCGAGCCGCGGCGGATGGCCCCGGCTTCAATGAGGTCCTTGGTCCAGCGCTGTTCGCGGAGGTCGAGGAACGCGAGCACGAGCCTGTCCTTGGAGGGGAAGTGCCGGTAGAACGTCGCGGTCGCGACGCCCGCGCGCTCGGTCAGCTCGTTGACCCCCACCGCTTGGATGCCGCGTCGCGAGAACAGCTCGTAGGCGGCATCCAGAATCCGCTCGCGGGCGCTGGCCCCCCGCTCGGCCGGTTGGCGGTGGGTTTCAAGCATGCCCAGAAGGGTATCACTAGAAAGAGCACTCTCTCTGTGATAGAAAGAGTGCTCTCTCTCCTCGCTGGGGTTTGCTGAGGAGCATCCAACGTAAAGGAGGATCCTGTGGGGCTCTTGGAGTTGCTTTTGATTGTCCTAGTCATCGCAGCCGTCGCAGGCGGGATCGGCGTAAGCCCGTTGCTTTGGCTGCTGCTCGTGATAGCGCTCGTGGTCTTCCTCGCGGGCGGCGGATTCGGCTATCGCAGAGGCGGGCGGGTCTAGCTATGACCCTCGGAACATCGATTTTCCTCATCGCCGTCGGCGCGATCATCCGCTACGCCCTGACATTTCACGTGTCGGGCGTATCGCGGCCGACGATCGGCCTGATCCTCATGATCGCCGGCATCGTCGGTGTCGTGCTGTCGCTGTTCTATACGGCGACCGCTCGACGACGAGTAGTCGGCGGACCTTACGAAGAACGGCGCCTCTAGCGTCGTAGTGATTACTCCCTGCGCGCTGCGCCGCGGGGTTGGGCCGGCGGCGCAGCCGTCATCTCTACCCGTCGGCCCGCTGGTCGTGGTGGCTACTCAGCCGTGCGCTCATCGCAGGGGCGCGCCCGGCAATAACCCAAACCAGGAGGGATTATGAGCGACAAGAACATCGATCAAGCGAAAGGACGCGTCAAGGAGGCTGCAGGTGCCTTGACCGGAGATCGAGGCCTGAAGAACGAGGGACGCGCCGACCAGGCGAAGGGGTCACTGAAGAAAGCAGTAGACCGGGTCGCCGAGACGGTAAAGGGACACAACCGAAACAACGAGCGCGGGTAGCCATTGACGCTCCAACTCGATCACGCATTGGTCCCGCGAAACCAAACAAAACTAGAAACCGAACAAAGCTAGCTACAGGAGGAAACCGTGAGCACCGGAACAATCATCGCAATTGCTGTTGGCGCCGTGGTGGTGCTACTGCTCATCGCTGTCGTCGCTCGCGCCGCAAGCCGCAGGCGTGACGAACGTCGTCGCGAGCAGGCGGGCGAGCTTCGCCAAAAGGCCAGAAGCCGCTCGATCCAAGCGGAAAGTGCGCGCGCCTCGGCTAATGAGCAGGCCGCCCAAGCCAAGCGCGCTCAGGCTGAAGCTGAGGAACGCGCCGCTCAGGCGCAGCAGGGACATGCGGCCGCAGAGCGGCAGGCGGTCGAGGCTGAGCATCTGACCGAGTCGGCCCGCGATCAGCACGCACAGGCACGTGCGATCGACCCGGATGCGAGCGATAGCGGCCAAGACGAGGCACTGGCGATGAACGAACGCACTGCCTGACCAACCGCTCCCGTTGGGCCCCGGCACTCCCCGATGCAAAGACTTCAGGCAGACGACCCGCACTACTGTTTTCGTGGGGAGGAGTGTGGCCGCCGCTACTCGAACTCCGGGGTGATCCACCCCGGCATGATCTCCGGCAGCCCCTCGCTCACGCGGTCGGGGAAGTCGGCGGGGCGCTTGTCGAGGAACGCGGTGATGCCCTCGGCGGCGTCGGCGGATTGGCCGCGGGAGAACATGCCGCGGGAGTCGGCGCGGTGGGCGATCATCGGGTGCTCGGCGCCGAGCATGCTCCACATCATGCGCCGCGCGAGCGCGACGGACACGGGGGCGGTGTTCTCGGCGATCTCGCGGGCGAGCTCGCGCGCGGCGTCGAGGAGCTCGTCGGCGGGGTGCAGGCTGCGCAGGAGCCCGCCGTCGAGTCCCTCCCGGGCGGAGAAGACGCGGCCGGTGGCGACCCACTCCATCGCCTGGCCGATGCCGACGATGCGCGGCAGGAACCAGCTCGAGGCAGCCTCAGGCACGATGCCGCGCTGGGAGAACACAAAGCCGAAGCGCGCGGCTTCGCTCGCGATG
>DASXMO010000027.1:0-16665 GCA_036495605.1 Solirubrobacteraceae bacterium
ACCGTGCCGATGTCGCGACCCTCGATGACCCAGTTCCCCCGAGCGATCAGGTCTCGCTGTCGAGCGACCAGCGCAGCCCTCACTGCCGGCGCTTTGGCGACGTGCGGGGTCGCCTCAGCCACCTCCGAGGTGCGGATGCGATCGGTCACGTCGCGTCCGTCGACCAGCACACGTCCAGCTGCTGTGACGTTCACCCGGCTCGCCACGGCCGCCGCCATGTCGTCGCTGTCGAGCAGCGCGACTCCGCCACGCTCCATCAGTACGAACGCGACCGCACGATACATCGCCCCCGTATCGAGGTAGGTGTACTCGAGTGTCTCGGCAACCATCCGCGCGGCGGTCGACTTGCCCGCGCCCGCAGGCCCATCGATGGCTATCCGCATGCGCTCGTGGTGTGTTGGGGATTGGCGGTTATCTGCAGATCTACGCCGTGCCGTGCAGATGCGTTGAGCCCTCCCATCATCGGCTGGACCCAAGCCCACGAGTGCCGCGCTCGGTGTCGGACAGCTCACTCGCCAAAACCGGTGTTGCTTCGGCGACCCGCAACACCAACAACTGCCCAAGCCGATCACCGATATTGACCTTGAACGCCTCTCGCTTGTCCGAGTTGTAGAGAATGAAGTGCAGCTCGCCTCTGTATTCGGAGTCGATCACTCCGGGGGCGTCCAGATGGGTGATCCCATACTTAGCGGCATGACCCGAACGAGGCAGGATGAATCCGACATACCCGTGCGGTATTTCGACGCGCACACCGGTCTCGACGACACATCGCTCGCCGGGCTGGATTGTCGCCACGCTTGCGGCTTGCAGGTCGAGCCCGGCGTCGCCGGGGTAAACGCGAGAAGGCAGCCGAATCCCCTCGTGTGTGATGAGGACGGGAAGATCGATCTCGCTCATGTCGCCGATGGCAGGGTTCGCTCCACTCCCAGGCACGCTATCCGAAGCCCGTCCTCCTCGCGAACATCCACGCGAGTGGTGTCCAGACGGTATACGGGCGAGAGGCGCCAGCCGTCGACGAGCTCGTCATAGAGCTCGTCGAGCGCCGCCAGATAAGCCGGGTCGAGCAACTGCTCGCCCGGGCGTGCACGCTGCGCGATGCGCGCCGTGAGGTCCTGGACATCCGCCTCCAGGTAGACGAGCAGGTCCGGTGGCTTCAGCCCGTCGGTCAGCAAATCGGCCAACGTCCGCAGCAGCGCAAACTCATCCGCGTCCAGCCAGCCGCGGCGGCGGCGCGCCTGCGCGAAGACGGGGACATGCTCGTAGGCGGAGCGCTCCTGCAGTCCTCCCTGTCCACTGCGCTCGATCTCGCGATGCGCCATGACGGAGTCGACCAGGAACCACGTCTCGGACTCCAGTGAGCGTTGTGAGGGTGTCCCGAAGAACGGGTTGTCCTCGACGCGCTCAAGGTGCGAACGCAATCCCAGCTCGCCGGTCAGCCGATTGATCAGCGTCGACTTTCCCGCTGCGATGTTGCCGGTGACGATGATGAAGGGAGCGGATGCTGACACGCGTTGAGCGGATCGCACCGCCGGCATGTCTATCACGCTCGTCTCTCCGCCCTTACCCACACAGCCCAGCGAGATCCTCGACGAACCCCGGATAGGACACCGCGGCCACCTCCATCCCGACGACCTCGACCCCCTCGCGCGAAGCGAGCCCCGCGACGGCGCCCATCATCGCCATGCGGTGATCGCCGCGCGCGTCGATCACGCCGCCGCGCAGCCCGCTGCTGCCGCGTACGGCGAAGCCGTCGTCGGTCGCCTCGATGTCGGCTCCGAGCCCGCGCAGGCCCTCGACGACGCCGGCGATGCGATCGGACTCCTTCACGCGCATCTCCTGGGCGCCGCGCACGATTGTCTCGCCCTCGGCGTAGCAGCCGAGCAGCGCCACGAGCGGCAGCTCGTCGATCGCCAGTGGCACCTCCTCCGCCTCGACCTCGGTCGCCTCCAGCGCGCCGTGGGCGACGTCGAGATCACTGACGGGCTCCTCGGCGGCGAGCTCACCAGTCTCGGGCTCGAGGTCGCCGAGCACGATCCCGCGCATGCGGCGCACGATCCGCAGGAAGCCCGCGCGCGTCCAGTTCACGCCGACGTCGCGCAGCAGTAGACGCGAGCCGGGTACGAGCACGCCCGCGGCCACGAGGAAGGCCGCCGAACTGGGGTCACCGGGCACGCAGACGCGGTCGAGGATCAGCTCGTCGGCGTTGACGACGGTGACGTGGCGACCGTTGCGATGGATGTTGACCCCCGCGCGCAGCAGCATCCGCTCGGTGTGGTCGCGACTGCGCTCGGGCTCGCCGACCGTCGTGGCGCCGTCGGCGGCGAGCGCGGCGAGCAGCACGCATGACTTGACCTGCGCGCTCGCCACGGGCAGCTCGTAGGAGATCGCCCGCAGGCGCGCGCCGCGGACCGTCAGCGGAGGGAACCGTCCCTCCCGGGCATCCAGCTCGGCCCCCATCTGCTCCAGCGGCAGCGCGATGCGATCGACAGGGCGGCGGCGGATCGACTCGTCGCCGTCGAGCGTGAACTCGCGGCCCTCCTGCGCCGCCAGCCAGCCGGGGAGCAGGCGCATCAGCGTGCCGGCGTTGCCGACGTCGATCGGCCCGTCCGGTTCGCGTGCCTCGCGCAGGCCTGTGCCGCGGATCGTCGTCTCGCCGTCGCGGATCTCCACGAGTGCGCCCAGCGCTCGCACCGCCTCGAGCGTTGAGATGGTGTCGGCGGCGTGCAGATAATTCTCGACGCGCACCGGCTCGGAGGCCATCGCCCCCAACAGCGCAGCGCGATGGGAGATCGACTTATCCGCCGGGACGCGCAGCTCACCGGCGAGCCCGCGGGAAGACTCGAAGCGCTGGTTCATCGAGCCCTCAGCCTATGCGTCTGCGACGGGATCGGCCGGCTCGTCCCCGAGCAGAGCTTGACGGGCCGCCCTGGCCTGCTCGTTCCAGTCCTCGAGGGCTTTGGCATCTCGTTCGGCCAGCAGTCCTCGCGCATCGGTCAGGCGCCCCGTGATCTCATCGATGGCGTCGATCAAAGCGGGACCGTTGGCTAAGTAGATGTCGGTCCAAATCGCGGTGTTCGCGCCGGCCACCCGGATCGCATCACGCAAGCTGGGACCGGCGACCGGCTTGGAGTCCTCGCGTTCATAGGCGGCAAGTGCCTCCAGCGCGAGAGCGTTGGCGAAGACGTGCGGGAGGTGTGAGGTGCAGGCCATGAGTCGGTCGTGAGCCGCGGCGGAGACCGTCCGCGGATTGGCTCCGAACCGCTTGATCAGGTCGAGCAGACGTTCGAGCAGGTCGGGGTCCTTGGTAGAGATATCGGCCGTCAGGTACCAGCTCGCCCCCTCGAACATGTCCTCCCGCGCGTACGCAACGCCGGTGGTCTCTGCGCCCGCGAGCGGATGTCCGCCGAAGAAGCGTGGGTCTCGGCGGGCATCGTTCAGCGCCAGCTTGGTCGACCCGACGTCGCTGACGACGCAGCTCTCCCCCGCATGGGCAAGCGCCTGTGAGACGGTATCCGCGAGCGCACCCACGGGCGTGGCGGCGAACACGACCTGAGCGCCCGCGACCGCGGTCGCGATGTCTGGCGCCGAGCGGTCGATGGCTCCCAACTCGAGCGCCGCCTCACACGCCGCGGGATCGGCGTCATATCCGCACACATCAGCCCCCGCTCGCCGACGCGCCGCGAGCCCAATCGAGCCGCCGATCAACCCGACACCAAGAACGGCGACCTTCACGCGACCGCGTGGTGCTCTGTGCGGCTCATCAGACGGCGCTGAGCGCCTTTCCGGCGAGTGCCGTGGCGCGTTCGACCGCGGAGGCGTACTCCGCGAAGGAGTCCGCGTAAAGCGCTTGTGGCCCGTCGCAGACGGCCTCGTCGGGGTTGGGGTGCACCTCGACGATGATGCCGTCGGCTCCGGCGGCGGCCGCGGCGAGCGACAGCGGCAGCACGAGGTCGCGCCGCCCGGCGGCGTGGCTGGGATCGACGATCACGGGGAGGTGCGTGAGTTCCTTGAGCACCGGCACCGCCATCAGGTCGAGCGTGAAGCGGTAGGCCGTCTCGAACGTGCGGATGCCGCGCTCGCACAGCATCACGTTGGGGTTGCCTTCCTTGAGGATGTACTCGGCTGCCATCAGCAGCTCGTCGAGCGTCGAGGAGAGCCCGCGCTTGAGCAGCGCGGGGCGCCCGGAGCGCCCGATCTCGGCCAGCAGCGGGTAGTTCTGCATGTTGCGCGCGCCGATCTGGATCACGTCGGCGACCTCGAGTACGGGGTCCAGGTCGCGCATGTCCATCAGCTCGGTGACGATCGGCAGACCCGTCTCGGCCTTCGCCTCGGCGAGCAGGCGCAGCCCCTCGAGGCCCAATCCCTGGAAGGCGTAGGGGGAGGTGCGCGGCTTGTATGCGCCTCCGCGCAGCAGCGATGCGCCCGCGTCGCGCACCGCGCGCGCGGTCTCGAGCGTCTGCTCGCGCGACTCCACCGTGCAGGGCCCGGCGATCAACGAGAAGTGCTCGCCGCCGACCTTGCGTCCTTCGATTTCGATCACGGTCCGCTCGCCGTGGGTGATCTGCGAGGAGGCGAGCTTGTAGGGCTTGAGGATCGGCACGACCCGGTCGACCCCGGGCTGGCCCTCCAGTCCGAGGCTCTCGACGTTCGCGTCCTGCTCGACGTCGCCGATCGCTCCGATGACGGTCACGCGCGCGCCCGTGCTGCGGTGGGCGAGCGCACCGGCTCGCTCTATTTTCTCGACGACCGCGTCGACCTCCTCGGGGGTCGCGGTCTCCTTCATGACGATCATCATTGACTCATCCTTTCACCTTACGTCCAAGAGTTATACGCACCGGCGGCGTGAGGGTGGCGTTGTGCACGCCGTGTCAGGCGCTCGGTCCCGATCTCGGACCCAGTGCGGCCGCTTGCGCCCGCTCTCACACGCGGGTCAAGGCCGAAGCGCCTAGATAAATCGCCAGGCGAAATAGGCGTAGGACGAAGACCACGCGGCGAGGGCGCTGGAGGTGCAGCCGGATGTACGAACCGTCGCGGTCATAACCGTCTCAGATCTTTGTAGCAGACAGGCGTGTTTCCGTCCAGCGATGAGAAACGACCGAGCGGGATTGCGAGCGCCCGCGTGCACGCGCAAACCCGAGGAGCACGCGGACTCGACGCAGGCGGGCACGCGCGACCGACGCTCGGCGCCCGTCCTCAGATCAGCTCGCCGAGCGCGGCGAGGAAGCGGGCGTTCTCCCGGGGCGTGCCGTAGGTGACGCGCAGCGCCGGTGTCTGACTGCCCAGTGCCGCGCCGCCGCGGACGAGCACGCCGCGATCCTCCAACCCGCGCATGATCTCGACCTCGTCGCGCTCGCCGAGGTCGATCCAGCAGAAGTTCGCCTGCGAATCGGCGACCCCGAGGCCGAGGGCGCCGAGAGCCTCGCCCACGGAGATGCGCTCGGCGACGGTGCTCGTCACGCGCTCGAGCACGGCGTCCTGGTGGGCCAGTGACTCGACGGCGGCTGCCTGGGCGAGCGCGTTGCAGAAGAATGGCTGGCGCACCTGATCTACCGCCTGCGGCAGCTCGGGCGAGCCGCACAGCGCGAACCCCACGCGCAGGCCGCAGAGGCCGTAGACCTTGGAGAAGGTCCGCAGCAGCACCAGATTGGGGTGATCTGCGAGCAGCTCGATCGAGGCGTCGGGATCGCCGAGCAGGTTGAACTCGCAATAGGCCTCGTCGACGATCACGCAGACATGCGGCGGGACAGCTGCGACGAACGCGGCGATCTCCTCCGTTGGCAGCGCGGTGGAGGTGGGGTTGTTGGGGTTGCAGACGATCACCAGGCGAGTGGCGACGGTGATCTCGGCGAGCATCGCGTCGAGGTCGTGGCGCTGCTCGCCGTCGAGCGCGACGGTGATCGCGCGCGCGCCGGAGGCGGCGGAAAGGTGCGGGTAGACCGAGAAGGAGGGCCACGCGTAGACGAGCTCGGCGCCGGGCTCGAGCAGCGCCTCGCCGGCCGCGAGCAGGATGTCGCAGGATCCGTTGCCGATCGCGACCTGCGCGACCGGCACTTCGTAGCGATCGGACAGGCGCTCACGCAGGATCGAGCTGGAGGGGTCCGGGTAGCGGTTCAGTGAGGAGAGCGCGTGCTCGATCGCCTCGCGCACCGCCGGCAGCGGCGGGTGCGGAGACTCGTTGCTCGCCAGTCGCACCATCGGCGCCTGCTCGGCGTAGCCGCCCGCGGCGGGATACACGGGGATGCGACCGATGCGCTGCGCGAACTCGATGGGCATGATCGGCCCATTGTGCCGAACCGCGGGCCGCGAGCCCGGTCTCGGGACGACTCGTCCAGGGAGTTATGCGCGGCGACGCCGAGCAACCGGACCCAAGACCGGCGGCGGATCACTGCGCGGCCTGTAAGTCGGCGCGCAGCTCGGCGGCGTCGCCGAGGTAGACGTGCCGGGACTCGTGCTGCTCGTCGGCGTGGTAGTGGATCAGGACTCTGATCACCCGCGGCATCGCGCGCGGTACCGGGATCTCGCGGGCGCACAGCAGCGGTACGCGGTCGAAGCCGAGAGCGCGCGCGGCGACGGCGGGGAACTCGGCGTTGAGGTCGTTGGTGGCGGTGAAGATGCAGCTGACGACGTGCTCGGGGGTGAGCGAGTTGCGCTCCATGATCG
This sequence comes from Solirubrobacteraceae bacterium, assembly GCA_036495605.1. GTDB lineage: Bacteria > Actinomycetota > Thermoleophilia > Solirubrobacterales > Solirubrobacteraceae > Palsa-744. The sequence goes on from DASXMO010000027.1 coordinate 6,661, forward strand.
CGCTCATCAGCTCGGTGGTGGCGTCGAGGATCTCCTGGGCGTCGTTGCGCGAAACGCTCGTGGCGCCGCGGAGGGCGAACAGTCGCATGGCGGCGATTCTGTCAGAGCGTGTCAGGGCGCGAGCAGGCGCTCGACCTCCGCCTCGCTCAGCCGGCGATGCGCGCCCGGCGCGAGCTCGCCCAGACGCAGGGCGCCGAAGCCAGTGCGCTGCAACGCGAGCACGGGATGACCGACGGCCTCGCACATCCGCCGCACCTGCCGATTGCGACCCTCGTGGATCGTCAGCTCGATCTCACCCGCACGCACGCGACGGACGCGGGCGGGGGCAGTGCGTCCATCCTGCAACTCCACGCCTTCGCGCAGCGCGCGCATCGCGCCCTCCCCCACGCGCCCGCCGCCGAGGTGCGCGAGGTAGGTCTTGGGAACCTCGTAGCGCGGATGCGTGAGACGGTTGGCGAGCTCGCCGTCGTTGGTGAGCAAGATCAGCCCGCTGCTGTCGGCGTCCAGACGCCCGACCGGATAGAGACGCAACCCCCGAGCTGGTACCAGCTCGACGACGGTCGGGCGCCCGTGCGTGTCTTTGGCGGTCGAGAGGACGCCGAGCGGCTTGTGCAGCGCGTACACGACCCGCGGCTCGGCCCCCGCGAGGATCTCCCCGTCGACTTCCACGCGATCGGACGGTGCGACGTCGCGCGCTGGGTCGGTGACGATCTGTCCGTCCACCGCCACGTGCCCATCGGCGATCAGGCGCTCGGCAGCGCGTCGCGAGGCGACGCCGGCGTGGGCGAGGTGCTTCGCCAGGCGCATCGGCGGCGGGTCCTATTCGGGCGTGGGTCCGTCCCCGGCCCGAGCCTCGCCGGCGCGCAGCAGTCGATCGCGCAGCTCGGCCTGCTCCTCGGGGGTCGGGTCCCAGCGTGCGACGTCGGGCAGCTCCTGCAGCGAGCGCAGGCCGAATAGCTTCAGGAAGAGGGTGCTCGTGCGGTAGGTGACGGCGCCGAACTGCGAGCGCCCGGCCTCCTCGATCAGGCCGCGCTCGAGCAGCGTGGTCGTGGCCGAGTCGGCGCTGACGCCGCGGATGCGCGTGATCTCCGGACGGGAGACCGGCTGCAGGTAGGCGACGATCGCGAGTGTCTCGGCCTGCGCGGGCGTGAGCGTGGCGGTGCGCGGGCGGCTGAACAGGCGCCTGGCTGCATCCTCGGTGGCGGGATCGGTGGCGAAGGTGTAGCCGCCGGCGAGCTCGCGCAGCACGATCCCGCGTGCGCCCGGGACGTAGCGTGAGGCGAGCGCGCCGAGCGCCGCCTGAACCTCGGGCTCGCCCGCCTGGGCGGCCTCCGCGAGCTCGCTCGCGCTGAGCGGGTCGGGCGAGAGGAACAGCAGCGCCTCGATCGTGCTCGCGAGCGCGTCGGCGTCGATGGCGGCCTCGGGGTCTGCTTGAACCTGTGTCTCCACGGCGCCTATCCTGCCACGGCCGCGACCGTCGCGCTGGGCTGGGCGGCGGTGGCCTGGATCGCGATCTCACCGAAGCTCTCCTGCTGGCGCCAGTCGACCTCGCCGCGTTTGTAGAGCTCGAGCAGCGCGAACAGGGTGACGGCGACGGTCATGCGGTCGGCCTCACCGACGGCCTCGTCGAAGCTGAAGGCGCCGCGACGCAGCAGGCCGCGCAGGTGCGCGAGGCGCTCTGCGACTGTCACGCGCGGTGTGCCGATGTGGCGCAGGCTGATCGTCGGCGGCATGCTCAAGAGCCGTCCGATCGCCACGCCGAGTACCTCGGGATTCTCGGATCCCTCCTGTGGCGCGAGCTCGGTGCGGCGCAGGTGCGCGGGCGGTGGCACGTGGCGGAAGCGAACACCCTCTTCGCTGCTGAGCAGCTCGCGCAGGTAGCCTGCGGCGGAGCGGTAGCGGCGCGCGTCGAGCATCCGCTCGAGCAGCTCCTGCGCGGCCTCCTCGGGCTCCATCTCGAGCAGGCCCGCATCGTCTTCCTCGCTTGCGAGCATCAGCTTGGACTTCAGCTCTAGTAGCGCCGCGATCAGGACGATGAACTCGGTGGCGGTCTCCAGGTCGAGCTCGCCGCGGGACTCGAGATGGTCGAGATAGGAGAGCACGACGTCGGCGAGCGCGAGCTCGAGCAGGTCGATCTCCTCGCGCAGCACGAGCGTCAGCAACAGGTCGAACGGCCCGCTGAAGACGTCGAGGTCGAGGTCGAGCGTCGCGACTGCGGTCACGTGTCCACGGTACCGATCAGCTCCGACGGGGTGCGCCCACGCCCATCAGCTCGCGCACATCGGCGAGCGTCTCGGCGGCGATCTCCCGTGCACGCGCGGCGCCGTCTGCGAGCACGGCCTCGAGCGCGGCCTCGTCGGCACGCAGGTCGGTGTAGCGCTCGCGCACGGGCTGCAGGTAGGAGATCGTCGCCTGCGCGACCGCGGCCTTCAGATCGCCGTAGCCGCGCGCGTCGGCCATCTGCGCCTCGACCTCCTCGGGCGTGCTCGCGCGGGCGACGGCGAGGATTTCGATCAGGTTCGTCACGCCGGGCTTGTCGGCCGCGCGGTGGATCTCGGCGCCGGAGTCGGTGACGGCGCTCTTGATCTTCTTCTCGATCGTGCGCGGCTCGTCGAGCACGTACACGGTGCCCTGTTCGGAGCCGGCGGTCGTGGACATCTTGCGCGTGGGGTCCTGCAGGTCCATGATTCGCGCGCCGACCTCGGGGATGCGGTGCTCGGGCACGACGAGCACCTCGCGGCCGTCGGCGAAGCGCGCGTTGAATCGCCGCGCGACGTCGCGCATCAGCTCGAGGTGCTCGCGCTGGTCCTCACCGACGGGGACTTCGTCCGCGCGATAGGCGAGCACGTCGGCGGCCTGCAGCACCGGATACATCAACAGGCCCGCGCTGACGAGCTCGCGCTGGACGATCGACTTGTCGCGGAACTGGTGCATCCGCTGCAGGCGCCCCAGCTCGGTGACGCCGCTGAGCAGCCAGCAAAGTTCGGCGTGCTCCTGCACGTCGCCCTGGCGGAAGAGGATGCAGCGCTGCGGGTCGAGGCCGGCGGCGAGCAGCAGCGCGGTGAGGTCGTAGAGGCTTTCGCGCAGCCGCGCGGGCTCGTAGGCGACGGTGATCGCATGCAGGTCGACGATGCAGTACAGCGCCTCGCCGCGGTCCTGCCCGGCGACGTACTGGGCGATCGCGCCGATGTAGTTGCCGAGATGCTTGGAGCCCGTGGGCTGAATGCCGGAGAAAATTCGCATCGCGAGAACCGGCGCGCTAGAACGCCTGCCGGATGACGGGCCGCTTTGCCGCGGCGACCTCGTCGAGACGGCGCACGGGCGTGGTGTAGGGGGCGCCCTGAGCGATCTCCGGATCTTCGGCGGCCTCGGCGAGGATCGCGGCGATCGCCTCGGCGAAGGCGTCGAGCGTCTCGCGGGTCTCGGTCTCGGTCGGCTCGACCATCAGCGCCTCCTCGACCAGCAGCGGGAAGTAGACGGTCGGCGGATGGAAGCCGTGGTCGAGCAGCCGCTTGGCGAGGTCGAGCGTCTTGATCTGAAGCTCGCGCTTCATCGGGGCGCCGCTGAGGACGAACTCGTGCATGCAGAGCTTGCCGTAGGCGAGCGGGAGGTACTCGGCGAGGCCTTTCTCCTGCAGGCGCGCGAGCAGGTAGTTGGCATTCAGCACGGCCATCTCGGAGGCGTCCTTCAGCCCGTCGGCGCCGAGCGAGCAGATGTAGGCGTAGGCGCGCACGAAGCAGCCGTAGTTGCCGTGAAAGCCGCGCAGACGCCCGATCGACTTCGGCCGCTCATGATCGAGCGCGAAGGTCCCGTCCGGCTCGCGCGAGACGACGGGCACGGGCAGGTATGGCGCGACGCGCTCGGATACCGCGATCGGGCCCGAGCTGGGGCCGCCGCCGCCGTGGGGCTGGGTGAAGGACTTGTGCAGGTTGAAGTGCACGATGTCGAAGCCCATGTCGCCGGGGCGCGAGATGCCCATGACGGCGTTGAGGTTGGCGCCGTCGTAGTAGAGCGTCGCGCCGACGCCGTGCACGATCGAGGCGATCTCGGCGATGTTGGGGTCGAACAGGCCGAGCGTGTTGGGGTTGGTGAGCATCAGGCAGGCGACGTCGCGATCGGCCTTCGCGCGCAAGTCGTCGAGGTCCACGCCGCCGTCGGCGTTCGTGGCGACCTTCACGACCTCGAGCCCGGCCATGGTGACGGTCGCGGGGTTGGTGCCGTGGGCGGTGTCGGGCGTGAGCACCTTGTGGCGCGTCTCACCACGATCCTCGTGGTAGGCGCGGGTCAGAAGGACGCCCGCGAGCTCGCCGTGCGAGCCGGCGGAGGGCTGCAGCGAGACGTGCGGCAGACCGGAGATCTCGGCGAGCGCGCCCTGGAGGTTCCACATCAGCTCGAGTGCCCCCTGCGCGCGCTCGGGGTCCTGCAGCGGGTGCAGGCGGGCGTGGCCCGGGAGCGCGGCGGCGCGCTCGTGCAGGCGCGGGTTGTGCTTCATCGTGCAGGAGCCGAGCGGGTAGAAGCCCGAGTCGAGATCGAAGTTGCGCTTGGAGATCGAGACGTAGTGGCGCACGATCTCGGGCTCTGAGACCTCGGGCAGGCGCGGAGGCTCGGCGCGGCGAAAGCGCGCGGGGAGCAGCGTCTCGGGGTCGGCGGCGGGCACGTCGAGCTCGGGGCAGACGAACGCGCGCCGGCCCGGAGCCCCCTTCTGGAAGATCGTCGTGGCGCGCTGGCGCTGCAGCGGCAGCTCGATCGTCGGGCTTGCGCTCATGCCGGCACCGCCGCCTCGGTCGCCGCGTCGCCGAGCTGGGACGACGCCTGCGACGCCTGGGTCTGCGTCTGGGCCTGGACCTGCGCCGTCGTGGTCGGATCGGCGGCCGATGACGGGGCCTCGCGCTCGGCGGCGATGGCGTCCGTGAGCGCGCGCGCCAGCCGGTCGATGTCCTCGCGCGAGCGCCGCTCGGTGATCGCCACGAGCAGCGCGCCCTCGTCCTCGGGACGGTGGGTGAGCGCATGCACGTCCACGCCGGGGTTGACGCCGGCCGCCGAGCAGCGGGCCTTGATCGCGGCGACGTCGCCGTCCAGGCGCAGCGCGAACTCGCGGATCACGGGCTGGGCGTGAAGCGCCTGCACCCCGTCGATCGCCGTGAGGGCCTGGCGCGCGTAGTGGGTGCGCGCGAGCAGCAGCTCGCCCAGCTCGACGATGCCGCGGCGGCCGAGCCAGCTGAGGTAGACGACGCCGCCGAGCGCGTTGAGCGCCTGGGCGGTGCAGATGTTCGAGGTGGCTTTCTCGCGGCGGATGTGCTGCTCGCGGGTTTGCAGCGTGAGCACGAAGCCGCGGCGGCCATCCGCGTCGAGGGTCTCTCCGGCGATGCGTCCGGGCATGCGCCGCAGATACTCCTCGCGCGCGGCGAACAGGCCGAAGGAGGGCCCGCCGAAGTCGAGGCGGTTGCCGAGCGGCTGGCCCTCGCCGACGGCGACGTCGACGCCGCATTCGCCGGGGCTTGCGAGCACCCCGAGGGTGATCGGGTCGACCTGTGCGATCACGATGGGAGCGCCCTTCGCCGTGCCGTCCTTAGTCGATGCGCCCCTCGTCGAAACGTCATTCACGGAGGCGCCGTTGGTCGAGACGCCGTTCGCATCGTCTTGCACGCCGGACTTAGCGGCGGCGCTCAGCGCGGCGGCGTCCTCGACGGCGCCATAGAAGTTCGGCTGGGCGAAGATCGCGGCGCTCGTGTCGGCGTCGATCGCGGCGCTCCACGCGTTGGGATCGGTGACGCCACCGTCGGGACCACGCAGCAGGGGCACCTCGACGACCTCCATGCCGTAGCCGTGGGCGGTGGTGCGCAGCGTCTGCAGCGAGTGCGGGTGCAGGCCGGCGCTGACGACGAGCTTGCGGCGGCCGTTGTGCAGCTTGGCCAGATATCCGGCGGCGGCGACGGCCGAGGGACCCTCATAGACGGAGGCGTTCGAGACGGGCAGTCCCGTCAGCTCGCTGATGGCGGTCTGGTACTCGAACATCACCTGCAGCCCGCCCTGGGAGATCTCGGGCTGATAGGGGGTGTAGGGGGTGAGGAACTCCGAGCGCTCCATCAGCATGTCGATCAGCGCCGGCACGTAGTGGTCGTACATGCCGGCGCCGAGGAAGCTGAGCTCCTCTTCGGCGCTGACGTTGCGCGCGGCGAGCGCGCGGAGGTGCTCGTAGACGTCCTGCTCGGGGAGGCCGTCGGGCAGCTCGAGCTCGCGATCGAGGCGCACGCCGGCGGGGATCTGGCGGTCGAAGATCTCCTGCAGCGAGGAGACGCCGATCGCCGCGAGCATCGCGGCGAGGTCCTCGGGGGTGGTGGCGGTGTAGCGGCTCAAGCCTTGAGCCTAGCCACCGAGGGTCGCGGAATAGGCTTCGGCGTCCAGCAGCGTGTCGCGCTCGCCGGGATTGCTGGGAGCTATCCGCACCATCCAGCCCTCGCCGTAGGGGTCCTCGTTGATCAGCTGAGGATGCTCCTCGAGCGCGTCGTTGACGGCGACGATCTCGCCCGAGAGCGGCGCGACGACGTCCGAGACCGCCTTCACCGACTCGACCTCGGCGTAGGGCGCGCCCTGCACGAGCCGCGTGCCGACGGCGGGAGCCTCGAAGAAGACGACCTCGCCGAGCGCGTCCTGCGCGTACCAGGTGATGCCGAGCGTCGCCTCCTGTGACTCGCCGGCCTCGATGCGAGCCCAGTCGTGCTCGGGGTGGTAGAGCAGATCGTCGGGATAACCCGCTTCGGACATCACGAGCCCTTTCGGTAGAGAGGCTTCTCACGGACCACGGCCGGGCGCATCTTGCCACGGACGTCGATCTCGAGACGGGTCCCCACGGCAGCCCGCTCGGCGGGTACGTAGGCGAGGCCGATGCCGATCCCGAGCGTCGGCGCATGAGTGCCGCTCGTGACGACACCGCCGCCCGCGATCGGGTTGCCCTGGCGCGCGATCCCGGGCCCGTCGATCGCGAACGCGACGAGTCGCTCGCGCGGCCCGGCGGCGCGCGTCGCGCGCACGGCCTGCGAGCCGATGAAGCCGGTGTCCTCGACACAGCACCAGCCGAGCCCGCCCTCGATCGGGGAGCGTTCGGTGGAGAGGTCGTTGCCGTAGAGGTGGTAGCAGGCCTCAAGGCGCAGCGTGTCGCGCGCGGCCAAGCCCGCGGGCGCGGCGCCGCGGCGCAAGAGCTCATCCCACAGTGCGGGTGCATCGGCGGGCGCGAGCAGCAGCTCGACGCCGTCCTCGCCGGTGTAGCCGGTGCCGCACACGAGCGTCTGCGCACCCGCGAGGCGGCGCGAGGCTGCGCTCATACGCGGCGGCAATGGTGCGTCGGAGATCGCCTGCACGAGCTCGCGCGCGCGGGGCCCCTGCACGGCGAGCATCGCGTAGTCGTCGATGCGATCGGCGATCTGCACGTCGAGCCCGTCGGCGTGCGCACGCCACCACTCGAGGTCCCGGGCGTGGTTGGAGGCGTTCGTGACAGTCAGCCAGCGCCCGGCGTCGAGGCGATAGGTGAAGAGGTCATCGAGCACGCCGCCGTCCTCGCGACAAAGCAGGCCATATTGCGCACCGCCGATCGGCACCTTCGAGAGATCGTTGGAGATCAGCAGTTGCAACAGCTCAAGCGCCTGCGGCCCCGAGGTCTCGATCTCGCCCATGTGCGAGACGTCGAACACACCCACGTCGGTGCGCACGGCGGTGTGCTCCTGGCGCACGCCGTCGTACTGCACGGGCATCTCCCAGCCGGCGAACTCGACCATCTTCGCCCCGGCGGCGACATGGCGGTCGTAGAGGGCGGTGCGGCGAGGGGTCGTGGGCACGGCCCGCAGGCTAGCGGTGAGCGCGGGAGATTCGCTGTTCGACCCCGCACATGTGCGGGGTCGCCCACCGGCGCATGCGCCGGTGGGTAACCACACCGCATGCGGTGTGGTTCGGGAACGTACATGTACGTTCCCGCGGAGCGGCACATGTGCCGCTCCGAACTACATCAGCGAAGGAACGGCGGAACGTCGATGTCGTCGTCGGAGATCTCCAACGAGGAGCGCTGACGATCGTCGATCCGCGGCCCCCGATCGCGCCTGGAGCGCGTCTCGGCGCGGGCCGAACGGCCGGGGCGGTGGTCGAAACCGGTGCCGATCACGGTCACGCGCACGTCATCGCCCATCGACTCGTCGATCACGGCACCGAAGATGATGTTGGCGTTCGGGTCGGCCGCGTTCTGGATGATCTCCGCGGCGTCGTTGACCTCGAACAGGCCGAGGTCCTTGCCGCCGGTGATGTTCAGCAGGATGCCCGTCGCACCGTCGACGGACTCTTCCAGCAGCGGCGAGGAGATCGCTGCCTTGGCGGCGTCGCCGCAGCGGTTCTCGCCGCCGGCGCTGCCGATGCCCATCAGGGCAGAGCCGGCGTCGTGCATGATCGTGCGCACGTCCGCGAAGTCGAGGTTGATGAGACCCGGGATCGTGATCAGGTCGGTGATGCCCTGGATGCCCTGGCGCAGGACGTCGTCGGCCTCCTTGAAGGCGTCGAGCATCGACGTGCGCCGCTCGACGACCGTCAAGAGCTTCTCGTTCGGGATCACGATCAGCGTGTCCACGACCTCGCGCAGGCGCTCGATACCCTCCGCGGCCTGGCGACCGCGCTGGGAGCCCTCGAAGTCGAACGGGCGCGTGACCACGCCGACGGTCAGCGCGCCGATCTCGTTCTTGGCGATGTCCGCAATCACGGGCGCCGCGCCCGTGCCGGTGCCGCCACCCTCGCCGGCGGTGACGAACACCATGTCGGCGCCCTTCAGCGCCTCCTTGATGTCATCGCGCGACTCCGACGCCGCGCCAAGACCGACCTCGGGGTTGGCGCCGGCGCCGAGACCCTTCGTCGAGTCGTGGCCGATGTTCAGCTTGATGTCCGCGTCGCACATCGCGAGCGCCTGAGCGTCGGTGTTCGCGGCGATGAACTCCACGCCGCGCAGGCCCGCGTCGACCATGCGGCTGACGGCGTTCGTGCCGCCGCCGCCGACGCCGACGACCTTGATCACCGCCAGGTAGCTGCCGGCGCCGGTCATGCTGCCGCTACTCGCTGAGCTCTCCATGATGGGTTCCGTCCACAGCCTTCAGTAAGAGTTAAGGGTTCGATCGGCACTGCCGCTCGGCCCGCTGGATTCTGCACGTTATGCAGGGATCTTCGCCCTGTCAACGACGCGGGCCAATCTCGCAACAATCGTTGCAGATCGAGGAACTCTCGACCGCGCCCCGAGACACGCCGTTCTCGTGGCATGAACCTCGAGTTGAGGTTCAGAGTTCAGGCTGATGGTCGCGGGCGCTGCTTCAACCCGAAGGAACCCCACTCGCGGATGACGTTTCCGAGGCGCCCGCCGATGCCGCTTCCGAAGACGTGGAGGTGCTTGCCGCTTCTCCCGGAGACGAGGACGACCCGCTCGATGTGCTTTCAGATGATCCCGCGCCCGAGCTTCCCGGTTCCCCGGAGGCGCCCGATTCGGTGCTCGTGCCCGCGCCGCTGCTCGCGGAGCTGCCGGAGACCGCGCCGGCGCCGGACCCGCCTCCGACGGCGGCGTCCAGCCCGCTGGCCAGTTCCGCGGCCGTGTTCGGGTCGGCGGAAGCGCCGCTGGATTCCAGTTCGGTCGAGCTCGCACCGGGCCTACTGGTGCCGGGCGCGAACCCCGCGGCCGGACGTTCGGGCAGGCGCACATCGACATAGATCGCGCCGGCCGAACTCGGGTCGGCGAGCACGCGCGCGAGCGACAGCCACTTCGCGTGCGGCAGCGTCGCGTCTCCGAAGAAGGCGAGCAGGTTGCCGTGCAGCGTCACCGTGAGTCCCTTCGGGCCTTCGTATACGCGCGTGACCTCGTGCGCGAGCGCCGCGGGTGCGGCGCCGAGGATCGTGAGGGCCCCGAGCAGGGATGTGCCGCGGACGCTGCCCCCGATTGGTGGCAGCGTGCTCGTGCCGGTGGTGGTGGTGGTGGTGGTGGAGGAGGAG
>DASXMO010000028.1:0-18164 GCA_036495605.1 Solirubrobacteraceae bacterium
CGGGGGCGCACATGTGCGCCCCCGAGGCGGGGCCGCATGCGGCCCCGCCGGACTCGCCGCATGCGGCGAGTCCCACCCACCACACGGTCCATGACCCGAACGGCGCACCGAACGGTCAAGACTCCGTCGAAATCCATACCATCTGACTGTGACCAGCAAGCAGAGTCGCGGCATGGGCTATGTGCTGGCGATCGGGGGAGTGGCCAGCGCGCTGATCGTCCTGATCGTCGGGGCCAGCACGATCGCGGCGCTCGGGCACGCGGTGCCCAAGGAACTGTGGGCGATCGGCGGGGCGCTCAGCGGATCGCTCGTGGGCATCCTCGCCAAGTCCCCCGCGGGGCGCGGAGCTCCTCAGGCGGCGATGCCGCTGGCCGCCGCCCAGGAGACGATCGACGCGGCCAACAAGGCCGCCAAAGAACGCGAGGAGACCGAGCAGCGATTGCATCCCGCGCTCGCCCAGAGCGTCGCGGGCGCCGTGCAGGACGTCGAACGCGTGGGCGAACAGGCCAAGCAGGACGTCGTGAGCATGGCCGGCATCGGCGCGGGCACGGACGCCGACGCGGACACCGCGGCCTTGACGGCCGCCACGAGCGTCGCGCACGCACAGGGACAGAAGCTCTTGAAACTCGCAACCGAGGTCCAGGCGGCGCCGGCGGACGACGCGCTGGCCGCCGCGCTGCGCGTCCACGAAGCCGCCCAGAGCGCAGCCGTGACGGCCGCGGCGGTCGCCGCGAAGCCGAGCGACCCGGGCTGGCTGTCGGGGCTGAAGGCGATGGTGACCGAACCAAAACTGCTCGTCCCCTTCGGCCTGTTCGTGATCACCGCCACCCTCGGCATCCTGCTCGGCCTGGGCGTGATCAAACCGGCGGCCTGCCCCTCGGGTCTGACCTGCACCTACGCGAAGACCACCGAACAGGCCGCCAACGTGATGATCTCGCTCGCCTCGGCCTCGGTGGGCGCTCTGATCGGGATGTTCGCCACGGCCTCCTCCACCGGCTCCCCCACGGCCAAAACTCCCGGCAGCAAAGCCAAACCGGCCTGATCGCCGCCCGGCCGATCGATCCTCTGCCGCGCATGGCGTCGCGGAGGGTGAACAGCGCCGCGGAGAGCACCGCGCCGCTGCGCAGGGGCGTACGCGGGGCGCGCGACTAGAGTGCTCTCGCGTGAGACGCGCGATATTGGCCAGATCGGGAGCGCTCGGGGCGGTGCTGCTCGTGCTGGCCGGCGCGCTGAGCGCGTGCGGCGGTGCGAGCGGGCTGGGGGCAGCCGGGCGATTCACGCCGCGCACGCCCTACACGCTGACGGTCGCCACGGCCCAGGTCCCGGACCCGGGGTTCTGGGAGGGCACGGTCGCGCACCCCACCGGCGGCTTCGAGTACGGGCTCGCCCGCGCGCTCGCCTCGCGCTTCGGGCTCTCGCGCGTGGCGGTGGTCGAAGTGCCCTTCAAACAGCTGACCGCCGGCAACCTGCGCGGCGCCGACCTCGCGCTGTCGGACATCACCGTCACCAAGCAGCGCGCCGAACACGTGGACTTCTCGGAGTCCTACCTCGATGCGCCGCCCGCGATCCTCGTGCGCCCCGGCACCGAAGTGCCCGACGTGCACGCCGCGCAGGCCCTCAGCTGGGCGGTGCAGGATGGCACGACCCTGCAGGAAGCGCTCGCCGAAGCGATCGAACCCGCCGCTCCCGCGCAGGTGCTCGAACACCAGCGCGAAGTGCTGCTCGCGCTGCGCGTCGGCCGCGCGCGGGCCGTGATGCTGGACCTGCCCGTCGCGCTGGCCTACGCGCGCGAAGCACCCCGCACGTATGCGGTCGCGGCCCAGCTGCCCAGCGAAGCCGTGCTCGCCGCGGCCCTGCCCAAGGGCTCGGAGAACCTCGAAGCACTCGACTCGGCGATCCGTGCCTTCAAGGCCGACGGCACGATCGAACGCCTCGGGCAGGAATGGCTGCACACCGACCTGCAGGACGGGCGCGACGAAGAAGTCCCGGCGCTGAGGACCGACGAATGACCGCGTTCGCCGCGCTCGCGCCGCCCGCGTTGCACGCGCCGGCGATGGCGGCGCTCGTGGACATCTCCTCCCCCAAGGGCGCCCCCTGGGAGTTCCTGATCCTCTTCGCCACGCTGCTGCTCGGGCCGGTCCTGTTCAAACGCGCGGGCGTGCCCGGCATCATCGGGCTGCTGCTGGGCGGGTACGTGATCGGCCCGCACGGGTTGAACCTGATCGGCTCGGGCAACGCCACGCTGCCCGACCTCGGTCAGCTCGGGCTGCTGTACCTGATGTTCGTCGCCGGCGTCGAGCTCGACCTGAACCTCCTGCGCGTCCACCGCCGCTCGACCGTCGCCTTCGGCCTGCTCACGTTCGCCCTCCCGATGACGCTCGGCACGATCGTCGGCCTCGCGCTCGGCTGGGAAACGGAGGCCGCGCTGCTGCTCGGCTCGCTGCTGGCCTCGCACACGCTGATCACCTACCCGACCGTCCGCGAGGCGGGCCTCGCCTCCGACCCGGCCGTCGCCACGGCGGTGGGATCGACCGTGCTGACCGACACGCTCGCGCTGATCGTGCTCGCGGGCGTCGCCGGCTCGGTCGGGGGCGGACGCTCGGGCGTGGAAGTGGCCGTGCAGATCGCCGTCGGGCTGATCGTGCTGATCGCCTTCAGCCTGCTCGTGCTGCCGCGCCTGGCGGCGCTGGCCTTCCGCCTGCTGGGGGCAGAGCGCTCGGTGCGCTACATCGTCGCGATCACCGCCTTCCTGTCGGCCGCGACCGTCGCCGAGCTGTTCGGCATCGAGGGCATCGTCGGCGCCTTCTTCGCGGGCCTCGCGCTGAACCGGCTCGTACCCAACGAGGGGCAGCTGATGGACCGCATCGAGTTCTTCGGCGGCGCCGTCTTCATCCCCGTGTTCCTCGTCTCGGTCGGGCTGATCCTCAACCACGCGGTGATGGTCCAGGGACAGACGCTCGAGCTCGCGGGCCTTTTCATCCTCGCCTGCCTCGGCGGGAAGGCGCTCGCGGCGCTGCTCTCCGGACGCCTGCTCGGGTTCTCCCGACCGCAGGCCACGCTGCTGTTCTCGCTCAGCTCCGCCCAGGCGGCCGCGACCCTGGCGGCGACCGTGATCGGCTTTCAGCTCGGCCTGTTCGACAGCTCGGTCGTCAACGCCGTGCTCGTCGTGATCCTCGTCAGCGTGCTCGCCTCGACCTTCACCGCGATCCGCGCGAGCGCGCGCATGCCGGCGCACGATCACGGCCCGCGGCCGCTGGGCAGGCGCGTGGTCGTCGGCATCGGCGATCCCGAGCTCGCGCAGGGCGCGCTCACGACCGCGCTGGGCCTGGCACGGGCCGACGGCGGCGTCGTGCGCCCCGTCCTGGTCGTGCCCGAATCGGCGCCCTTCGCGCCCCACGCCGCGCGCGAGCGGCTCGCGCGAATAGCCGCCGCGATCGGGGTCGACACCCTCCCCACGACGATCGTCGACCGCTCGGTGATGCACGGCGCGCTGCGCGCGGCCGCGGCCGAGGAAGCGACGCTCGTGCTGGTTAGCGAGCCACCCCACGAACAGGACGGCGTCGCAGTGCACGAGCACCCCCGGCACGACCACGCCACTGCGCACGAGCATCCTCGGCAGGACCGTGCCACCGCCCACGAGCACCCCCGACAGGACGGCGCCGCCGCACGCGTGGCCTCCGGACCCAAGCCGCATGCGGGCCACCCCCACACGCCCCCCGCGGACACGCCGCATACGCCCCCGGTCGGCATCGTGCGCGGCCGAGAGACCCTCTGGGTTGACGCACCTCAAGATTCGTGTTACTCTCGGTAACGCGAAATGGAGGGGGCGTCGCCTCGAGCGCGAGGCGATCGTCACACACAGTCTACGGGAGAGGGCTCGGCTACCGCGATGAAGCGCCATGTTCAGCGCCACATTCGAGTCGCGATCGCAGCGAGCCTCGCCTGCACCTGTCTGATCCTGGCGGCCGCCGCTTGGGCGGCGCAGGCGACGCAGACCTTGAGCGTCCGCGCTAGCTTCACCCCCGACCGCCTCGGCACACCCACCAACCTCTCGGCCAGCGCCGTGTTCGGTCCGGCCGGACCCGGACCGCAATCGCCGGCGATCAAAGTGACCGCCTACGGCCCCGCGGGCATGCTGGTGGACACGCGCGGAGCCGGCGTCTGCACCGTCACGCCGGCCAAGCTGGAAGCGACCGGCCCGCGAGCCTGTCCTGCCAGCTCGCGCATCGGCTTTGGAGCCGGCGTGGGGCTGTTCGAAATCGCCCACGAACTCCTCCCCGGACCACTCGCGCTCGAATTCTTCCTCGCGCCCTCCGAACACGGGCATCTGGCGGTGCTGATCTACGTCAGCGCGGTCACGCCGGCCTCCGAGCAGCTCGCGTTCATGGGGCACGAAGTCCGCGCGCACAGCCCCTACGGGATCGGCATCACCTTCGACATCCCGATCGTCCCCACGCTCCCCGGCGCGTCGCTCGGCTGGGTGCAGCACGTCTCGCTGACCTTCGGCGCGCACGGCATCGCCTACTACAGGACCGTCCACGGCAGGCGCAGGCTCCAGCGCGTGCGCGGCGTCGTCACCCCCAAGAGCTGTCCCCGGGGGGGCTTCCCGATCGAAGTGCGGGTCGGGTTCGCCGACGGCACCGCGACCGCCACGACCACCACCGTCCCATGTCCCGCGCGCTAGCCGAGCGGCGCCGACGCGCGACGAGCACCGCATCGCCCGCGATCGCCCACACGATCGTGACCGAAGTTACACGCGAACACCCGCCCGCGCGACATACTTCACAGCAGATGCACTTCCCGCGGATGAACATCGTCGGTGCTACCGCCGCTACCAATACGCGCTCACTAGGCGCCTGGGGGGCCGCGCGCACGGTCATCCTCGCGCTGAGCATCTGCGCCGGGCTGGCGGGGACCGCGCACGGCGAAAACTTCGCCTCGATCGCGCCCGCCGTGTCCCCCAACCGGCTGCACGCCAAGGTCGCGCTCACCGTCACCATGCACCTCTCGGGCACCCAGTTCGGCGTGGCCGCCCCGCTCAGCAAATCGATCGTGCGTATGCCCGCCGGGATGACGCTCGACATCCCCCATCTGAGCAGCTGCAGCGCCGCCCGCCTGCTCGCGCGCGGCCCGAAGGGCTGCCCCGCCAGCTCGAAGCTCGGCAGCGGACATGCGCTCTTGGAGGTCCACGCGGGCACCGAGAACATCACCGAGGAAGCCGAACTGTGGGCGTACCTCGGCCCGCCGAACAACCTCCAGCCGACGTTCGAGATCCTCGCCCAGGGCTACACGCCGATCGACGAACGCAAGGTGCTGCGCGGGAGCGTGCTTCCGGCGAGCCCCCCGTATGGAGAAGAGCTCGTGATGTCGATCCCCCCGATCCCCACGCTGATGTTCGAGCCCAACGCCTCGATCGCGAACTTCACCCTGACGATCGGCGCGAGCACGCGGCACTCCAGGCACGCAGCCAACGCGGTGCTCACGCCCTCGAGCTGCCCGCCCGGCGGGTTCCCGTTCGCCGCCGAATTCGACTACGCCGACGGCACGGTCGGCCAGGCGCTCGCCACGACCCCCTGCCCGGCATGAGCGCGGCGAGGACACCCGCCCGCGCCCTGGCGGCCCTCGCCGCGAGCCTGCTCGCGCTGGGCGCCTTCGCTCCCCTCAGCGCCGGCGAGGGCCCCGCCGCCGAGCGCCCCGCCGCCGAGCTCCCCGCCGCCGAGCGCGCACCCTCGCCCCCGCGCGCGCATGGAGCGCGGACGATCTCGCTGAACGAGACCGGCCGCCTGCGTCTCACGAGCAAACACGGCTTCACCCTGAACGAGCAAGGCTCGGCCACGGGCACCGTCGTCGGCACGATCTACGTGCACCTGACCGCGGTCTCCAACACGCGCGTGACGGCCGAAGTCAACATCTACGCGCACGGCGCCTCCTTCTCGGGCAACGGCAACGCGAGCTATCGCCGGTCGAGCACGCTCGCGAGCTTCTCGGGCTCGATGTCGATCAACCGCGGCACCGGCAGCTACGCGCACATCCACGGCTCGGGCCTGAGCTTCAGCGGCACGATCGCGGAATCGAATCGCGACGCGATCACCGTGCACGTGAGCGGCCGGGTGTCGGCCTGATGCGCGGCGCCGGAGATCGCCTCCGGCGCGCACGGGGACATTGAATCGAGGCACCGGTGCTGAAGCTGCGCAACCTCGTCAAGCACTACCCGGCGGTGGGCGGCGAGCCGGTGCGGGCGGTGGACGGCGTATCGCTGACCGTCGCCCCCGGGGAAACCGTCGCGCTGTACGGGCCAAGCGGTTCGGGCAAGACGACCCTGCTGCTGATGATCGCGATGCTGCTCGAACCCACGGCCGGCGAGATCCTGATCGGCGAACGCGACATCTCGACGCTCTCCGAGCATGAGGCCTCGCACTTCCGGCTCGCCGAACTGGGGTTCATCCGTCAGAGCTTCGACCTGCTGCCGGGCGTCAGCGCGATCGACAACGCGACGCTGAAGCTGCTCAAGACCCGACGCTGGCGCGAGGCTCGGCGTGAGATCGCGCCGCTGCTCGCGCGCCTGGGCCTGGGCGAGCGTATGAGCCATCGCGCGGAGACGCTGTCGATGGGCGAGCGCCAGCGGGTGATGATCGCGCGCGCTCTCTCCACCGGACCGCGCCTGCTGCTCGCGGACGAGCCGACCGGGAGCCTCGACAGCCGTCGCGGGCGCGAAGTGCTCGAGCTGCTGCGCGAACTGAGCCGCGAGCGCGAGGTCGCGGCGGTGATCGTCAGCCACGACCCGATGGCGGCCGAGTACGCCGATCGCGTGCTCGCGCTGCGCGATGGCAGGCTCGATTCCTACGCACCCAGTCGCGACGTGTATGCGGGCCTATGAGCCCACTGAACGCCCTGCACCTGTACCGCGTGCGCCTGCGCGCGCGCTTCTGGCAGGAGTGCTTTGCGATCGTCGGGATCGCCGCCGGGGTCGCGCTGCTGTTCGCCTCGCAGGTCGCCAACTCGAGCCTGCAGAGCTCGGTCTCGCAGCTCTCGCGCGGGATCGCCGGTAACGCCACGCTGCAGCTGCTGGCGCGCGGCCCGCACGGCTTCCCGGCCGCGACGCTGGCGCGCGTGCGCGCGATTCCCGGCGTGCGCGTCGCCGCGCCGGTGCTCGAAGCCGGCGCACAGGCCAGCGGTCCGCGCGGCAGCGCCTCGGTGCAGCTGATCGGCGCCGACACGAGCCTCTCCGCGCTCGGCGGCACGCTCGTACGCGGCACGCAGCTGCGGCCGTTCGGGGGCATCGGCGCGATCGTGCTCCCCGCTCCGCTGGCGCACGCGATCGGCGTGACCCGCTTCGGCCAGGAAGCGCTCCTGAAGCTCGACGGGCGTACCGCCGAAGCGCCGCTGTACTCGCAGCTGCGCGCGAGCCAGGTCGGTGCGCTCGTGCACAGCTCCGTGGCGATCGTCCCCCTCTCCTACGCGCAGGAACTGACCGGCCTGGGCGCGCACGTGAGCCGCATCCTGATCGAGCCCGCCGCGGGCTCGGAGGCTCAGGTGCGCGCCGCACTCGAGCGGCTGGCGGCAGGGCGCCTGAACGTCGAGACGGTCGACTACGAAGAACGGCTGTTCACCAAGGCGGCCGCGGCGAGCAACCAGTCGACCGCGCTGTTCTCGGCGATCAGCGCGCTCGTCGGGTTCCTGTTCGCGTTCAACGCCGTGCTGCTCACCGTCCCCCAGCGCCGCCGGCTGGTCGTCGACCTGCGTCGCGACGGCTACACGCCGCGGACGGTGATCGCGGTGCTGCTGCTCGACGCGGTCGTGCTCGGCCTGATCGCCTGCGCGCTCGGACTGGTCTTGGGCGAGGAGCTCTCGATCCACGTGCTGCACTCCAACCCGGCCTTCCTCTCTCTCGCCTTCGCCGTCGGCTCCGAGCGCTACGTCAGCTGGCAGAGCGTCGCGTTCGCGCTCGCCGGGGGGATGGTCGCGGCGATCGTGGCCGTGCTCACGCCGCTGCGCGACATCCTCTCACGCGACCCCCTCGCCGCGCTCGGCCTGCGCCAGGACCCGGACGATGAGCAAGGCGCACACAGGGTTCGCGCTCGCGCCTCCGCGCGCGCGGCGCTGGCCGGGGTGGTGTGTCTGCTCGCCGCCACCGCGATCCTGCTCGCGGCCCCCGACGCGGCGATCCCCGGGATGGTCCTGCTCGTGGCCGCGCTGCTGCTCGTGCTGCCGTTCGCTCTCGGCCTCGCGCTCGCGCTGGTCGGACAGCTCGCCCGGCTGATCACCGGCGTGGTTCCGCACATCGCCACGATGGAGCTGGGCGCCGCCGGAGCGCGCGCGGTCGCGATCGCCGCGACGGGCGCGATCGCGATCTTCGGCAGCGTCGCGATCCAGGGCGCCCACGGCGACCTGCTCCACGGCCTCGAAGACGCCGCGCGGGACATGAACGCCTCCGCCGAGGTCTGGGTCTCCCCCGCCGGCTCCTACAACCTGCTGAACACCACCTCCTTCGCACCGGTCGATCGCGCCAAGCTCGAACGCGTCCCCGGGGTGCGGGCCGTGCGCCTGTATCGCAGCGGGCTGCTCGACTATGGCGATCGGCGCGTGCTCGTGAGCGCCCCTCCGGCCGATGCGACGCCGCTGCTGCCCGCGACCCAAATCGTGCGCGGGAACCTGCACCAGGCCGAAGAACGCGTGCGCGCCGGCGGCTGGCTGGTCCTCTCCAAGGCGATCGCCGACGAACACCACCTGCACATCGGCCAGGCGCTGACGCTGCCCACGTCGCTGCCGCGGACGCTGCGCATCGCGGCGCTCTCCACGAACATCGGCTGGGCGCCCGGCTCGATCGTGATGAACGCCGACGACTACGCACGCGCCTGGGGCACGCTGGACGCAAGCGCCTACGGCATCCTGCTGGACCCCGGCGTCCCGCCCGCGCAGGCGGTGCGCGCGATCCAGCGCGCCCTCGGCCCGCACTCGGGCCTGGCCGTGCAGAGCGCCGCCCGGCACGCGCAGCGCCAGAGCGCGCTCAGCCGCCAGGCGCTCGCGCGTCTGACCCAGATCGCGACGCTGATCCCGATCGTCGCGGTGCTCGCGATGGCCGCGGCGATGGGCGCCATGATCTGGCAGCGCCGCCCACGCCTGGCCAAGCTCAAGCTCGAGGGGCTGCCGCGCGCGGACCTGTGGCACACGATCCTGCTCGAGAGCCTGCTGCTGCTGGGCGTCGGCTGCCTGACGGGGGCGATCTTCGGCCTCTACAGTCAGCAGCTCGCCGACCGCGCCCTGGCGCAGACGATCAACTTCCCCGTCGTCTACTCCGTCACCGCGCTGACCGCGCTCGAGAGCCTCGCGCTGATGACCGCCACGGCACTCGCGATCCTCGCGGTGCCCGGCTGGTTCGCGAGCTCCGTGCCGGCCTCGCTCGCCCTGCAAGACTGACGGTCGCCATGGCACGGGAGTCCTCACAGCGTGCCTACAAACAGGTAGCGCGCGCCAAGGCCCAGGAGCAGACGCGCGAGACGCTGTTGCGGGCGGCCACCGAAGAGGTCGAGCAGGACAACTGGACGCAGGCCTCGCTGGAGTCGGTGGCCGGCCGCGCGGGCGTCAGCAAGCAGACGGCGCTGCGCCATTTCGGCTCCAAGCAGGGCCTGCTCGATGAGGTCATCCGTCGCACGAGCTCGCTCGTGGTCAAGGAACGCAACGAGGCCCCCGTCGGCGACATCCCCGGCGCCGTCGCCAACCTCGTGCGCCACTACGAGCGCTATGGCGACATGGTCGTGCGCATGCTGCCCTACCGGGACGCGATGGTGCGGGTGATGGGCGGCGGTGAGCGCGGCAACTCGATCGTGCGCGCCGTCGACTACGGCAAAGAGGTCCACGAGGAATGGGTCAGGCGCACGTTCGAGCCCCAGCTCGCGGAGCTCTCCCCGCACAAGCGCCAGCGGCGCATGGCGCAGCTGGTGGCGATGTGCGACGTATACGTGTGGAAAATCCTGCGACGCGACCTCGGCCTGGAGGTGGACGAGGTCGAAGACGCGCTCGTGGAGATGCTCGAGCGACTCCTCGCCCCGGACTCACTCCTCACTCCGAACCCCCACACCCCTAAGTCCCCCCGCGCTTCAGGCTCGCGCCGCGCTTCGGGCTCCCGGCGCGCTCCGGACTCCCGGCGCGCTCCGGACTCTCCCACTTGACCGTGCGCGTGCTCGCCTACACCTCGCCCGCGCGCGGGCATCTCTATCCGGTGACGCCGATCGCGGCCGAGCTCGTCGCACGCGGGCACGACGGCCATCTCTATGGACTCGCGGACGAGCTCCCCCATCTCGAGCCACTGGGCATCGCGTGCTCGCCGATCGATCCCGCGATCGAAGCGATCGAGATCTTGGACTGGCAGGAGCGCTCGCTGCGCGGCGCCGGCATGTCGGCGTTGAACACGTTCGCTCGGCGCTCGCCGCGCGAGGCCCCCGATCTCGCCCGCGCGATCGAGCGCCACGAGCCGGAGATGCTCGTGATCGACATCAACTGCTGGGGCGCGGCGACCGTCGCCGAGGCCTCGGGACTGCCGTGGGCGATGTTCGCGCCCTTCCTGCTGCCGCTGCGCTCCCGCGATGCTCCCCCGTTCGGGCTGGGCCTGCGCCGCAGGAGCGGTCCCGCGGGCGCGATCCGCGACGCGCTCATCCGGCGCATGGTGGGCGCGAGCTGGGATCGGATGGCCATGCCCACGATCGGGCGTCTGCGCGCGGAGCACGGCCTGCCCACGCTCGCGCACTTCGACGATCTGCTCGCGCGCCCGCCACTGCTGCTCTCACTGACCGCCGAGGGATTCGAGTACCCGCGCGGCGACTGGCCCGCGAACGTACGCCTCGTCGGAGCGGTCAACTGGTCGCCGCCCCAGCCGGCGCCCGCGTGGCTCGACGACCTCTCCGACCCGCTCGTGCTCGTCACCTGCTCGACCGAGCGCCAGCGCGACAAGCGCCTGCTGCACGTCGCGCTGGAAGCGCTGCCCGCGAACGGCATCGCCGTGCTCGGCACCACCGCCGCGCACGATCCCGGCGTGTTCCACGCGCCGCCAGGCAGCAGGGTCGTGCGCTTCGTCGCGCACGAGCCGATCCTCGAGCGCGCGGTCTGCGTCGTCTGCCACGGCGGCATGGGCATCACCAAGAAGTCCCTCGCCGCGGGGATCCCGGTCGTAGTCGTCCCGTTCGGGCGCGACCAGCTGGAGACCGCGCGGCGCGTGGAGTTCGCGCGCGCGGGCGTGCGCCTCTCCCCTCGGCGCCTGACACCCGAACGTCTCTCCCGGGCCGTGAGCGAGGCGATCGGGATGCGCGAGGGCGCCCAGCGCGTGAGCCGCGCCTACGCCGTCGCGGGCGGTGCGCGGGCGGCGGCCGATGCGATCGAGGCGCTCGCCTCCGATCGAGGCGCGCGGCGCGCGCAGGACGCGCGCCCGGAGCACCTGTAACACTGCTGCCCGTCGTCGAGTCCCTCTGGAGGGAGAGAGAAGAACGGTGTTCCAGCGGATCAGCAAGCTCGTGATCGCACACCCGTGGCGGGTCATCGCCGCGTGGGTGGTGCTGGGCGCGGTCATCGTCGGACTGGCGCCTGATCTGAGCACCTACACCTCGAACAACAACTCCTCCTTCCTGCCGAGCACCTACCAGTCGGTGAAGGCGCTGGAAGCGGCCGAACAATACTTCCCGCCGCTGGCTCAGGCGAGCGGGCTGATCGTCGTCAGCGCACACGACGGCGGCGCGCTGAGCTCAGCCGACCAGTCGAAGGTCGCGGCGCTCGCGGGCTCGCTCGCCGCCGATCACATCCCGGCGGTCGGCTCGGTGAGCACCTCGCCTTCGTATCTGTCTGAAAACAAGAAGGTGCAGCTCGTGCAGGTCGTCTTCAACGGGCAGGCCGGCGATCCCGGCCCCAACGGGGCGGTGCCGACCGTGCGCGAACGGACCGACAGCTTCCTCGCCGGCTCGGGTCTGCACGGCCAGCTGACGGGCAACGCGGCGATCAGCGTCGACTCGACCACCGCGTATGAAAACGCGGAGATCGTGATCGGGATCGCGACGGTCGTGCTGATCCTGGCGCTGCTCGGGCTCGTGTTCCGCAGCCCGCTGATCGCGCTGCTTCCGATCGTCGTCATCGGCGCCGTCCACGAGGTCGCGCAGAGCATCACCGCGCTGCTCGCCGACTGGCTGAACTTCCAGGTCGGGCCGGAGCTCGCGCCGCTGCTGCTGGTGGTGATGTTCGGCGTCGGCACCGACTACATGGTCTTCCTGCTGTTCCGCCATCGCGAGCACGTCGCCAAGGGCGAGGCGCCCCTGAAGGCGCTCGACACGGCGGTCAGCCGCGTGGGCGTGGTGATCGCCTCCGCCGCCGCGACGGTCATCGCCGCGTTCGCCGCGCTCCTGGTGGCGAGCCTGGAGTCGCTGCGCACGCTCGCCCCGGGGCTGATCGTGGGTGTCGCGCTGATGCTGCTCGCGGCATTGACGCTCGCGCCGGCGATCATGAGCCTCTTGGGCTTGCGGCTGTTCTGGCCCAGCCCGCCCAAGCCGCCCTCCCACGATGGGGACCATCGCACGCGCTCGGAGCGGATCGGCGCGATGGTCGCCAAGCGCCCGGCGATGGTGCTGTCGGTCTGCGCCGCCGTGCTGATCGGGTTGGCGCTCGGCACGCTCGGCTACAAAACCACCTACAACCAGCTCGCCGAGCTTCCCTCCTCGACGCTCTCACAGCAGGCCTACAACGAGATGGCCACCGCGTTCCCGCCGGGCTTCCTGGGCCCGACCCAGGTGTTCGTGACCTCCTCGCAGAAGGTCGACCACCAGCAGGTGAGCCAGCTGGCGGGCAAGTTGTCGAAGACAAAGGGCGTCGCGAGCGTGCTACCGATCCAGTACAACCAGGACGGCAGGGCCGCCGAGTTCCAGGTGATCCTGACCGACGATCCTTACTCGATCGAGGCGATCGACAACGTGCGCGGACCGGTGCGCGAAACCGCCAACGGCTCGATCCCCGGAGCGAGCGTGCTCGTCGGTGGAACGACCTCTCAGCTGGTCGACGTGCAGACGGCGCTGCGCAAAGACATGAAGCACGTCTTCCCGCTGGCGCTCGCGATCGTGGCCGTGATCCTCGCGCTGCTGCTGCAGGCGCTGCTCGGGCCGATCTACCTGCTGATCGGCGTCGTTCTGACCTACGCGGCGACGCTCGGGACGATCGTGCTCGTGTTCCTCGACGGCGCCGGCTTCGCGGGCCTGGACTTCACGATCCCGATCATCGTCTACCTGTTCGTGATGGCGATCGGCACCGACTACAACATCCTGATCGCCTCGCGCCTGCGCGAGGAGTTCAAAGCCGGGCGCCCGCCGCGCGAGGCGGCGCGCCTGGCGATCATCCACGGGGCGCCGGCGGTCTCGGCCGCGGGCCTGATCCTCGCGGGCACCTTCGCCTCGCTGCTCCTGACCGGCATCCAGCTGCTGGAGGAGATCGGTCTGGCGGTCGCCCTCGGCGTGCTGCTCGCCGCCAACATCCTCGCCACGAGGATCGTGCCCACGCTCGCGGCGATCCGCGGCTTTCACTTCTGGTGGCCCAACGAGCTGCACTCCCAGACCGCCGCGAGCAAGCACGAGCTGCTGGAGGTCGAGCCCGCGCCCGAGCGCGAGACGGTGGACGCCACGGGGCCGGGACGATGAGCGCCGCGATCGTGGCCAGCGATCTGCGCCGGACCTTCAAGGGCGGGGTCGAGGCCGTTCGGGGGATCGACCTGGAGGTGCAGCAGGGCGAGATCTTCGGCTTCCTCGGGCCCAACGGCGCCGGTAAGACGACGACCGTGCGCATGCTCTGCACGCTGCTGCCGCCCACTGCGGGCAGCGCGCGCGTCGATGAGCTCGACGTGCTCGCCGACCCGGCCGCCGTGCGTCGACGGATCGGCGTGGCGCTGCAGGAGATCGGCCTGGACCCGCTGCAGACCGGGCGCGAGCTGCTCGAGTTGCAGTGCGGGCTTTACGGGATCCTCGGCGCCCGGGCCCAGGCCCGGGCGCAGGAGCTGCTCGAGCTGGTCGGTCTCACCGACGCCGCGCAGCGGCGCACGAACACCTACTCGGGCGGGATGAAGCGCCGGCTGGATCTCGCCAGTGCGCTCGTGCACTCACCCGACGTGCTCTTCCTGGACGAGCCCACCACTGGTCTGGATCCCGCTTCGCGACTGACCATCTGGGAGGAGGTGCGTCGCATTAACGCGCAGGGCACGACCGTCTTCCTCACCACGCAATACCTGGAGGAGGCCGACCAGCTGTGCGATCGCGTGGCGATCATCGACGACGGTCTGATCGTCGCGCAGGGCACACCCGAGGCGCTCAAGTCCCAGCTCGGCCACGATGTCGTGTCGGTCGAGCTGCACGGCGCCGACCTAGCCGCCACGCAGGCTGCGATCGGCGAGCTCGACGGCCTCGATCGCGTCGTCGCCGGTTCCGGCGCGCTGGCGCTGTACCTGGAGGACGGCCCTGGCTCAATCGCCGAGATCGTGCGGCGCCTGGACAGCGCCCAGATCCGGGTGGGAGCGCTCTCGGTCGCGCGGCCGTCGCTCGATGACGTCTTCCTGCGCGCCACCGGCAGGCGGCTGGAGGGCGATCGCGAGGAGAGCCGCGAGGAGGTGGCCGTATGACCGAGGTGCTGCTGCTCGGCCGCCGTGCCGTGCGCGAAGTGATTCGTCTGCCCGCGGCGACGGTGCCGACGTTGTTCATCCCGCTGTTCTTCCTGGCGGTCAACATCGGGCAGATCTCAAAGACGTTCCCCTCCACGACGCCGTTCCTGCACGGACAGGGCTATGTCGGCTTTCAGGTGCCGGTGTCGCTGATGTTCGCCGTCTGCACCGCCACCTCGGGGCTTGCGCTCGTGACCGAGATCGACCTCGGTTACTTCGACAAGCTGCTCGTCGCGCCGATCCGGCGCTCGTCGATCATCTTCGGACGCCTGGCCGCCGACCTCGTGCGCGGCCTGGCCGTCGCGACGCTCGTGCTGCTCGTGGCGCTGGCGTTCGGGATGCAGGTTCGCGCCGGCGTCCCCGGCGCGATCGTGCTGGTGCTGCTGGCGGCGCTGTGGGGCGTGGCCTACGCCGGCATCGGCATGCTCGTGGCGCTGCACACGCGCAACGTCCAGGCCACGAACGCGAGCTTCCTCGTGTTCTTCCCGCTGCTCTTCCTGACACCCAACTTCGTGCCCTTCGAACTGCTCACCCCGGTGATGGAGGCGCTGGCGCGAATCAACCCCGTCAGCTACGTGATCGAAGGACTGCGCTCGCTCGTGCTCGAAGGCTGGGTGATCGAAAAGCTCGCGATCTGCTGTGGCGTGATCCTCGTCACGGGCCTCGTGCTCACGTGGCTGTCGGTGCGGGCGATCGACGGCTACGACCGCTAAACCTAAGTCTCGGCATCGGCGCTCGGCAGGGGTTCACGCGCGAGCTGGTGGCGGACGCGGTCGCGCACGTCGGCGTAGCGCAACGCCTCGTAGGCGATCAGCGCGACGAGCAGCGCAGCGAGGATCGCGAGCGTCGCCAGCGCAGGCAGCGTCGCCCCGAGCGGCAGCAGCGCGAGCAGCACGAACGCGCACAGCAGCCGCCGGCGGTTGAGCGTGTGCATGTTGCGCAGGCGGAAGGCCACGTGCGCGAGCAGATACATGGCGGCCCCACCCAGCAGCGCCGCCGCGGCGACCAGGTGCAGCGGATCGTCGACGTCGAGCAGGGTGCGCTTCATCCCGACGGCGATCAGGGCGATACCGGCGACCATCGGCAGGTGCAGGTAGGAGTAGGAGTCGCGTGCGATCTGATTGCGTTCGCGCCCCTCTCGCGCTCGGGCCAGACGACGCGCGGCGACGATCGCGACGACGTCGAAGTAGGCCCACCACAGCGCTGCCGCGACGACCACGCCCAGCACCGCGGCCGTGACCACGCCGGCGCTGATCGTCGCGCGCGCGCCGACACCGATCGCGACGATCGACTCGCCCAGCGCGATCAGCACGATCAGACCGTGGCGCTCGGCGAAGTGCCCGGGCACGAGCCTCCAGCCCTCGATACCGAACAGCAGCGGCCCGCCCATGTCGAGCAGGATCGCCAGGCACCACAACCCCAGCTGCAGCGCCCCCGAAGTGAATGCGGCAAGGATCAGCAAACCAACACCGAGCGCGGTGCTGGCGGCCAGGCCGAGGACTGACTGTCGCAGCGCCTCGTCATCGCGACTGGCGAGCATGAACAGTGCGATATGCGCGGCCCGCACCGCGCCGTATGCGCAGGCGAACAGCAGCGCCTCGGAGTGAAACGCGCCCGGCACGCACAGCGCGCACACCAGGAACGCGGCCATCGCGGCGAACATCACCAGACGCACGGCGCCCTCCTCGGGATCGACGACGCTCGTCAACCACGCATACCCGCACCAGGACCACCACAGCACGCCGAGCACGAGCAGGCCCTCGAGCATCCCCTTCCAGGTCGGATCGTGTGCGATCAGCGTCGTGCACTGCGTCAGCGCGAGCACGAACACGAGGTCGAAGAACAGCTCCAGCGGCGTCACCCGCTCCCCGTCGCGCAGCACCGGGTTGAGGTTCGGGCGGCGGCTGGATGGGGACGCCGTGGCGCTCATCCAGCCATCTTCGCAAGCCTCGGCATGAGACCGGGCCTTTCCGGCTCGGTCTCACCCTTCAGGCTCAACCCCGGCCACAACGGGCCGTCGCGACCCTCGGCGCGACGGCCCGGGCGATGTCAGGCAGCGGCTACCTCTTGGGGCAGGGCGCCTTGTACAGCGCGGTCACGGTCGCGCCGGTGGCGAACGTGATTTCCGACTTCACCGGGAATCCGCCCTTGGGGCACTTCTTCGGCAGCGTGCCGTAGGAGACCGTTTTCTTGCCCTTCTTGTACGCGGCCCCGACCTTGATGTTGATCGATTCGGTCGACACCGCGGGGGCGCCGGGGACCGACTGCACCAGTTCGACCGCGGCGTTCAGCTCGGGGCCGTAGGGAGCTTTCGAGTTGATGATCGGCCCCTTGGCGACGAGCAGCTGCGCGGAGATCGGCGAGGCGGCGTTGGCGTAGAACTGCAGACCGCCGCCGGGTGCGAAGAACGCCTGCAGCGTGGCGTTCTCTTTGACGAGTTCGCCGCCGATCGGATCGACCACGCCGGCGGTGCCGACGGGGCTGGCCTGCGACTTCTTCGGGCAGCCGCTCGGACCGATGTTTTCAAGCGTCGCCGGTGTGCAGGTCACGAAGCCCTTCGGGTTGATCTTGGTCCCGGCCGGCAGGTAGAAGTTGACGTGCGTGATCTGAGAGACGACGCCGCCTGTAGATTCGGTGCCTTTGAGCGTGTATTTCGCTTCGAGCGCGGCACCCGCGCCGAGTTTGTTGCCGGTGCCCGGGAAGCCCTTGATCGGGACGGCTTTCGCGATGAGCGTCACTGTCGGGCAGGGTCCGGCTGTGCTGCAGGTGGAGGATGCCGAGGAGACGGCCGGCAGAACGAGGGCGGCCAGGCCGAGCAGGACCAGACAGGCAGACGTTCTGCGCATTCGATGGATACGTCCGATTGTGCGCATGCGATAGCTCCTTGTGGGTTCGACGGGATTGGTGTCCGCCGGGTCCGCGCCCGTCTGGGCGCCGTGAGCTCCGGCCGTACAGCTGTCGTCTACCCTTAGAACCCGCCGCACACGCGCGAGTAGCGGTCAGACGCTCTCGGCGAGAGGCTCCCGCGCGGCGCCGGGCGCCGGATCGGTGCGTATGTCGCGGGCCCCCGGGCCCCGGCTCAGCTCGCACGTCGCGGGCGCCGAGCGGCTCGCCGCAGCGCGAGCATATTCTCCGCTCGCCGAGCTCTCCGCCGCAGCCCTTGTGGCGCAGGATCACGGGCGGACCGCCGGGCGCCGCGTAGCGGTCGCCCCACTGCAGGAGCTCGACGACGATCGGCCACAGGTCCACGCCCTTGTCCGTCAGCCGGTACTCGTAGCGCAGGGGCCGCTCGCTGTAAGGGACCTTCGTGAGGATGTCCTCGGCGACGAGGCGCTCGAGGCGCGCGGAGAGCACGTTGCGAGCCACGCCCAGGTCGCGCTGCAGCGCGTCGAAGCGGCGCACCCCGAGGAACACGTCGCGCAACACGAGGAACGTCCAGCGCTCGCCGACCAACTCCAGCGTGCGAGCGATCGAGCAGTTCTGATTGCCGTAG
>DASXMO010000029.1:0-5107 GCA_036495605.1 Solirubrobacteraceae bacterium
CACGCCGATCAAGATCTGAGTGCGCTCTGCTCTTTCTGGGGCAGCATGCTCGAGATCGATCCGAGCACGATCAAGCTGCTGCGCAAGTCGAATAGCAATCAGCTGGAGGGCCGCACTTGGCGCTCCGCTCACGGAGTGCTCACGGTCTCCGTGGATGACACGTTGTTTCGCGCACACTTGCAGGCGTGGATCGATCGTCTGCGCGGCGAGTGGCAGTAGACTTGGTTGCGCACGGGGCGTGGCGAAGCCTGGTATCGCGCTCGGTTTGGGGCCGAGAGGTCGCCGGTTCGAGTCCGGCCGCCCCGATTTGAGGCTGTGGGAGATTGGCGACTCCCTAGCTTCCGGATTGGCTCCGGGGCATGGTAGTCATGGCTATTGGGCCGATGCTGTTGGGTCAGCTGAAATGCCCACGTGGGGATCCGACTGCACACGGACTGCACACATGCGTGGGGGGCCTTGACCTCACTGCTCGCCAGCGTCCTCGGAGGCCCGCGTTCTGTCGCTCCGATGAACCTGAAACTGATAACCGCCGCCAACTCACGAATCACTTGAGACTCTGAGGACGCCATACTCGCCCGTTCTGTGACGAAGACAAGTCGAGCACCGCGGGTTTGGTCACGGCCGCAGCAGCCTGCTCGCAGTCCGTGCTCACGTCGCCGCCGGGGAATCCGGCCCATACCCAAGACACACGAGCTTCGCAGCAGGTACCATCTGCCACCGCCCACAGCTCGGCGGGCTAACTGGAACGGGGCGGAGATTATGGGACGGGCCCAATGTTCGAAATGGACCACGAGGTCGTGGTGACCGGTGCGGGCTTCTCGGGTATCGGGGCGGCGATCAATCTCGACCAGGCCGGCTTTCGCGACTTCGTCGTGCTCGAGGCGGGGGACGGTGTCGGGGGAGCCTGGCACTGGAACACTTACCCGGGGATAGCGGTCCATTGAGGCGATCACGGAGACGGGCGCTCGTACGAGCGACGGGGTCGAGCATGCTCTGGAGACGGGCTATGCGCAAAAGCAAGCGCGTCAGCGGGTTCCTCCACGTATGACTGTCGAGCGTGGGATATACGCTTGCCGCAAATGCTGGATTTCGCTGCCTACCTTGAGCGTGTCGGGCTGAGCGCGGACGAGCACCCGACGCTGCAGTCCGTTCACCGTGCGCATGCAACGTCGATCCCGTTCGAGAACCTCGACCCGCATCGCGGAGTTCCGGTGTCGCTCGCACAGGAGGACCTCGAGCGAAAGCTCTTGCATGAGCGGCGCGGCGGTTACTGCTTCGAGCAGAACCTGCTGCTTGCCTCGGCGCTCGAGCATCTCGGACTGACAGTCGAGCCGATGCTGGCGCGTGTGCGCCGCGGAGCGCCGCCTGGCACGGTGCGTCCCCGCAGCCACCTCGTGCTGCGGGTTACCGAAGGCGATGGCCGCGTATGGCATGCCGACGTCGGGTTTGGGCTGGGGACGTTGCTCGATCCGATCCCGTTTGGGCCGGACGGCGCCGCCGCTTACGAGCAGTCCGGATGGAGCTTCCGGGTGCTCGAAGACGGGCCCGAGCTCGTTCTTCAGACACTCGCGGACGAGTCGTGGTCTGACCTGTACGCCTTCTCTCCAGAGCCGGTCGCGCGCATCGACATCGAGATGAGCAACTGGTGGACGTCCACGCATCCGCAGTCGCCGTTCGTGTTTGGGCTGGTCGCGGCCGTCCACCGCCCGGATGGCAGCCGCGAATCGATCAACGACTGGAGCGGATCGCTCGAGCTGAGAACGCATTCGCCCAGCGACACCCAGGTCTCTCGGCCGCCGCGCGAGGCGATCCCGGTGCTGTTGGCCGAGCGCTTCACCCTGCCGGGATTTGCGCTCGGCGCCGACGGTCGCATAGGTCTCAGACATGAGGTCGAAACGGGCTCACGGCGAGAGGCCCGCAACGCGGGCGTGATCTGATCAGGGCGGTGGACGCCAGCCCTGGCGTGCGTCGTTTGGCCGACACGCTCGACGTCGCGGGAGACGATGAAATGGGCCAAGACCATCTCCTGGTCGATGGTCCTCATGCTGACCTCCATTGTTCAATGAACGCCCTCGGGGCGCCTGCGCGCTGACTAAACGAGCTGCGCGTCGGCGTTGTCGATGATGCGCAGGTGCTCGCCAGCACGGGTGATGCTCATGAGGCGCTGGACCTGTTGTGAGCCGCGGGTGAGCGCGAGCATCTGCCCGCGTTCTTGAGCGCGCTCGTGCGCGGCGAGGATGATGCGAAGCCCGGTCGAGTCGATGAACTCGAGATCGTCGAGGTCGAGCACGGTCAGCGGCGGGGCGTCGGCCTCCGCGTTCTCGAGCGTTCCTTGCAGCAGCGGAGCGCTCGCCAGGTCGAGTTCTCCGAGTAGGTGCAAGACGACTCTGTCGGGCTCGCTGCGAACCTCGACCTGCAGGTGCTCCACCTGCATGCGCTCGTCGGCCTCCACACGTTGGATGCTATCGCAGTGGTCGCGCGCCCAGCCGCGCCCGACTCATGCTTTCAGAACGCGAGTCGAGACTCCTCTGCCGAGCTCGCGGGCGCACCGGACCGCTCGCCAGGCCCGCTGCTGATCCGCACCGCGAGCAGAGCCACGTCGTCGCGCAGCCTGCCGGTGGCGCGCTCGAGCACGGCGTGCTCGATGTGCTCGAGCACGCCATCGAGGGGTAGGTGCGCGGTCTGAGCACACAGCCCGCGCAGCCCCGACTCGCCGAGCTGCCTGCCGGCGCGACCGGCCTCGGTCACTCCGTCTGTGTACAGCAGCAAGGTCTCGCCGGCGCGCAGCTCGCCGGTGCTTTCGATGATGTCGATGGGATCGAGCACCCCGAGCAGCGTGCCAGGCTCGCCGAGTGCTGTCACGGCGCCCTCAGGCTCGATCCGCAGCGGCGGCTGGTGCCCGGCGAGGGCGACCGTGAGGCGCGTGCACTCGGGGGTGGGCTCCATCAGGACCACGCACGCGGTGCACAGGTCGGCGCCGGCCGGCTGCAGGCGCAGCGCACGGTGCAGGGTGCGCAGCATCTCCGCGGGAGCTTGTTCGCTGAGGGCCGCGGCGCGAAGGGTGTGGCGCGCGAGCGCCGTCACGCCGGCGGCCCGCGGTCCCTTGCCGCAGACGTCGCCGATTACGAGGATCCATTGGCCGTCGCGCGGTTGGAAGAGATCGTAGAAGTCGCCGCCGACCTCGTTGATCTCGCCGGCGGGCGAGTAGCGCGCCTGGATCTGTGCACCGGGGATCTCGGGGAGGGACTCGGGGAGTAGGGAGCGCTCGAGGATGTGGGCAATGCGCGAGCGCTCGGTGTAGATGCGCGCGCGTTCGACCGACGTGCCGGAGCGGCGCGCGAGGCGCTCGGCGAGCGCGAGATCGACGGCGGAGAGGCGCCGCGGGGACTCTGAGGAGACGAGCGTGATCGTGCCGATCGTGCCGGTGGCGCCGATCATCGGCACGATTATCACCGCCTGCGGGCCGACCATGCGCAGCAGCTCCATGTGCTCCTCGTCGTGGGCGTAGGCGATCAGCGCGTCGGTCTGGATGTCGGTGAAGATGCGCGCCTCTCCGGTGCGCAGCACCTCGGCGACACCTGTCGCATCGTCCAGTGCCGGGCGGTAGCGGCGATCGAGGCGCTCGGCCATCGCGAGCTTGTCTGGATCGGCGTGGTGCACGGCCACGAGTTCGATCTCGCCGCGCTCGTTGAGCACGTCCACCGCGCACCAATCGGCCAGTCGTGGGACGGCAAGGCGTGCGACCTGTTGCAGCGTCTCGTTGTAGTCCATCGAGGAGGCGAGCACGCGACTGGCCTCGGACATGAAGCGTTCGTTCAGCTGCGCGCGCTTGACCTCGGTGATGTTCTCGAAGACGTTCACCGCGTAGGCGATCCGGTCGGTGTCCGGATCGAGGACGGGGGAGGATCTGACGACCAGCCAGCGCTCCTCGCCGGTGGCGCGGACGATGTTGCGCACGAGCAGCGGTTGCGGGTTCTCGCCCGCGAACAGCCTGCGGCCCGGCATGCTCTCGAGGTCAAGCTCGCGACCGTGCTCGTCGAGCACCTGAAAACGGGGCATGATGCTCCCCGGAGCCGCGCTCATCAGCTCGCCCGGAGTGGCGACACCGAGCAGGTCGGCCGCGGCCTGGTTGGCGAACACCGTGCGTCCGTTCTCATCGACTACGGTCACCGCCTCGGCGAGCTGTGCGAGGACCGCCTCCAGACGCCGCTCGAGGCGCAGCAGTTCCGGTATCTCGGCGTTCTCAGCCGTCTGGCGCTCGCCCGCGATCGGATTTCCCTCTGCTCTGGACATGCGCGTCTCCGCCACCCCTAGATGTTCGGCCGTGCGTGCGCAGCGGCGTCCCCCGAAGAGGTCATTATCGCATCGCGGTGAGCCGCCCCGAAGGTGTCGGCGCAGCCCTCGGAGCAGAACCAGTGCGTCTGTCCGCCATGTTCGCGGGTGATCGCGTGCGTGCGATCGACCCTCATCCCGCACACCGGGTCAGTCACGCCGCGCCGACGCGTCAGTCCGAACAGCGCCGCGAAGGCGGCCGTCGCGAGCACGTTCAGTACGAGGGTGTAGCCGACGGTCACTTCGCCGAACACCTCCGCCTTCGTGGGGCGCGTGTGCGGGATCAGGCCGGCGGCGTCGAACAGTCCATCGACGATCAGCGCGGCGATGACGATCGTGAGGAACATCAACGCGACGATGCGCGCGGTGTAGCGAGACCCGTAGTACTTGCGGTAGGCGAGCACGATCGGCAGCACGATCAGATCGGCGAACACGAACGCGATCACGCCGCCGAACCCGATCCCTCCCGACCACAGCACCGCCGCCAGGGGGATGTTGCCGACCGAGCAGACGAAGCTCGCCACCGCGACGAGTGGTCCGACGATGACGTTCTCGAGCAGACGCCACGGTTCGGGGGCATCGACGGCGAAGAGGCGATTGAAGAAGTCCTGCCCGAGCAGTCCGATGAAGCCCGCGAGCAGGAAGCCGAGGGCGATCTCGCGGTAGAGCATCGCCCAGTCGTTGCGGAAGTTGTGAGCCACGTCCGACCACGCCTGCAACGAGCGCAGCCGCCCGCTCAGCCCGCCCCCGCCCCCGCCCTCGAGCCCGCCCCCGC
>DASXMO010000030.1:0-3739 GCA_036495605.1 Solirubrobacteraceae bacterium
CACGTGGCGAGCGCCGACAGCGCGCTCGTGGCGCGGTTGCGCCGCGCGGGCCTTGTGCCGGTGGGCCTGACGAGCACCTCGGAGCTCGGCCGAGCCCCGATCACGGAGGGAGGCCTGTTCGGGGCGACGCGCAACCCCTGGGACACCGAGCTCTCGACGGCCGGATCGAGTGGCGGCTCGGCGGCGGCGGTCGCGGCGGGGATCGTGCCGCTCGCGCACGGCAACGACACGGGCGGCTCGCTGCGCAACCCAGCCTCGTGCTGCGGCCTGTTCGCGCTGAAGCCGAGCCGCGGGCGGATGCCGAACGAGCCCGCGCGCGGCGAGCTGCTCTCGCGCTTACTGGTCGAGCACGCGCTCACGCGTTCGGTGCGCGACAGCGCGCGCCTGCTCGACCACACGCACGGGTCGCTGCCCGGCGAGCCCTATCCGGCGCCCGCGAGCGCGCCGGGCACGTTCGCGCGGGCGCTGAGCGCGCCCGCGCCGAGGCTGCGGATCGCGGTCTCGACGCGGACGCTGACCGGCGAGCAGCCCGAGCCGCAGTGCGTCTTGGCGGTCGAGCAGGCGGCGCGGGTGTGCGCGGAGCTGGGTCACGAGCTCGTGGACGATGCCCCGCGCATCGAGGATGGCGCGGCGCTCGTCGAGGCGTGGTTCGGGGTGTGGTCGGAGGTCGTGATGTCGCTCGTGCTCGAAGCACAGGCGCTCGCGGGCCGCACCGCCGGCGAGGAGGACCTCGAGCCGCGCACGCGGCGCTGGTATGAGGCGGGCCTTGAGCGCAGCGCCGCGGAGCACCTGCGCGACCTGCGCACGATCGCGCTCGGAGCGCGTGCGGTGGCGGAGCTGCTCGAGCGCTGCGACGTGTGGCTGACGCCGACGCTCTCCCGGCCGGCGATCCCGCTCGGCGCGTTCGACGCGCAGGCCGCCGACGCGGTGAGTGCGCCCTACATGGCCTTCTCTCCGTACACGCGCGTGGCGAACATGACGGGCTGCCCGGCGATGTCGGTGCCGCTGCACTGGACCCCCGAGGGCATCCCGGTGGGGGCGCACTTCATGGGGCGGATGTGGGAGGAGGCGACGCTGCTGGGGTTGGCCGCGCAGCTGGAGCGGGCGGCGCCGTGGCGCGATCGCCGCCCGCCGGTGCGAGTCGGCGCGTGAGTGTCGTCAAGCGCCATCAGCGACCGCCCGACCGTTGGCTGATCGGCATTCGACGGGGTTCAGATCTTTTCAGCCGACCGTCGCGCCCATCACGCGACAACCCGCGCTCTCAGGTGACGGTAAGACGCGAGAGCGTCAGCGCGAACAGCTCATCCGGGTCGGTGAGCCAGCGCACGCACTGAAGCCCGGCGGCGGCGAGGTCGCCCTGCAGGCGCTCGGGGGTGAACTTGGCGCTGATCTCCGTGCGCAGCTCCTCGCCGGCGGCGAAGCGCACGGGCAGGTCGAGCGCGCCGACGTGCGTGGTGTGCTCGCGCCGCGCGCGCAGGCGCATCTCGATCCACTCGTGCTCGGGGTCGAAGTGCGCGACGTGGTCGAAGTCGTCGGGGTCGAAGTTCGCGTCGAGCTCGCGGTTGAGCACGCGCAGCACGTTGCGGTTGAACTCGGCGGTGACGCCCTGCGCGTCGTCGTAAGCGGCCTCGAGCACCTCGGGGTCCTTGACGAGATCGGTGCCCATCAGCAGGTGGTCGTCGGGGCCGAGCAGGCCGGCGATCGCGCGCAGGAAGCGCCGGCGGCTGCCGGGCGGGAAGTTGCCGATGGTGCCGCCGAGGAACGCGACGACGCGCGGGCCGACGGGCTCGGGGACCTGGTCGAGGTGGCGCTCGAAGTCGCCGATCACGCCGTGCACCTGCAGGCCGGGGTACTCCTCGGTGAGCGTCTGCGCGCACTCGCGCACCATGCTCTCGGTGACGTCCACGGGCACGTAGCGGCGCAGCGTGCCGGCCTCGTGCAGCGCGTCGAGCAGCACGCGCGTCTTCGCGGCGGTGCCCGAGCCGAGCTCGACGAGCTCGGCGGCGCCCGTGAGCTCCGCGAGCTCGCCCGCGGAGGCCTGGAGGATCGCGCGCTCGGCGCGCGTGGGGTAGTACTCGGGGAGGTCGCAGATCTGGTCGAAAAGCTCGGCGCCGCGCGCGTCGTAGAAGTGCTTGGGCGGCAGCTCCTTGAAGGGGCGCGTGAGCCCGTCGAGCACGTCGTCGGCGAGCGAGCGTTCCTGTTCGCCGTCGAGGTGCGAGTCGATCTGGATCGCCGGGCCGGCGGGGTTGGCGACGGGCTCCATCACACTCCCTCCGATCGCCGGCGAGGCCACACGGCGCTGGTCGTGGTCGGTGCGCTCATGAGGCGTCCCGCGCGAGGCGCAGCCCGGAGAAGATCTGCCGGCGCAGGGGCAGGTCCCAGTTGCGGAAGGTCGCGGTCTTCACGCGCGGGCTGCTCGCCCACGAGCCGCCGCGCAGCACGCGGTAGCGATCGCCGAAGAAGACCTCGGAGTACTCGCGATAGGGGTGGGCGACGAAGCCCGGGTACCCGCCGAACGTGCTGGCCGTCCACTCCCACACTCGTCCCACCTGTGCGAACTCTACAGGTCTTGGCTGTGTGTCGAGTTCACCCTGCGCGTGCTCCTCCGGCGCGGGCGCCTGCTGCTCCGAGGTCGCGGCCCGCTCCCACTCCGCCTCGCTGGGCAGGCGCGCATCGTGCGCGCGGGCGAAGGCATCGGCCTCGAACCAGCTGACGTGGCACGCCGGAGTGCGCGCGTCGCCGGTGGCAAGCGAGGGATGGTGGGTGATGTCGTGCTCCTCTTTCCACGCCCACCCTTCGTCTGACCAGCACTCGCGCCGCTCATAGCCGCCGTCCTGCACAAAGCGCATCCACTCGGCCGCGCTCACGGGGCGGCGCGCGATCTGGAAGGCCCGAAGCTCGACGGCGTGGCGGGGGCGCTCGTTGTCGTAGGCGAAGCCGCTCGCGGGGGCGCCCATCGCGAAGGAGCCCGCGGGGATCTCCAGCCACCGCCCCTCCCCGGGAGCGAGCGCCGCTGTCGCCTCGACGGAGTCGTCGATCGCCGGCGGCTCGCCGGGAGGAAGCAGGTCGGCGAGCGCCATCGTCTGGCGCATCGTCTCGCAGTGCTGCAGCTCGTGGCGAATCACCATCTCGCACACATCGCCGTCGCCGACGCCCTCACGGAGGATCGCCTCGGCGACACGCGCGCGCACCTCGCGCATGTAGGAGCGGGCGTCCGCGGGTCCGAGCGCCTCGACGTCGCCGCGCACCGCGCGGGGCGTCTCGAAGGCGTCGTAGACAGCGGTGAGGTCCTCGCGCAGCAGCTCGAGCCCGGAGAGCCGCTGCCCCAGCCAGAGGTCCTCGTAGGCGGCGATGTGAGCGAGATCCCACACGAGCGGGCTCATGATCGGCGAGAGCACGCGCGTGAGCTGATCGTCGTTCAGATGCGAGACCAGTGCGAGCGTCCCCGCCCGCGCGTCCTCCAGCGCTCCCAGCACGAGAGCCTCGGGGCTCGGCGTTGCGGCTTGATGGGTCGCGGTCGCGGTCGAGGCCATCGGGAACCTCTCACTGTACGACGCCAGCCCGCGTTTGGGTCATATGCGAGTGGCTCGGTTTGTTCAGCCGGCGCATGCGCCGGCTGCGGGGCCGCACATGTGCGGCCCCGGGGGACCGCCGCATGCGGCGGTCCCACCGAGCGGCGCATGCGCCGCTCGGAAGTCGGGTCGCATGCGACCCGACTGACCTTGCCGCATGCGGCAAG
>DASXMO010000031.1:0-12150 GCA_036495605.1 Solirubrobacteraceae bacterium
GCGCGAAGTACGTGATGCTCTACCCGGGCTCCTACCTGATGGGCGAGGGCGCGCGCGCCGACCACCTGAACGTGGGCGTCGCGGGCAAGGGCGTGCACAAGGACACGGGCGCGAAGGTCGTGCACCTGGCGCCGAACACCACCTCGAACATCCTCGCCAAGTCGATCTCCAAGGACGGCGGCATCATGGGCTACCGCGGGTTGGTCAAGATGGGCAACAACTCCGCGGGCTCGAAAGCTCGCGTGCAGTGCGACGGGCTGATGATGGACGGCGAATCGAAATCGGACACCTGGCCGGACATCCAGATCCAGAACCCGCACGTGACGGTCGCGCACGAGGCGACCGTCGGGCGCATCTCCGACGATCAGCTCTTCTACATGGGCTCGCGCGGCTTCACCGAGGACGAGGCCGCGGCGATGATCGTCAACGGCTTCATCGAGCCGGTAACGAAGGAGCTGCCGATGGAGTACGCGGTCGAGCTTAATCGCCTCATACAGTTGGAGATGGTGGGTTCCATCGGCTGACCAGGCAGAGTCCTTCCTGCCATTCGCGGTCTCTGAGGTTCGAGGGCCAAGGATGACAAGGACGCAAGGAGCGTGGCGTACGGACGTACGCGAGCGAGCGAGGACGCCGTCAGCCGCCGGCCATCGGGCCTCCGAGTGCGCGCACCGACTGACACGATCGCCGCACCGCTGTTCCCGACGAAGGCGTCGTGGGTCAACGTGCCCGGTGGGAAGGGTGCGCAGGCGAGCATCATCCAGCGGGGACGGCCGATGCTGGTGGAGTTCTGGGACTTCTGCCGGCCGAACTCGTTGCGCACGCTGCCGTATGTGAAGGCGTGGCACGAGCGCTACGCGGGGGATGGACTGCGGGTGATCGGTGTGCACTCCCCCGGGTTCGAGCCCTCGCACGAGGAGGAGGCAGTCCGGGAGGCGGTGGCGCATCTGGGGATCGAGTACCCGGTGCTGATCGACTCAGAGCTGGAGGTATGGCAGGAGTACGAGAACCTGGGCTGGCCGGCGCGCTACCTGTTCGACGGACGCGCGCGTCTGTTCGAGTACCACTACGGCGAGGGCGCATACGCCGAAACCGAGCTGGCGATCCAGGAGCTGCTGGGCGTGGAGCGCGAGCCGCTTGAGCCCCTGCGCCCCGAGGACGTCGCCGGCGCGCGGCTGGCGCCCCAGACGCCCGACCAGCCGGGCGCCTACTCGGGGTCGTATGAGGCGGGAGGCGTGTGGGCGGTGCTCGACGGTGCGGGGACGGTGAGGGTCAACGGAGGCGAGTTCGAGGTCTCACACCCCGGCGCGTACGCGCTGGTCGAGCACGAGCACCACACGGCGGGCGTGCTGGAGCTCGAGCTCAGCGCGGGCGTGGAGTGTTATGCGACGTGCTTCACGCCTGGCTTGGCGTGGGACGGCTCGTAGGACGGCGTACTGAGCTCAGAGTGCGAGCGGTCGAGCAGCAGCCGCTTGTGCACCGGCGGGCCGGTGTCCTCCACGAGCACGCAGGTTCCGGGCCAATAGGGGCTCTCACCCGGTGTGGCGGTGAGGAAGATCCCGTCGTAGACCCAGGACCCCGAGTTGACCAATCGCGCGCCACCGCGCCCACGCCACTCAGACGCTGGGTCCTCCGGGAAGGGCCCAGCGCGGTGGGTGTGACCGAAGACGACGTAGGCGTCGCCGAGGTCCAGCCGCGCGGCGACCTCCCCCATCGCGTGCAGGCCGGAGCGGCGCAGGGCGGTGCGGGAGATGTCGGGGTTGACGGGGCCGAGCCCGGCGCGGTTGAGCCCTCCGACCATCAGTGGGAACCCGCGCTTGATGGCGGTCCTGCTCGCGGCGGTGCGGGCCGAGCGCAGCATCTGCCGTGCGCCGCCCCCACCCGATCCGCCGGCACCATTGCGCCCGGAGGAGCTGAGGGCACGCCAGGCGCGGGCGGTAGCGAGGCCGTTGAGCACCGGACCGGCGGCGGCGTAGCGGGTGATCGCGTCGCGCCAGGCGTAGATGGGCGCGGTCACCGACTCGTAGCCCTCGGCACTGTCGAGGGTGGCGGGTGGGCGTTCGAGCAGGCGCCCCATCACGCCGACGCCGATGCGCTCGAGCGTGGGCACGGTGAGGTGAGCGTCGAGGAAGTGGCCGTGGGTGGCGTAGACGTCTGGGCGCACCCACAGACCGGGGTAGGCAACAGTGACGTGGGTGGGCGCGGCCCAGCGGGCGATCTGGGCGAGCATTGGCGAGGCTTCGGCGGGCTCGAAGCGCTGCTCGGGGCCCAGCGGATCGGGCTCAGGTTCGTGCAGAGCGCGGGTGTCGAGCCAGGTGCTGACCATCAGATGGTCGTGGTTGCCGGCTGTGATGATCAGTTCGCGGTCGGGCCCGAGCGCGCGGCCGACGTCTTCGAAGAACGGGCGCGAGGCGAGGAGCGCGTCGTGGGGCGGCCCGTGGCGCAGCTCGAGCACGTCGCCGAGCAGCACGAGGCGATCGACGCCGCCGAGCTCGTCGAGCAGCGCGGGGCGCAGCTCGGGACGGCGCAGCAGGTCGATCCCGGAGAGCCCGCCGAGATGCAGGTCGGAGACGATCAGGGTGCGGGTCAAGGCGGTGTGCGGGGCGGGAGAGCTCGGCGGGGAGGCGCTCAGCCGGAGGCCCCGGAGGCGACGAACTCGCGAACGGGCTTGGGGAGCATGAAGCGGACGTCCTCGCGGATCACGTCGACCTCGGAGATGTCTGAGACGCCGCGCGCGCGGAAGTAGTCGATGAGCTCTGCGACGAGGTTCTCGGGTGCGCTGGCGCCGGAGGAGATGCCGACGACGCGCCGGCCGGCGAGCCACTCCTCGCGTACTTCGGAGGCGTTGTCGATGAGGTGCGCGTCGGTGCCGCAGTCCTGGGCGACCTCGACAAGGCGCACGGAGTTGGAGGAGTTGCGCGAGCCGATTACGAGCATCAGGTCGCAGTCGCCGGCGAGCTGCTTGACGGCGGCCTGGCGGTTGGTGGTGGCGTAGCAGATGTCGTCGGTGCGGGGGCTTGAGATCTGGGGGAAGCGTTCGCGCAGGCGCGCGACGATCGAGTCGGTTTCATCCACGGAGAGGGTCGTCTGGGTGACGTAGGCGATGCGCTCGGGATCGTCGACCTGCAGCGCGTCGACGTCGGCCTCGTCCTGTACGAGCACGATCCGCTCGGGGGCCTCCCCCATCGTGCCTTCGACCTCCTCGTGGCCGTCGTGGCCGACGAGCACGATCGTGTAGCCGTCCTTCGCGAAGTGCGCGGCCTCGCGGTGAACCTTGGTGACGAGCGGGCAGGTGGCGTCGATCGTCTGCAGGCTGCGCTGCAGCGCGGCGGTGCGCACGCTCGGGGCGACGCCGTGGGCGGAGAAGACGGTGACGGCGCCCTCGGGCACTTGGTCGATGTCCTCGACGAAGACGGCGCCGCGCGCTGAGAGCTGCTCGACGACGTGGCGGTTGTGGACGATCTGCTTGCGCACGTAGACGGGGGGGCCGTGCTCGTCGAGCGTGCGTTCCACCGTCTGCACGGCGCGGTCGACACCGGCGCAGTATCCACGCGGCGCGGCGAGCAGCAGCTTCTCGACGGTGTTGGCCACGTTGCCCATTGTATGGGGCCCACGCCAGAACCCTGGCCGGCGGGTACGCTAACCGTGGATGGCGCAAAAGCACCTCGACAGGCTGACACCGGTGGACGCTTCGTTCCTGCACCAGGAGGGAGCGAGCTCGCACATGCACGTCGGCGGGCTGACGATCGTCGAAGGCCCTCCACCGCCGATGGAGGAGTTCTTGGAGCAAATCCGCATGCGCCTGCATCTGGTCCCGCGCTATCGCCACAAGCTCGCGCACACGGCGCTGGACAGCGGGCGGCCGGTGTGGGTCGACGATCCGAGCTTCAACCTCGAGTATCACGTGCGCCATACGGCGCTGCCGACGCCGGGCGAGCCCGAGCAGCTGCGGGGGCTGACGGCGAGGATCTTCTCTCAGCAGCTGGACCGTTCGAAGCCGCTGTGGGAGATGTGGCTGATCGAGGGGTTGAAAGACGATCGTTTCGCGCTGATCTCGAAGACCCACCACGCGCTGATCGACGGCATCGCGGGGATCGATTTGGCGACGGTGCTGTTCGACCTGAGCCCGGACCCGCCGCCGATCAAGCATTCGGGGCGCGCTTGGCGCCCGCACCCGGAACCGGGCACGCCGGAGCTCGTGGCGGCGGGATTGAAGGGAGCGGTACGAGCGGGGGTCGAGCTGGCGGAGGGCGCGCTGGATGCGTTTGCGCACCCGGAGCGCGCGCTCTCGCGCACGCGCGAGGCGGCGGAGGGCATCGGCGAGATCGTGTGGGCGGGATTGAACCCGGCGCCGGAGACACCGCTGAACGTGCCGATCGGCCCCCACCGCCGCTTCATGGGGATCGGGAACCGGCTGGAGGACTTCAAGCTCGTCAAGAACGCGTTCGGGGGCACCGTCAACGACGTGGTGCTCGCGGTCGTGGCGGGGGCGCTGCGCGAGTTTCTGATCGCGCGCGGGCTGCGCACCGAGGGCGTGGAGCTGCGCGCGCTCGTGCCGGTGTCGGTGCGGGCGGAGGACGAGCATCATCAGGGCGGCAACCGCATCGTCGTGATGCGCGGTCCGCTGCCGGTCTACATCGCGGACCCGGTGCAGCGGCTGCGATTCGTCTCGCACGCGATGGAGGGCTTGAAGGAGTCAAAGCAGGCGCTCGGCGCGGAGGTGATCGCGGGCGCGCAGAACTTCGCGCCGCCGACGATCCTCGCGCAGGCCTCGCGCCTGAACTTCTCGACGCGCCTGTTCAACTTGATCGTGACGAACGTGCCGGGACCACAGTTCCCGTTGTATGTATTGGGGCGCGAGATGCTGGCGGCCTACCCGGTGGCGTTCCTGCCCGAAAACCACGCGCTGGCGATCGCGATCATGTCTTACAACGGCCAGATGAACTTCGGCCTGCTCGGCGATTTCGACGCGCTGCCGGACATCGATTTGATCGGCGAGACGATCGCCGCCCAGCTCGCGACGCTCGTGGAGCTGGCGCGCGAGTCGATCTCAGCCCCGGCCTGACCCAACCCCAGCGGGGTCAGTAACCCAGTGCGAACTTGGCGTCCTCGGACATGTTGTCCGGGGACCAGGGCGGGGTGAAGACCATCTCGGAGGCGATCGTCTTGACGCCTTCGAGTTCGCCGACGAACTCGTCGATCTGTTCGGTGACCTGTGGGCCGATGGGACAGCCGGGGGTGGTGAGCGTGAAGGTGACGTTGACGTGGCCGTCGTTGACCTCGACACCGTAGATCAGCCCGAGCTCGACGAAATCGAGCCCGAGCTCGGGGTCGATCACGTTGGAGAGGGCGTCCATCACGTCATCGACGGTGGGCGAGGCGGATGCGGCGAGATCGGACATGCTGCGAGTTTAGCTCGCGCGCCCAGGCGCCCACACCGAGACTCAGTTATCTGAACCGAGCCTGTCCCAGGCGTACAACTGGATGCACTCGTGGGCGAGCTCGATGGCCCGCTCGCGGGAGAGGCAGGGAAGCACGGTGTCGAGTGCCTGCTCCTCGGAGACGCCGGCTTGGAAGGCTTCCTCGCCGCGGAAGCCGGCGGCGATCTTGAGCGCCTCGCGGCGGTTGTCGCCGAGGCTGGGGAAGACGCCGACGAGGAAGTCGGTGTTGGGGATCGGCTGGCCGACCTCGAGCGAGGCGTGCCAAGCGGCGAGCAGGTGCAGGTCGTCCTGGTCGAGGTCGGCGATCGCGCGGGCGTAGTGGACGGAGAGCTCTTGGTCGGGAATGTCGTCGACCCAGGCGCGCACGACCTCGCCGACGAGCTGGCGACGGGCCTCGCGCCCGACGGACTCGGCGATCACGCGGATTGCGTCCTGGGGCTCGATGAAACACAGCGCCACCCGGCAGACTGTAGGCGGCAGGGTGGACGGCATTTCTGCGCCCGGAACCCTCACCGGCGCCAACCCCCGCGAGCGCGGGAAATGTGCTGCAAATACGCCGTTAGTCGGAGATCGGCTCCTCGAGATCGTCCAGATCGAACGCCGTTCGAGCGCGTTCGAGCGCGTGACGATCGGTGATGTCGGCTTTGAAGCCGAGGGTGGCGCGTTCGCCTGTGCCCCAGTTGGCGAGGGCGAGGTCGAGCACGTCGATGGGGACGTCGAGCTCGGCTGCGAAGGCGGAGGCGCGGCGCTCGAGGTAGATGGGATCGCCGACGGCGAGCACGCGCTTGGCGGCGACGGTCGTGGCGTCTTCCAGCCCGGCGCGCCCGACGGCGAGGTGCAGGGAGTCGGCCTGCACCTCATACAAACCGAGCCGTCCGAGGGTGACGAGCAGCTCGTAGCGACCCATACGCGCGAAGCCGGGCAGCGTGAGCCGCTCGAAGGCCCGCTCGAAGCGCCGCTGGGGCGTCCAGGAGGCCTCGCCGAGGAGCCCCTCGACCTGGGAGCCCGCGTGCAGCGCCCACTGGCGGTAGGCGTGGACGGTGTCTGAGCCGCGGGCAGGATCGTGGGAGGTGCGGGGCCCGAGCGGGACGCCGTCGAGCGGAGAGCCCTCGAATTCGCGACCCTGAGCGCCTTCGTCAGCGCGCTCCAGCGCGAGACGGATGCCGGCGAAGGGATCGTCGCCTTGCAGCGGCGAGAGGTAGACGGTGAGAAAGCAGATCCAGGTGGCGCGCTCTAGCTGACCGTCGCCGGCGAGGGTGCGAATCTCGTTGAAGAGGCTGGGCGGTGCGGAGTGGATGCGCAGCAGGCGAGCGGAGGCAAAGGCGATCTCCTCGGCCAGGCGGGCGGCGTCCGCGGAGGAGCGCAGGCCGGGCAGCAGCGGGTGCTCATAGCCGTCCTCCTGGGCACGGTCCTCGCGGCGTACGCGCACGTCGCGCCCGCCCCGCAGGCGCCGGCCGCGGGCAGTCGCGGATCGCCCACGCGCGGGCGACGAGGAGCCGGCGACGGCCCGTTTGGAGCGGCGCTCGCTGCCGCCGCCCGCGGGCTCAGCGCCGGGCAGGGTCTTGCTGCAAATGGGGCAGCGCTCGATGAAGCGGTTGTGCCGGCAGAAGGTGGGCATGACTGCCCTAAACCGAGACCAACCGAGCCCGCGCCCGCTGCGCCCCGGCACGGCGCTCGCTGTCGAGATCGTGCAGGTAGTCGTCGAAGTCGACTTGGATGGTGTGGCGCTTGGAGGCGACGTAGCGCTTGCGCATGGCGGCCTGGTCGGCGGCGATGTCGGAGCGCAGCTGGGCAGGCGGCGGGAGTTGATAGTCGCCGAGCAGGTGATCGCCGACCCACGCGCTCTGGGCCTCGGCGAGCGGCATGATCGCACCGAGGGGCTGGAGCAGGCCGATGAAGTAGAGGTTGGGGATGTCGGGGTGAAAGACGCGGCGGAAGAGCTCGATGTGGTTGTCGGGCGCGGAGATGAGGTCTGCGTCGAAGAAGGGGAAGGTGATGCGGTAGCCGGTGCAGTAGACGACGACGTCGGCGT
Source organism: Solirubrobacteraceae bacterium (assembly GCA_036495605.1). Taxonomy (GTDB): domain Bacteria; phylum Actinomycetota; class Thermoleophilia; order Solirubrobacterales; family Solirubrobacteraceae; genus Palsa-744. Next base: position 7,471 of record DASXMO010000031.1, read on the forward strand.
CGACGACGGAGCCGTCGACGAAGCGCACCCGCGAGCCCTCCTCGAGCGCGGCGATGTTGGGCTTGGGGGCGATGGTGCCGTGGGCGATGCGGTCGAGGATGCGCCCGGAGACGGTGGGATGGGACTCGCCGAACTTGTGGTCGGGTTTGGGCAGCCCGTAGCGCTCGGGGTCGCCGGTGTAGGAGCGGATGACCTGGTGGATGACGCGCTGGCGGATGGCGAAGGGCACGCGCGGGTCCTGGGGGAGCTGGTCGACGGGTTTGCCGAAGACGTACTTGGGGATGATCCAGGCGCCGTGGCGGGCGGAGAGGTAGGTGTTGGCGGCGACGTAGGAGGACTCGACGGCGATGTCCATGGCGGAGTTGCCCATGCCGAGGACGACGACGTTGCGGTCGGCGAAGAGGGAGTTGTCGACGTAGGAGTGGGCGTGCAGCTGCTCGCCGGCGAAGGTATCGGCGCCGGGGAAGGCCGGTTCGGGCCAGCGGGGGTCCCAGTGGTGGCCGTTGGCTACGAGCAGGGCGTCGTAGGTGCGCGTCTCGCCACCCTCGAGCGTGATCCCCCAGGTTCCGTCCTCGCGGCGGGCCGCGTGCTGAACGGCGGTTTGGAAGGTGATGTGCGGGCGCAGGCCGAAGTGGTCGACGTAGTCGTTGAAGTACTCGCGGATGTGGGTGTGGTGGGGGAAGTCGGGATAGGAGGTGGGCATGGGGAAGTCGGAGTAGGCCATGCGCTCGCGGGAGACGTTGATGAATAGGTCGCGGTAGGCGGCGGACATGCCGTTGCGGTTGCCGAAGACCCAGTTGCCGCCGATCTCATCGGAGGCCTCAAAGCAGTCGAAGGGAATGCCGCGCTCGTGCAGGGCCTTGACGGCGGCGATGCCGGATGAGCCGGCGCCGATGATGCAGGCGCGCGGCAGCGAGCCGGAGCCGCCCCCGATGTTCTGCTCCCCGTGTGTGACCGTCACTGCCATCCCGCCTCTAGCGTAGAAGATGCGGCGAGGAGGTGCGCGGGCGGACTTTTGGGGAGACCCGGTAGCTCCTTCCACCGACGGCGCAGTCGGCGCCGGTCACGGCAGCTGTTGGCATTGCGGGTCTTTCCCTCTGCGATCATAGCGGCGAGATGCCAAACTAAAAGGCGACCATATGCCAGATAGAATGGCGACTATATGTTAGACTGACTGGTCTGTGTACCGACGCCGCATCATCGACGAGGCCCTCGACGCGCTGTTCCCACAGCTGGCGGCGATCGCTCTCGAGGGCGCTAAGGGCGTCGGCAAGACCGCAACAGCGACTCAACGCGCCTCGACGATCCTGTCGCTAAACAATCCAAACGAGCACGCCGCGCTCGCCGCGAACCTCGACCTCGTCACACAGGTTCCACCGCCGGTGCTCATCGACGAGTGGCAGCTCGAGCCCAGCGTGTGGGATCGCGTTCGACGAGCGGTGGACGACGATGGCACCGGCGGACGCTTCTTGCTGGCTGGGTCCGCAGGGGTGGCCCCGGGCATCCGCATTCACTCCGGCGCGGGCCGGATTGTAAGCATGGCGATGCGCCCGATGTCGTTCGCCGAGCGCGGCGTTCACGACCCAACCGTCTCACTCCGAGCACTGCTCGCCGGCGACTCACCGGAGATCAGCGGGACCTCGGACGTCGATGTCCCCGCATACACGGACGAGATCCTACGATCGGGGTTCCCCGGGATTAGGGATCTATCCGAAGAGGCGCGAGCGCTCCAGCTCGACAGCTACGTCGCTCGCATCGTTGAACGCGACCTGCCCGAGAACGGCGTCAACGTGCGCCGCCCGGGTGCGCTGCGAGCGTGGCTGGCTGCCTACGCGGCGGCGACCGCGACGAATGCGGCGTACAGCAAGATCCTCGATGCCGCCACTCCCGGCGAGGGCGAGATGCCCGCGCGCCAAACCGTCGAAGCCTACCGAGAGCACCTGCGACGGATCTTCGTGCTCGACCCGGTGGAAGCCTGGATCCCGGCTTTCGCACCGCTCAAGCGACTCACCTACACACCGAAGCATCACCTGGTCGACCCCGCCATCGCCGCCCGGCTCGTGGGCGTGGACAAGCTTGGCCTGCTGCGCGGCGAAGGAGGCCGCGTCTCGCCCGCCACCGGCAGCTGGCTCGGCGCGCTGTTCGAGTCGCTGGTCGCGCAGGCGGTGCGGATCTACGCCGACGCCGCCAGGTCGAGGGTCGGCCACCTGCGCACCAAGGAGGGCAGCCGCGAGATCGACCTGATCGTCGAGGGTCCGGACATGTCGTGCGTGGCGATAGAGGCCAAGCTGGGGAGCACGGTCGACGATCGCGACGTGCGCCACCTCAACTGGCTGCACCAGCAGATCGGCGACAGGCTGGTCGACCGGGTGGTCGTCTACACGGGAAGATTCGCCTACCGCAGACCCGATGGTGTCGCGGCTGTGCCGTTGGCACTGCTCGGCCCCTGAGCGGGCGAAGCGCTTTTTCCTCCACCGAGCACCTCTCCCCTACTACTTCTCCGCGGCCCTCTTCGCCTTCTTCTTGAGGGGCCCGTACTTCTTTCTGGCAGCGCGTTCGCAGGCGTGACGCTTGGCCTTGTTGTGTTTGCTGTGACAGGCCTTCAACGCCAGCGCAAGTTTCTGAGCCCGCGTGAGCACCTTCGCCTTGAGACACCCCGTGACCGTGACGGGTGTGTTTTGTTTGACGAGGGCGCCGTTCTGGCCGGTGAGTTCTGTCGGGATCGACAGCTTGCTTGTGCAGAGGTTCGCTGTGGCTGCGAGTACGGAGTGGGGACCCTGCGGCAGGATCGTTTCGAAGCTCGTGATCGGGGCGTCGGGGACCGTTTCGAAGCGGGAGTAGGTGATGCCTCTCTTGATGTCCGTCTTGCCGTCAAGATCGACGCGGATGGTCGCTCCGCGTTCGTTGGCTTGCAGTAGGAACACGACGTCGGGGAACGCCGCGCCACCGTGGGACACCAGTATCGCCGGGCCTATCAACGGGACGTTCAGGATCGGCGTGATCGCCTTCGCTGTCCCGATGAACGATCCCGGCGGGCATCCCGCGGGGTTGGTGTTGAACTGTGCTTCCGTGCACGCCTGTTGCAGTGTCGTCAACCTGGCTGGTAGGACGGAGGGTAGCGTCAGGTCGACCTTGTGGATGTCCGCTTCACCGGACTGTTGGGAGACCTTGACGGTGAGGCTCGCACCACTGGCTTTGCTGGTTTTGCCCTGCGTACTGATCGCCATTGCGGGTTTGAACGGTAGGTTTTGGCAGCCACCGACCTGGAAGCGATCAGCCAATCCGGTTGTTTGGCCGAGGGTGGAGGTCTCTTGACCGGTGATGCTGAGTGGTTCGCAACTGGTCGGGTTGAACGTGAACCCCGCACGGTTCATGTTCAACGACACGGAGCGGATGTCGAGCGGAATCCCGTCGAGGATCGTCGGGAACGGGTCACTGATCGCGGTGATCTGCGCCGTGTTCGGATCGATATACAGTCCGACTCGTACGACGACCGCGCCGAGGTCGAATGGTCCCGCGATCGCGGGCGTGACGATCGCGAGGCTCAGCGGAGCGTTCTTATACGGTCCGGCTAGATAGGCCTTGCCCTGTACGGGATAGGGGTCTGGTCCGGCACCGGCGGTGATGTTCACGACACCAACCTGGGACGCTTCAGGACACGATGGTGAGGCTTGCTCGAGTGCGCCTTGTCCTTCGCCGTTACGAGCGCTCGCTGCCGCGATCTGTGCGTCAGAGCAGAACGGCACCCCGGCGAGCTTGCCGAGCCAACCCTCGGGAAGGGTCGTGTTGATCGCACCAAAGCGCTGGCTAGCCTCACTACGACCCAGGTTCAACACGAGCGGGGAATACGCTCCCGCCAACGGTGTCTGGCTACCGGCTTCAAAACTAGGCGTGTTCGGCAGCTGTGTTTCAGAACCAACACAACCACCACCTTCCGGACCGGAGTTGATCGTAAACGGTGCCGTCCGTACCGTCGCAGTGCTTGGTTCTGAGAACGGATAGAGCCTCGCCGTGGCCTGGAACGCACCGCAGGTCAGTGGGGTCGTCAGTGGTGCGCGTGGTCCTTCATGCAGGTCCAACTGGAAAGAGGAGTATGGCAACGGCGGCAAACCATCAAACGTCGTCGTCAACTGACCCGTGGTCTGGTTGATATCCACCCGACCGGCCTGCTTGATCAACACACCGCGTTCGGGTGCTGACGCGACGATGTAGAGGGAGAGCAGGTTGCCGAAGGGGTTTGCGTGAGGAGTAGCGACATACACCGCCCCTTCGACCGGTTCTTCGATCAACGGGCTACGCGCGAACAATGTCCCGAGCTTGGACGATGCGGGGCAACCGGGGTTCGTGATGCTCGCTTCTTCGAATTGCTGCTCGCTGCAGGCCGTCAGCCCGGCCGCGGTGGATGGGTTGGCTGTGATGCCTTGGGGCAGTTCGACTTCGACCTTCTCGGGCTCCGTTTCGGCGATCCCGCTGGGGTTGGTCAATCCTTCGTTGGGCAATCCCAGTTCGAAATCAAGACCCGAGGAAGCAGACGCAGCACGGGAGGTGCTCGACGCTGTTATTTTCGGGTTGAAGGGTACCGCACCACAGCCCTGGGGCGCGGTCGGAGTACCACCGGCATCGAGCGACTGCGCTTCGGCTTTGACATAATGGCCGGGGTCTAGCTTTGAGTCGACTTCG
>DASXMO010000032.1:0-1628 GCA_036495605.1 Solirubrobacteraceae bacterium
TTTGCCCGGCTGGTCGAGATCTTTGATGCACAAGGTGCATCGTTCGTGTCGGTGACGCAGCAGTTCAACACGACGAGCTCGATGGGGCGCCTGACACTCAATGTGCTGTTGTCCTTTGCCCAGTTCGAGCGCGAGGTCACCGGCGAACGCATCCGCGACAAGATCGCCGCCTCGAAGAAGAAAGGCATGTGGATGGGCGGCGATGTGCCGCTGGGCTATGACGTCAACCAGCGCACGCTCGTCGTCAACCCGGGCGAGGCTGAGACCGTGCGTTGCATCTTCGATCTGTATCGAGAGCTCGGCTGCGTGCGCCGGATCAAGGAGGAGGCGGACCGTCTCGGGCTGCGGACGAAATTTCGCACGACGGCGAATGGCACCGAGCGCGGCGGCAGACCCTTCTCGCGCGGTCATCTCTACAAACTGCTCTCAAACCCGATTTATACCGGTCAGATAGCGCACAAGGGCCAGCTCTATCCCGGCCAGCATCCGGCGCTGATCGATGATGAGACCTGGAGCGCGGTTCGGAACCAGCTCGCTGCCAATACGAGCGACCATCGGCGCAAGGCTAAAGCAGCCGAGCCCAGCCTGCTGGCGGGCTTGCTGGTCGATACCCAGGGGGAGCGGCTCACGCCATCACACGCCGTCAAGAGCGGCCGGCGCTATCGCTACTACGTCTCCGCTGCGCTGATTACCGAGGCAGGAACGGAGCACGCGCGAGGCTGGCGGCTCGCCGCCAGAGAGATCGAAGAAGCCGTGATCAGCATCTTACTTGACGCTCTGACCCGCCCGGCGACGATGGTCGAGCGGTTTGGTGCTGCCGGCATGCCGAGCGACCAGCTTCGGAAAATGCTCGACCGGGCGGCCCGTGTTGCAGCGACGCTCGGTGGCTCGCCGGCGGAACGAGCAAAGCTCGTGCGAGGGCTCGTCGAGAAGGTCATCGTCGACGAGAACACGCTCATCGTCAAGCTGCGGCCTGGCCTGTTGTTGGGCGGGGATGTCTCCTCATCCGCGTCGGAGGATGGGAGTGACAACGCTTTCGAGCTGACCGCGGCAGTCGCCTTCAAGCGGCGTGGTGTCGAAACCAAGCTGGTGCTCCCTGGACTAGCCCAGCAAAACCACAGCTCGAGGTGTGATCCGGCATTGATCAAGGCGATTGCGCGCGGACGCGCGTGGTTTGAGGAGCTCGCCACCGGCCGCGCCCGATCGCTTCAGGAGTTGGCCAAGCGTGACGGCATCACCCGGCGTTACATTCGCCGTCTCGTTGGTCTCGCCTTTTTGAGCCCACAGCTGGTCGAGGCGATCCTGCAGGGTCGGCAACCGGTCGAGCCCACCACTACGCGTCTGACAGAGCTCGATCTGCCGCTGCACTGGACCGAGCAGCACCAACTACTCGCAAGCTAATCGCGCGGTTGGAGATCTGCCCCAGGCCGCGGCCCCAACCAGGACGCGCCCCCAACGCGCCTTACGCGGTGTTGCAAACGGCCTGGGCTTTCCGGGGGTGGGACTGGATCAATGCCCGTCAGAGAAAAATGCTCAGAAAAGCCCGGCGGGCCCGTGCCGTCCGCCTCTCACGTCCCATTCGCCGGGCAGACCGCCGCGAAACCGCGGGCCTCTGCGTATGCGCCCCG
>DASXMO010000033.1:0-18424 GCA_036495605.1 Solirubrobacteraceae bacterium
GCCGTGTTCGATCTCGAGCGGCGCATCTATCGCATCGACCGGCTGCGCCTGAACCCCGGCGGTGTGCCGGTGCGCGGGATCCTCTACTTTCTCGCGCTACTCGCCACGGTCGCGCTGTGCGCGCGGGTACCGCCGCTGCGAGTGCTGGCCGGCGCACTGCCCTGGTATCTCCTCTACCTCGCGCTGCCCAGCGCCGGCGCGGCGCTGCTGAGCGTCGTCGTGATCGACGGGCGCCCGGCGCATATTGCTGCGCAGGCGCTGCTGCGCCATCGCCTCGCCTCGCGGCGCTCGGTGGGGTTGCGCGCACGGCGACGCGGGTGGGTGCTCGCGCCCGGCGCCCGCTGGCGCCCGCAGGAGATCCTCATGCTTCCCGACGGTTCGGACGCGCGCGTGCGTCGCCTGCGCTACACAGGTCCTGGGGCGGTCCTCGTGAGCGTCGCGCACGAGCGCATGGAGTCCCACGCCCCGGGCCTCACCGGAGTGCGTTCGCGACTGAGCGTGCGCGAGCTGCACGCTCGCCCACGACCGGCGCACGGTCACGTGATCGCGCTCTCCGCCAAGGCGCGACTCTCCACCGAGGCGCGACTCTCGGCCAAGGCGCGACTCTCGGCCAAGGCGCGACTCTCGGCCGAGGCGCGACTCTCCACGGTGAACCGGTGAGGGCGCCGATCGCGTGCGTCTACGGGAACTGCGTCTTCGCCGAGAGCCTCGATGATTGCTGGGCGGCCTTCGTAGTGGGGCTTGCCTCCTATCAGTGGCTTCCCGAGGACGGCAAGCGCGCGCGACTGCTCGCGCTGCTCGGTGCCATCGAGGCGGTGGAGGCCGACCTGCAGATCGTCCGGGTCGCGCATCGCTGGGATCTCGCGCGCTACGTTCGCGAGCTGCGCGAGGACAGCGCCCGGCCCTCGCACGCGCGCGCCAAAGAGATCTACCTCGGCGAACACGAGCGTCGCCTGCGCGACGTCGGCACAGGGCGGGCGAAGGTGTTCCTGCTCGTGAGCCTGCGCGACCCCGAGCGCGATGTCGCCGCGTACGTCTCTCAGGCCGCCGAGGGCGGTCCGCGCGAGTGGTGGAGGGAGATCCGGCGCGCGTTCTCGGTGCACGACCGGCGCCTGCTGAAGGTCTCCGAGCTCGAGCGCGCACGGGTCCGCGCCGACCAGGCGCACGCGCGGCTCGCCGACTACCTGCCCGTCCGGCAGGCGCGCGGAGTGGAGCTGCAGTGGCTCATCCGGCGTGCGTTCTGTCGCGGCCTCGGCGAGCCGCGGATCGACGGATTGCATGAGCCGCGCGCGCTCGTGTTCGAGCGCAACGGCGAGGCACAGCTGGCGCCGCTGGAGGGCGACGTGCTGCGCTGGATGGACTCGCTGGTCGAGCACCAGGGTCGGCGGCTGCGGATCGAATCCGAGCTTGGGACCAGCTGGCAGGCACAACTCGTGCTCGGCGCGCTGCCCGAGCGCGCCACCTTCCCCGGGGCGCGCGTCGAGCTGATGTTCGCGCCCGTCGAGAGCCTGCCCTTCCCGATCGACCTCTCGCTGAACGCGCGCTACCTCTCGAACGGGCTCGCGCTGCGGATCGCGCGCCGGCGAATCCAGGACGCCGATCAGATCGTAAGGGCCGAGTCCGACGGCGATCAAGGAATCTCCGACCTCGGTTATCGACGCACGCAGGAGGCCCGCGACCTGCTCGCCTACCTGCAGGCCTCAAGTCGCCCGCCGCTATTGCGCGCGACGCTCGCGATCGCCGTCGGGGCCAGCGACGAGGAGCAGTTGGAGGAGCGCGTGGAGATGGTAAGGCGCGCCTACGGTGAGATCCACCTGCATCGGCCACTCGGCGATCAGCTGCGCCTGTTCGCCCAACATCTCCCGGGTCAGCGCACACGCGTGGCGGGGTATGACGACACGCTGACGCCCGAGCAGGTCGCGGCGATGATGCCCACGGCCACCCACCGGGTGGGATCGCGACGCGGGTACTACCTCGGACACACGCTCTCAGGATCGCGACAGCCCGTACGCTTCAACCTCCGCGAGGGCTCCGACGCCGATCGCAACACGACCATCCTGAGCGTCGGCGCGCTCGGATCGGGCAAGACGACGCTCGATCAGAAGCTCAAGTATGAGGGCTTCCTGCAGGGCGCGCGCATCGTCGACTGCGATCCCAAGGGCGATCACCGGCTGCATCTGCTCGACGAGGTCGCTCCGCACACCGAGGTCGTCCTGCTCAAGCCCGATCGCGCGTTGCGTGGTGTGCTCGACCCGCTGCGGGTAGCACCCGAGCATCTCCGCCAGGACGCCGCGGTCTCCTTCCTGCGCGACCTACTGCCGGCCAGGGCCGAGCCCGCGTGGGAGACGGCGATCGTCGGCGCCGTCGATCGTGTGTTCAGGCGCGCAAGCGAGGCGAGTTGCCACGAGGTCGTCAAGGCCCTCGCGCAGGGCGATGAGACCGAGCGCAAGGTCGGGGCGACGCTCGCGGTGTACGCGCGTTCGGGGCTGACCCAGCTCGGGTTCGCCGACCCCGATGTGCGCCTGGAGCCGGTGGGGCACAGCCAGGTGACATACCTGCCGATCCGCGACCTGCCCGGCCCGGAGCCGGGGACGCCCCGCGCGGAGTACTCGCAGGCCGAGCGCGTCGGCGAGCAGATCGTGCGTCTGATCGCGATGTTCGCCATGCAGCTCCTCGGCGCCGAGCGCGACCGTTTGAAGCTCTTCAGTTTCGATGAGGGTTGGCGGCTGCTCGGCGATCCAGTAGGGCGCACGCTGCTGGCCTCGCTGCAGCGGATGGGACGCTCGGAGCTGGCGGTGCCGATCGTCTCCACGCAGCTCGTCACCGACGCGCTGATCGGCGAGCGCGAGTCGCTCGAGAACCTGATCGGAGCGACGTTCGTCTTCGGGATGCGCTCGGAGAGCGAGGCCGCGCGGGCGCTGGCGCTGCTCGGCCTCGATCCCGAGAACAGCAGGATGCGCCAGAGCCTGCTCGAACTCGAGGCCGGTCGTTGCCTGTTGCGCGACCATCACGGGCGCGTGGAGGCGATCCAGGTCGACCTCGTCGCACCGGCGCTGCTGCGGGCGTTCTCCACCACGCCCGCGCGCGCGTGAAGAGGCTTTCGGTTGCCCCTGGCTTGGCGGGGATCGTTCTACTCGCCTGCTCGGGCATGGCACTCGGTGGGTCGCCGGGCGTGGCACTCGCGGGATCGCCGAGTGGGACGCTTGCGAACGCGGCGCGCTCGCGCGCGGCCGATGCGCCCCCGTCCCATGCTGTTCCGGCGAGCAGCGCGAAGACCGCGCCGAGCTTCCCCGCGCTCGGCGCGGGGTCTGGCGGCGTGTCGAGCGCGGGCGGCGATGAAGCCGAAGGCGCAGGCGCGAGTGTGCAGGGGGAATCGGACCCGCTCGTCGGCAACGGGCTCGGCAGCCCACTGTGCAAAGGCACGCTCGGCGGAGGACTGCCAGGGGCGGCGAGACGCGACTGCGAAACGTCTGGCTTCGTCGCCGCGCCCGCGCCGACGGGCGACTACGGGATCGACGTGCACATCGACACCGGCCTCGCCGGGATCACCGCTTCGAGCGCCGTGCAGGACCTGTTCGTCACGCCCCTCTGGACGGCCGTCGTGTGGGCCGTGCACGCGCTCGTGGTGATGCTCGAGTGGTGCTACACGATCGACCTGCTCGACAGCGCCTCGGCCAGCGTCGGCAGGGGGCTGCGCCAGATGCAGAGCTCGCTGACCGGGCCGTGGTTGGCGACGGTGCTCGCGATCGCCTCGGTGCTCGCCGCCTACAACGGTCTCGTTCGTCGCCGCGTCGCCGAGACCCTCGGCCAAGCGCTCATGACCCTCGCGATGATGGCCGCGGGGATGTGGGTGATCCTCGATCCCACCGGCACCGTCGGCGCGCTTGGAGGATGGGCCAACCAGGCGAGTCTCGGCACGCTCGCCGTCACCGCGCGGGGCACTCCCTCGGGAGCGGGACGCGCGCTGGCCGACAGCATGGAGTCGGTCTTCGCCACGACGGTCGAAGCGCCCTGGTGCTACCTCGAGTTCGGCGCCGTCAGCTGGTGTCGAGACCCGGCGCGTCTGGATCCGCGACTGCGAGCGGCCGGTCTGAAGATCGCCGCGAGCGAGCTGGCTCGAGCCGCGCTCTCGACGAGTGCACAGGCGCATGCGCTTCAGCGCAGCGCCGAGCAGCTGCGCGACGCGCACAGCAACGGCGAAGTGTTCCTCGCGCTGCCCCCGAACGGACCGGCGCGCAACTCGATCAACGAATCCGGCTCGCTGCTGCGGACGCTGTGTCAGAGCAGCGATGCCACCGCCTGCCATGGACCGACAGCCGCCCAGGCGCAATTTCGCACCAGCGCCGGCACCTGGCCGCGCGTCGCGGGCCTGCTGCTGATCGTCGCCGGCGTGCTCGGGATGCTGCTGCTGCTCGGGTTCATCGCGCTGCGACTGCTCGGAGCGGCTCTGTTCGGCCTCTTGTATCTGCTGCTGGCCCCGGTCATGGTGCTCGCCCCCGCATTGGGAGAGGGCGGACGAGCTGCGTTTCGCATCTGGCTGACGCGCCTGCTCGGGGCGGTAGTGGCGAAGTTGATGTACTCGTTCCTGCTCGGGGTCGTGCTCGCCGTCGTCGCGGTTCTCGGCGATCTGGGCTCGCTCGGGTGGTGGTCACAGTGGCTGCTCTCCTCCGCCTTCTGGTGGGGCGCCTACGCGCGGCGCCACCAGGCTCTCGGTCTCGCCGAGGGTCGCGGCGGGGACGAGCGCTCGCGCGTGCAGCGGACGATCGCGGGAAAAGTGCGCGAGGCGCTCGACACGCCGCGCGCGGCGATCGGCGTCGCACGCCGCACCATACGGGCCAGACCCTCGTTGCCCGCGCCGAGCGTCGAGCGCCGGCGCAAGCGCGCGCGGGCCGGAGCCGCTCGCGCCCAGGATCTCGCCGACGGGCAGGTCATTCAGAGCCTCGAGCGCGAGCAGCGCGGCGCACGTGACACGACGGAGATGGCGCCCGAGACGCAGGGTCGGCTGGCGAGCATGCATGCTCAGCTCGCGCGCGTGCAGGGATCTCGCGGACAGGCGGCCAATGCGGGAGATTCGCGCAGGGAGGCGCTGCTCGGCACGCGCGAGCGGCGTATCGCCGATGGCATCGCGCGCGAGGAGGATACGCTCGCGGGCGCCCGTCGCACGGTTGCCGACGCCGACGCCGCCACGCGCAGAACCGGGCAGGCGCATACTCGCGAGCAGCGCGAGCAACGCGCCAAGTTGCTGGACGCCCAGGCGGCTCTGCCCGCGGCGGGACGCGCTAACGGGAGTGGCGAGCGCCGCGACTACGCCGCGCTTGCCGCTCTCGCGGGTCACTCCCGCGGTGAGTACGAGCAGCTCGATCCGCGTCGGCGCCGGCAGGCGCGAGCGCAGATCGATCGCGAGCTGGCGATGCGCCGCGAGCTCGGCGGCGCGGTGGCGGACCTGCAGGCGCGAGCACAGCCAGACTCGCCTGGATGGCTCGACCGGCACAGCGGCGCACGGGATCTGGATGCTGCGCTCGGTGAGCGGTTGCGTCTGGAGGGCCACAGCCATCCGAACACGCCTCCAGGCGGTTCGCGGATCGAGGCATGGAAACGCGAAGGCGCTGCCGCCGGCGCCGCCCCCCAAACCGGCTCGCGCCGCAGCGGCTCACCCGTGTTCGACGACATGCTCGAGGTTGCCGCGCGACGTAAACGGCAGCTCGGGAAAGATCGAGCATGAGCGCCGGGTCGCTCGCGGCCGGCTCTCGCTCCCACGGCGCAGCTTCCGGGCGCGCCTCGCGGGGCGGCAATTCGCCGGGCAATGCGCCAGGTGGTGCAGCCGTCATCGCGGTGGGCGCGAGCCTTGGGCTCGCCGCGTTCTTCATGCTCATCGCAGTGGTCGCCGGCATGAGCGGCGCCTCGCTGGGCCCCACCTCCGCCGGACGTGACGATGTGGGCGGATCCGGGGAGGGTCCCTCGGCGTTCGCTCTGCGTGACATCCCGCCTGAATATCTGCGGCTCTACGAAACAGCGGGCGCGCGCTACGGAGTGGACTGGGCGATCTTGGCCGGGATCGGCAAGGTCGAGTGCGATCACGGGCGCGACCCCGACCCCTCGTGCACGCACGAGGGCGACGTCAACTCGGCGGGCGCGGGAGGGCCGATGCAGTTCCTCGCCTCCACCTGGGCGAGCTACGGTGTGGACGGTGACGGGGACGGGCGGCGAGACCGCTGGGACCCAGCGGATGCGATCTACGGCGCCGCCAACTACCTGCACGCCTCGGGCGCGCCCGCGAACTATCGCGCGGCGATCTTCTCCTACAACCACGCCGGCTGGTACGTCGCCGAGGTGCAGCGGTGGGCGGCGAGATATCGCGGTCCACCCGCCCCGCCGGCTCAGCCAGCGCTCCGTGCAGGCGGCGAGCATGGACTCGAAGGCCGCGAAGGGGAGCTCGAAGGCGGTGAAGGACTCGCGGGCGCCGACACGCGTCTGGCCGGTGAAACCTCCACGCCGGTGCGCTTCACCGCGGGCGAACACGCCCTGCTCGACCCCGGCGATGGTCACCTCGCGCTGATACCCGCGGATGTGCCCGCGGTGGTACAGGCGATGGTCGTCGCCGGCAACGAGCTCCAGGAACTGCCCTACGGCTCCGACGGCCACCCCGATCCGCGCGGTGCGAGCGACGAGGACTGCTCGAGCACGCTCAACTACGTCCTCTACCGCTCCGGTGTGCGGCCGATCGCGGAAATCGTCGAGGACAACCCGCTCGCCCAGGACTACGTCCACTGGGGCGCGCCCGGCCCCGGGCGCTGGCTGACGATCTACGCGACCACATCGCCGACCGATCACGTCTTCCTCGTCATCGCCGGTCTGCGTCTGGACACCAGCCACAACGGCACCGACGTCGGTCCCAACCGCGGCGAAGACGGCCCTCGCTGGCGCATCCTCGACCACATCCCGACCTGGGCACACTGGTCCGTGCGCCATCCGCCGGGATTGTGAGGCGGTGTCTGCGGCTGTCTGCGCTCTACCGCCATATGCGCCGTCGCACGAGTGCTACATTGCGTACATGCGCGAGATCACCCAACGACAACTGCGCAATGACAGCGGCGAAATCATGCGCGAGCTCGACAGCGGAGAATCCTTCGTCGTGACTCGCAACGGCACGCCGGTGGGCGAACTGCGCCCCATCCGCCGCCGCCAGTTCGTACCGGCCGAGGTGGCCATAGCCGCATTTTCCGGCGTAGGCGATGTCGACTACAAGCAGTTTCGAGCCGACATCGATCGGTTCATAGACCAGGACCCGACGCCGCGGGCCTGGGATAGGAGCTCGCGTCCGATGAACCCCACGAAGCATCGTGCCTGAGAGAAGGCGACCGCAGCACGGCCTTCTCGATACATCTGCGGTGATCGATCTCGAGCGGCTGAGCGCGAAAGACCTTCCGGCTGAGATCGCCGTGTCCGCGCTCACGATGGCAGAGCTGGCGACCGGTCCCGAGGCGACACGCGATCCACAAGAGCGGGCCCGGCGAATTGCGCTCATCCAGCATGCCGAAGATACGTTCGACCAACTCCCATTCGACATCGCTGCGGCACGCGTATACGGACGGGTCTATGCGGCCGTCACGGCTGTCGGTCGCAAGGCGCGTGGCAGGCGCGCCTTGGATCTGTTGATCGCGGCTGTCGCTCTGTCGAACAGGCTTCCGCTCTACACCTGCAACCCCGATGACTTCGCTGGCCTGGAGAGTCTGATCGACATCGTTGCGGTCGCTCCCCAGGCATGACGTTCGCCGTTTACGAGCTGTTGCTCAGTTCGGCGTTCGCGTAGATTGTGGTCCATGGCCACACGCGAGGTCGACTATCTCCTGATCGGTGGCGGACTGGCGAGCGCGAACTGCGCGCGCTGGCTGCGCGAGGAAGGGGCCGAGGGGAAGGTGCTGCTGGTGGGGCGCGAGCCCGACCCGCCCTACAACCGTCCGGACTGCTCCAAGGACTATCTGCGCGCGGAGGAGGAGCGCTCGGCGGCGTTCTTCCGTCCCGATGAGTGGTGGTCAGAGCAGGACATCGAGCTGCTCAAGCGCACGAGTGTCACAGCGCTAGACCTCGACGCGCGTACGGCCAAGCTCTCGACCAAGGAAGAGGTCTCCTTCGGCAAGGCGCTCATCGCCACCGGCGCGAACGTCAGGCGGCTGAACGTGCCCGGGTGCGAGCTCGAGCAGATCCACTATCTGCGCACGCTCGGCAACGCCGACGCGATCCGCGAGGGTGTCGCCGACGCCGAGCACGTGGTGTTGATCGGCGGCTCCTACATCGGCTGCGAGGTCGCCGCGTCGCTGACCGCGATCGGCAAGCGCTGCACGATCGTCATGCAGGAGGCCGCCACGCTCGAACGCGGTTTCGGAGGGCGCGTCGGGCGTCACATCCAGGGTCTTCTGGAAGGTGTCGGCGTGACCGTCCACGGCGAGGACGAGCTCGAGCGCTTCGAGGGCGAGGGACGCGTCGGGAAGGTGATCACGCGCGGGGGTCTCGAACTCGAGGCAGACGCGGTCGTGGTCGGCGCCGGCGTCACACCGGACACGCAGCTGGCCCAGCGCGCGGGTCTTGCGATCGGGCAGCGCGGCGGGATCGCCTGCTCCTCGCGACTGGAGAGCTCCGTGCCGGGCGTGTTCGCCGCCGGGGACGTGTGCGAGTACGACTCGTTGGTGCACGGTGGTCCGATGCGCATCGAGCACTGGGACGTCGCCTTCAACCACGGCAAGACCGCCGCGCTGAACATGCTCGGCCGCGACCTGCCCCACACTGTGGTCCCCTACTTCTTCTCCGTCCTTGCGGGTGTGGGTGAGCTTGAGTACGTCGGCCCGGCCGCCTCCTGGGACGAGGAGATCCTGCGTGGATCGCTCGAGGACGGCAAGTTCACCAACTGGTACCTAAAGGACGGACGGCTGGTCGCGGCGCTCACCTTTGGACGCTCGGATGATCTCGATCACGCCCGGCAGCTGCTGGCCGAGCACACCGCGCTCGATGCCACGCAGCGCGCCGCGCTGAGCGACGCCGGCGCAGCGCTGTAGCTCGCCGTCTCTGGGGGTAGTAGCCACCGGGTCGCCCGGGTCAGTTCTGCTTCCGTCAGGTTGTCGCCTTCGTGGTTCGCGCCACATCACCGCGCCCCAGGGTCAGGTAAGATCGCTTCGTCCATAACGGTCGGTGGTCAAGGGAAGCCGGTGTGAATCCGGCGCGGACCCGCCACTGTGACCGGGGATGCTCACCGCGGCGCGCAAGCGCGAGCCACCGATCCGCCTCCGGCGCTCGGGAAGGCGCGGAGGAGTAGGCCCGGGAGCCAGGAGACCTGCCTCCGACCGCAAGCCCACAAGCCCTCGTGGAAAGGGGTCGGCTCACCATGATCAACTCGTCTTCTCTCGCGCGCCGTTCGTTCGCACCACGCGTGTCATCTGCATTCGCCGTGCTTGCCTGTGCTCTGCTCGCTTGGCTTCTGCTCGTCTCCTCCGCTACGGCTGCCGCCGGGCCCGCGACCGTCACGGTAAGGGTGGAGGGCTCCGCCGCGACGCTTCTGCCTCCCACACAGGTGACGACCACGACCGTACCGGTGGTCAAGGACGGCAATCCGAGTGACTCGTGCCCCGGGACCAGCGCTCTCGGCGCGCTGCAGCTCGCCACCAGCGGCAACTGGGAAGGTCCTTGGGAACCCAGCTTCTCTCAGTACGAGATCTTCTCGATCGAGGGCGAGTCCCACCCCTTCACCGCGGGCGCCTTCTGGGAGATGTGGGTCAATCACGTCTCCTCCGAAGTGGGAGCGTGCGAAGCACAGCCACAGACGGGACAGGAAGTCCTGTTCTTCCCCGAATGCTTCGGCGAATGTCCCGCGGCGCCCAACCCTCTCGGCATCGAAGTCCCCACCGTCGCCGAAGTCGGCAAGCCCGTGACGGCGACCGTCACCTCCTATGCGAATCCAAGTGGGACGCCATCGCCGGCCGGCGACGCGACGCTGGCATATGACGGCACCGATGCGTCGACCGACTCCGGTGGTCACGCGACGCTCACCTTCGTTCACGCGGGGAGCACAGAAGTAAAGGTCACCGCGCCGGGCTCCGTTCGTACCGAGGCAACCGTGTGCGTGCACAACGGCAACGACGGCAGCTGTGGCGCGCCGAGCGCACCGGGCTCGGCGACGCCGGTGGGCACCACGACAACCGGCGGTGCATCCGTCGTGCCCTTCAAAGGCGCCTATGCGCTCGTCCCGCACGTGACCGGCCTCATCGACGGGCACCTCTACACCCGCGCTCACGCCCCGCGCATCCTCTCGGGCAGCGTGCTCGCTCACACGACCGTCTCGTCGATCAGCCTCACGCTGCGCCGCGAGTACCGTCATCGCTGCTATGCGTTCAACGGAACCACAACCCGGTTCGTACGGTCTCGCTGCGGCACCGGCAAGCCGTTCAAGGTATCTACCGGCAGCACGTTCTCCTACCTTTTGCCCGCCGCGCTGGCGCCCGGCCGCTACGTGCTGGACATCCAGGCGACGGACGCCGCCGGCAACCGCACCACGCTGGCGCGGGGAACGTCGAGGATCGTCTTCTATGTCCGCTAGCCCCGGCGCGAATGTCCGGTAAGACGCGCAGAGCCCTCGGTTTGGGCATGGTGGCGGGGTTGCTCGCCGCCGCCGTGCTCGCCGGATGCGGCCTCGGCGCCGGATCGGCGCCGAGCGCGATCACGCTGATCGTCACGCACGACTTCGGCGCCCGGCCGGTGCACACATGGAACGCGCCACGGGTGCGAGGTGAAGAGACCGTGATGAGCCTCTTGATGCGCAACGCGAACGTTACGACCCGCTATGGCGGCGGGTTCGTGGAGAGCCTCGACGGCTCCTCCGGCGGCGACGCCGGCGGTCAGCCGAGCGACTGGTTCTACTACGTCAACGGCGTGGAGGCCCCGCAGGGCGCGGCCGCGACGAAGGTGCATCCGGGCGATCACATCTGGTGGGACCTGCACGACTGGAGTCAGACCGACAACGTGCCGGCGGTCGTCGGCTCCTACCCGGAGCCGTTCCTGAACGGAATCGGCGGCAAGCGCCTGCCCGTGCGCATCGAATGCGCCGACGTCTCCGGCGAGCCCTGCCAGACCGTCAGCGCGCGCCTGCGCGCGCTCGGCGTCCCCGCTGCGCTTGCGGGGCTCGGGCCGGGCAATGAGCCGGAAACGCTGAGCGTGCTGGTGGGAACGTGGGGTGCGCTGCGGGGCGACCCGGCGGCGCATCAGATCGAGATGGGTCCTCGTTCGAGCGGCGTGTATGCGCGCTTCGCCGCGAACGGCGCGACGCTCGCCCTGCTGAACGAACAGGGTGCTGTGGCCCGCACGCTGGCGGGCGGTGCGGGACTGGTCGCGGCCACGCGCTACGCCGAATCGGCGCCCACGTGGGTCATCACCGGCACCGATTCCGCCGGCGTCCAAACGGCGGCGCAGTCGCTCGACACGGCGGCGCTCGCCGATCGCTTCGCCGTCGTGCTGGAACCCGGAGGTGCGGCGCTGCCGGCGCCCGCGCCGGGCACGGCGGGAGGCTGAGCGGCGGTGTTCGCCCGCTCGCGACCGTTCTTCTATCGCCGCCTGGCAAGCCCGCTACACGCCGCGCGCGCGGGCGTCGGCGCGTTCTGGGCGCTCGCCCTCACCGCGGCTGCGCTGATTCTGTTCCATCCGCTGGCCCTGCTCGCACTGACGCTCGCGCTGCTCGGCGCCGGTTACGGCGCCGGGGTCGGGGGGCAGCTGACGCGCACGCTGCGCACCGCGGCGATCGTCGTGGTGCCGATTGTCGCGATCAACGTGCTCGTCTCTCGCGACGGCCTGACCGTGTTCGCGCGCCTGGGCGACCTCGGTCCGTTCGGTCAAGGCGATCTCACCGTCGAGGCGGCGGTGTACGGAGCGGTGATCGGGTTGAAGGTCACGTTGCTGATCCTCGTCACGACGCTCGCGAGCCTCGCCGTGGACCCCGACGAGCTGCTGCGCGCGCTGCGCAAGACCTCGTTTCGTTCGGCACTCACCGCCTCGCTCGCCACGCGCATGATCCCGTTGCTCGCAGCCGACTCCGAGCGTCTGGCAGAGGCCCAGCGCACCCGTCCCATGGGCGCGCCGACCGGTGCTCGCACGCGCGTGGCGTTGCTCGGAGCGGTCGTCGGCGGTTCGCTCGATCGTGCGATGGACGTCGCGGCCACGCTCGAGCTGCGCGGCTTCGCCGCGGCCCGCCGTCCGCCGCGCGGCTCGCTGCGCTCGCGCCTGCCGGGCCTGCGCGAGATCGCCGGCCAACCCGGAGCCTCGCGCCCTACCCGCCGTCCGTGGTCGCGCCACGATCTCGCGTTCGCCTGCTCGGCGCTCGCGATCCTCGCGATCAGTCTCCTGGGTCGGCTCGGCGGAGCGTTCTCATTCGATGCCTACCCGCTCGTTCGCATGCCCGTAACGGCGGCGACCGGAGTGCTCTGCGCGGCGTTGATCGCCGCCATCCTGCTGCCCTTCGCCGACCGCCGGGGGATCGACCCGTGAATCCTCCGATCCTTTCCTTCGATCGCGTCACCTACCGCTACCCGAAAACCGACACGCCCGCGCTCGAGGACGTCAGCTTCGCGCTACAGCCGGGCGAGTTGTGCCTGCTAGCTGGGCTCTCCGGTCACGGCAAGTCGACGCTGCTGCGCGCCGCGTGCGGACTGGTCCCGCACTTCCACGGCGGGCGCTTCGCGGGCGCGGTGACGCTTGCGGGCATGGATACCCGCGAGCATCCCCCGGCACAGCTCGGCGCCGTCGTGGGCGCGCTGTTTCAGGACCCCGAGACACAGCTCGTGACGAGCTCCGTGCGCTCGGAGCTAGCCCTCTCGCTTGAGAGTCGTGGCTTCGGTGCCGGTGAGGTGGCGCGTGGGGTGGAGGAGGTCGCGCTCGCGCTCGGCATCGACGCGCTGCTCGAGCGCTCCGTGCACGAGCTCTCCGGCGGTGAGCAGCAGCGTGTCGCGCTCGGCGCGGCGCTCGCCGGCCGACCGCCTGTGATCCTGCTCGACGAGCCGACCTCACAGCTGGATCCTGTCGCCGGCGATGAGCTGATCGGGCTGCTGCGCCGGTTGAACCAAGAGTGGGAGACCACGATCCTGCTGGCCGAGCATCGCCTGGAGCGCTGTCTGGCGGCCGCCGACCGCGTAATCGCGATGCGCGGCGGACGGATCGCCCACGACGGCGATCCGGCGTCCTTCCTGGCCTGGTCCGCGAACGAGTCGCCGGCACTGCAGACGCCCGGGGCGAAGCTCTTCACGCTCGCCGGTCTGAGTCCGTTGCCGGTCGGCGTACGCCAGGCGCGGCGTGGTCTGCGCGAGCGGGACCTGCTGCCAGCGAATGAGTCCACCCCGCCCGCGAGCAAGCCCGCGCCGCCCGAGAGCAAACCCTTCGAGTCGCCCGCGCCGGAGCCGACGACGCGCAGGCGGCGGCGCTCCTCGCAGCCGCAGGTCGCGCTGCGTCTGCGCGGTGTCTGGCACGAGCTGCGCGACGGTCCCGCGATTCTGCGAGGACTCGACCTGACGCTGCATCCCGGTGAAAGCGTCGCGCTGATGGGCCGCAACGGCGCCGGCAAGTCGACGCTTCTACGTCACGCCGCGGGGCTGCTGGATCCGACCCGCGGCAACGTCGAGCGCGGTGGGCGCGTCGCGCTGCTGCTGCAGAACCCCGGCGACTACTTCGTGCACGAGCGCGCCTGCCAGGAGGCCTCGGCAGAGGCTCTGGCGGCTGTCGGACTGCAGGAGATGGGCGAGCGCAACCCCCGTGATCTCTCCGGGGGCGAGCGTCAGCGGCTGGCTCTGGCGATCGTCACCGGGGAGGGCGAGCCGCCGGCTGTGCTGGCGCTCGATGAGCCCACACGCGGGATGGACCGCGAGTCCAAGGCCGAGCTTGCGCTGGAGCTGCGCCGCCGTGCCCGAGAGGGCCAGGCGGTGATCGTCGCCACGCACGATCCCGAGTTCGCCGCCGCCTGCGCGCGGCGGGCGGTCCTCCTGGCGGACGGCCGCGCGATCGCCGATGGACCGGCCAGCGAACTGCTCGCCGGCGGCTGGTACTTCGCGACCGAGACCGCGCGCATCCTCGGCGGCGCCGGCGGCGCGTTGCTGCCCGAGGAAGGCGCGAAGCTGCTTGCCGCGCGCACCTATCGCGACAACCCGGCCGCTCTGGTGGCCCTGTCCGCGCGATGAGCTGGCTGCTCGCCTCATCGCTGATCGTCGGGCTGATCCTGTTCGCCGGCTGGTTCGCGTATGAGCGCACGCGGCCCTCCGCGCGCATGGTCGCGGTCGTGGCCACGCTTGCGGCCGTCGCGGCGCTCGGTCGCGACGCCTTCGTGGCGCTGCCGGACGTCAAGCCGATCACCGCGATCGCGTTCGTCGTCGGCTACTCCCTCGGGCCGCTGCCGGGTTTTACCGTCGGTGCGATCGGGATGCTCGCCTCGAACATCATGCTCGGCCAGGGCCCGTATACCCCCTGGCAGATGGTCGCCTGGGGCCTCGTCGGCCTCGCCGGCGCCGCGCTAGGAGCCCTTACCCACCGACGCATCAATCGCGTACCACTCGCACTGGCATGTGCGCTGGCCGCGCTGATGGCCAAGGAGATCATGAACATCTACACATTCACCCTCGCCGGCGCACACACTCCGGCCGCGTTCCTCGCGATCGCCGGCACCTCGCTGCCGTTCGACATCACCGACGTGATCGCCACGCTGCTGTTCGCGCTCGCCTTTGGTCCCGAGCTCGCTCGCCTGCTCGAGCGCACGCGCGAACGCATGACAGTCAGTTGGGAGGCGGTCATGCCGGCGATCCTCGTGCTGGTCCTCACCGTTTCGCTCACCTCCACGAGCACTGCGCGCGCGTCCTCACTATCACTCTCACCCGAGCTCTCTTACCTCACGTCTGCCCAGAACAACGACGGCGGCTTCGGCGCGACAAGCGGGCAGGGCTCGAGCGAGCTCTACACGGCGTGGACGGCGATGGCCTTCGCGGCGGCCGGACGCAATCCCGCGAGCGTGCGCCGCTCGGGGCACTCCGTGCTCGATTCGCTGCGCGCGCAGGCGTCCACGCTGCAGGGGCTCGGGGACGCCGAGCGCACGATCCTCGCGGTGCGCGCGTGCGGCGCCTCCGCGTACTCGTTCGCCGGGCGCAATCTCGTCGCCGAAGTGCTGAGCTCGCGTGAGAGCGACGATTCCTTCGATCACCTGGTCAACCTCACGGCGTTCGCGATCTTCGCGCTGCGCGCGGTCGGCCACTCCGCGAGCTTCGGCGCGATCCACCAGGGCGCAGGTTGGCTCGAGCGCCAGCAGAACTCCGACGGCGGCTTCTCCTTCGGCGATCGCGGCTCACCCAGCGATGTGGACGACACCGGCGCCGCACTGCAGGCGCTCGCCGACGCCGGCGCCCACAACAGGGGCGTGCTCGGCGCCGCGGCCGGCTATCTGGTGCGCTCGCAGAACCTCGACGGCGGCTTTCCCCAGCAGTACGGAGGCGAATCCAATTCGCAGTCCACAGCCTGGGCGATCCAGGGCCTGATCGCCGCCGGCTACAACCCCGGGACCGTGCGCCGCCGCGGTAGCCGCACCCCGATCGGCTTCCTCGAAAGCCTGGGCGCCCCCAACGGCAGCATCCGCTACTCCCGCACCGGTGCGCAGACGCCCGTGTGGGTGACCGCCCAGGCGCTGATCGCACTCGCGGGTCGCACGTTTCCGGTTGGGTGACTGTGCCGTTCTCTGCAAACCACCGCGGCTGACGATCGTCTATCGCGCGGCGTATATGGCAGGTCGATACTGCGGCTCGGGAATGGGCCGTCCGGAGTCGCGGGCGGCTGCAAGCCACGCTGCCTTGGCGATCTCCATCTCTGCCAGAGCCTGCTCCGGAGTACGGCCAAACGCCGAGCAAGCCTCCAGATCGGGCACATCTGCGATGTAGCCCTGGTCCTCGTCACTGTAAAAGAGGTTGATGTGGTAATCGCTCATTGCTTGCTCTCCAACGTAAGAGCGTAGCGCTCAACCAAGCGAAGAACCTGGCGCACCTGATAAGGCTTGGCTTGTCCGTGCACGCTTTGAAGGTTGATCGGGCTCGGTATGTCTGGATGGATGAAGATGTGGTGACTGCCATTGATGCGTTGCAACTCAAAGCCCATGTCTTCAACCAGGCTTTGCAGGTCGGCAAATGCCACGTTGGTCACAGCGCCGCGTGCGAGTCGTGCCAGGAGCTTCTTGGCCTTCATCCATCAACGGTAGCCGCCTCTTGGGATGGCATTTTCAAGCGGCACAGTCCCATTCAGCCCGTCTTTAGCGATCTGCCTACCCTGTGGGGACCATGTCCACGATGTATCTGTCAGCTGCACGCGCTCCCGGCCCCCGTCGCGACGGCGCGGCACGGTCGAGCGTCGCCGCGCCGCTGTGTCTCGCCGGTCTCTGTGTGGTCGCGCTTGCGCTGACCTGGATCGTGGCCGCGCTCGTGCCCGCCACGCACGTCAAAGACGCGGTCGCGCTGTATGACCTCAGCCTGATCGGGGGCCCGCGGTTGGACCACCTGATGAACGGGCTGCTGCACCTGCTCGATCCGGCGCTCTACACGCTGTGGGGAGTGCTGCTCGTAAGCGTCGCACTCCTGCGCCGCCGACCCCGTGTCGCCTTGGCGGTCGCGCTCGTGCTGAGCCTCGCGCCGCTGAGCGCTGAGATGTTGAAGCCGTTGCTCGCGCACCCCCACGCTCAGGTCGGCGTCAGCGAGGTCACCGCCGCGTCGTGGCCGAGCGGTCATGCGACCGCGGCCACGGTGCTCGCGCTCTGCGCGGTCCTAGTGGCCCCCCGACGTGTGCGTCCGCTGGTGGCGGCGCTCGGAGCGACCTTCGCGGCGGCCGTCGGCGTGTCGCTGTTGGTCCTCGCCTGGCACCTTCCGAGCGATGTCCTCGGCGGCTATCTCCTCGCGTCGCTGTGGATGGCGCTGGCGCTCACCGGTCTGCGCATCGCCGACGGGCGCTCCCGCGGGGCGCGGCTAAGGAGAACCTCCCTCGCCGCTCCCCCCGCTCCCGCCACCGCCGGCGGCGTGGGCGCCGGGGTCCCATAGCGGCTCGGCGCCCTCGTTGACGGCGCGGGCGAGAATGAACAGCAGGTCTGAGAGCCGGTTCAGGTAGCGCACCACCTCGGGGTTGCCGGAGTCCTCCTGGGCGATGGCGATCGCGCGGCGCTCGGCGCGACGGCAGACGGTGCGGCACACGTGCAGGTGCGCGCTGGCGGGTGTCCCGCCTGGAATCACGAACGAGCGCAGCGGCGCGAGCGTCGCGTTGATCTCATCACAGGCGCCCTCGAGCCACTCGGTGTACTGGGCGCTCACGCGCAGCCGCTGACGGCCGGTCCCCGCGTCTGTGCCCCGGCCTCCCGCGTCTGCGCCCTCGCCCTCACCTCCAGCACCTGTCCCTGCGTCGTTCGGAGCCGCACCGGGCACCGACAGGTCGGCGCCGAGGTCGAGCAGGTCGTTCTGCACGCGCTGCAGCCAGCCGACCACCTTCGGCGGCAGATCGGGTTGCAGCAATGCGACGCCGAGCGTCGCGTTCAGCTCGTCCACCGTGCCGTAGGCCTCGACGCGGGGGTGCACCTTGGAGACACGGCTCATGTCGCCCAGATGGGTCTCGCCGGAGTCGCCGAGCTTCGTGTATATCCGCGTCAGGTTGACCGTCATCGCTTACCTTGGATCGTGAGGCCGCCTCTACAGTACCGGGCCCGCGCACTGCGTTGCGAGTCTCGGGCGTGGCGGTCTGACTGCCCGCCGTCGGGCCGATCGGATACGTTCTCGGACCTCACATGCGGATCGGAGTTCCGACTGAGACCGCCGCCGGCGAGCATCGTGTCGCGCTCGTGCCGGAGGTGGTCGCCAAGCTCAAGGCCCAGGGCCTCGATGTCGTCGTGCAGAACGGCGCGGGCGCCGATGCCCTGCTGCCCGATGCTGCCTTCGCCGACGCGGGCGCCGAGCTCACCGGCGACGCCGCCACGATCTGGAGCTCCGACGTGGTCGTCAAGATCGCCCCGCCGGACCCAGAGGAAGTCCGCGGCCTGGGCTCGGGCTCGATTCTCGTCGGCTTTCTCGCGCCGCTGACGAGCCCGCGCACGACGCGCGCGCTCGCCGATGCGCACGCGACGGCGTTCGCGATGGAGGCGATACCGCGGATCTCGCGCGCGCAGTCGATGGACGCGCTGTCCTCGCAGAGCAACGTCGCGGGCTACGAGGCGGCGCTGCTGGGCGCCGAGAACATGGGCCGCTTCTACCCGATGCTGATGACCGCCGCTGGCACGATCCCGCCCGCGAAGGTGCTCGTGCTCGGCGCCGGTGTGACGGGGCTGCAGGCGCTCGCCACCGCCAAGCGGTTGGGCGCTCGCACGACCGGCTACGACGTGCGTCCGGAGGTCGCCGAG
>DASXMO010000034.1:0-18915 GCA_036495605.1 Solirubrobacteraceae bacterium
CGAATGACCTGCGCGAAGGCGATCGCGACCTGGCGCATCTGGCCGGCGAGGTCGTGCTGCTCGCTGCTGACGTCGCCGCTCATCTGCTCCCACGGCGCCGGCTTGTCCTCGCCGCGCTCATCGACGTGCTTGCGTCCTGCGTCGGTCAGCTGGAACAGCTTGCGCCCATCGATCTCCTCGGAGCGGATCAGCCCCTCGTCCTCGAGCTGCTGCAACGCCGGATACGCCGAGCCCGGGCTCGGGCGCCAGACGCCGTCGCTGCGCTCCTCCACCTCCTGCATGATCTGGTAGCCGTTGCGCGGCTCCTCGGCCAGCAGCAGCAGCGCAGCGGTGCGGATGTCGCCACGGCGCGCCTTGCGCCCGCGACCGCGCGGCCCTCTGCCACTCCCGGGACCGAATCCGCCGAACGGCCCGCCTCCGGGGAACCCGAGATCTCTGTGCCGCTCGAAGTCTCTGTGTCTATGTCTTACGCGATGCATCTTTACTCCTATCGTTGACTATCTCGATAGTAGCACGATATATCGCGTTATGTTAATCAGTGTCGGAAATGGCGGATCCCCGTCGCGACCATCGCCACACCCGCGGCGTCGACGGCGGCGATCACATCATCGTCGCGCACGGAGCCGCCGGGCTGGACGATCGCGCCGACACCGGCGTCGATCGCCAGCTGGGGACCGTCGGCAAACGGGAAGAACGCGTCGGAGGCGAGCGCCGACCCGGCCAGGAGGTCGGGCTGGGTGGCGCGGGCTTTCTCGACGGCGAGTGAGACGGCGTCGACGCGAGAGGTCTGGCCGGCGCCGATCCCGATCGTGGCGCCCGCGGAGGCGATGACGATCGCGTTCGAGCGCACGTGGCGGCAGACGCGCCAGGCGAACAGCAGGTCCTCCCACTGGGCATCGCTCGGCTCGCCGGCCGCGGAGCTCATTACGTGCACGTCGGCGCGGGTCTCGCTGACGACGTCGCGGGTCTGCACGAGCTGGCCGCCGAGTACCGGTTTGGAGTCGACCTCATGATTGGGCGCGGGCCAGTTGGGCAGCTCGAGCAGGCGCACGTTCTTCTTGGCCTGCAGGAGCTCCAGCGCGGCGGGGTCGAAGCCGGGCGCGAGCAGTACCTCGATGAACTGCTCGGACAGGCGCTCGGCGCAGGCGCGATCGACGGTGCGGTTGAGGGCGATCACGCCGCCGTAGGCGCTCAGCGGATCGCAGGCGAAGGCGCGCTCGTAGGCCGCCTGGATCGTCTCACCGAGGGCGCAGCCGCAGGGGTTGTTGTGCTTGACGATTGCGCACGCGGGGGTGTCGAACTCCTCGACGAGCTCACGCGCGGAGTTGAGGTCGAGGAGGTTGTTGAAGGAGAGCTCCTTGCCGTGCAGCTGCGTCACCCCGTCGAGCAGGTGCGTGGGCGCGCCGGCGCGCGCGTAGAAGGCGGCCTGCTGGTGGGGGTTCTCGCCGTAGCGCAGGTCGGCGATCTTCTCGTAGGCGTCACGCCAGGTGGGCGGCAGGCCGTCGTAGGTGCGGCGCGCGAACCAGGTGGAGATCGCTGTGTCATAGCGCGAGGTGAGCGCGAAGGCCTTGGTGGCGAGCAGCGTGCGGGTGTCGAGCGAGAGCCGGCCGTCGGAACTACGCAGCTGCTCGAGCACCGGCGCGTAGTCCTCGGGATCGACCACGACGGCCGCGAACGCACTGTTCTTGGCGGCCGCGCGGATCATCGTGGGACCGCCGATGTCGATGTTCTCGATGATCTCCCCGTCGGTGGCGTCGCCGCGGGCGAGGGTCTGCTCGAATGGGTAGAGGTTCACGCAGACGAGATCGACGGGCTCGATCGAGTGCTCGGAGGCGGCCTGCAGATGGGCGGGATCGTCGCGCAGTGCGAGCAGGCCGGCGTACAGCCTCGGGTGCAGAGTCTTCACGCGCCCGTCCATCATCTCGGGGAAGCCCGTGAAGTCATCGATCGTGCGTACGGGGATCGACGCCTCGGTGAGCGCCCGCGCGGTGCCACCGGTGGATACGAGCTCGACGCCCAGCTCGACCAACCCGCGCGCGAAGTCGACGAGGCCGGTCTTATCGGAGACGGACAGCAGCGCGCGCGCTACACGTACCTCGCCTGGGGCAGCCTGTTCGAGCATCGGTGTGCGCCGGAGATTATCCAGCGAGCGCGCGGAGAGCCGATCCGCCCGTCCAGCGAGCGCCGAGGGAGCCGGCTCGCGACTACTCGGACGTGAGGATGTGGCGCGAGTTCTGCGGATCGGGCGCTATGGAGCCGCCCGCGAACAGGCGCACGGCCTCGGGCAGCAGCGCGTGCTCCAACGGACGCAGCGCCGCGAGGACCTCCTCGGGGGTGCGCGCACCGGGGAGCTCGACGGCGCGCTGGAGGATGACGGGCCCAGAGTCGACGCCGGCGTCGACGAAGTGGACGGTCACGCCGAAGACCTTCACCCCGTAGGCAAGCGCCTGCTCGATCGCGTGCAGACCAGGGAAAGCCGGCAGCAGCGAGGGATGGACGTTCATTACGGCGCCGGGAAACCGCGCGAGGAAGGGTTCGGAGAGCAGCGCCATGTAGCCGGCGAGCACGACCAGGCGCGCGCCACAAGCCTCCAGCCAATCGGCGAGTACGAGGTCGCGGGCGAGACGATCGGGGTACTCTTCGCGCGCGAAGACCGCGCTGGGCACGCCGTGCGCGGCAGCGCGCTCGAGGGCGGGAGCCTCAGACGTGGAAGAGGCGACGGCGACGACCTGCGCCTCGCGCCCGTGGACGGTGTCGAGCAGCGCCTGCAGGTTGGTGCCGGCGCCGGAGACGAGCACGGCGATGGGCAGCGGCTGGGCGGACACGGCGCGGACGATAGCTGTGACTCAACTCACAGTGAACGCCGAGGAGCCGCGGTTCAATCGAAAAATGCTGACATCCATAACCGTCACTGCAATCATCGCCGGCTCGCTCGGCTACGTCTTGAGGTCGAGCAGGCACGACAAATTGATCGTGCACAGGCCGTACAACAACCGCTACAACGACGCCTCAGGCGCCCGCGACTACGGCCTGTTCGAGTAGGCCCTCCGCGTCCTCCTCAAGGGCGTACTTGCCGTTGGCTTCGCTCGTGCGCTCGAGCGGGTAGCGCCCGCTGAAGCAGGCGTCGCAGTGCCCGGAGCGATCGCCCTGGATCGCCTCGTAGACGCCATCCAGCGAGAGGTAGTGCAGCGAGTCGCAGCCGAGCTCGGCGGCGACCTCCTCGCTGGTGCGATTGTGGGCGATCATCTCCTCGCGCGTCGACATGTCGATGCCGTAGTGGCAGGGGTGGACGATCGGCGGGGCGGAGATGCGCATGTGCACCTCGGCGGCACCGGCGTCGCGCAGCATCTGCACGATCTGCCGGGTGGTGTTGCCGCGCACGATCGAGTCGTCGACGACGACGAGGCGCTTGCCGGCGATGACCTCGGGGAGGGGGTTGAACTTCAAGCGCAGACCGTGGCGGCGCAGCTCCTGGCCGGGCGCGATGAAGGTGCGGGCGACGTAGCGGTTCTTGACGAAGCCGTCGTCCTGGGGCAGCCCGGCGGCGCGGGCCAGGCCGCGGGCGGCGGCGTTACCGGAGTCGGGGACGGCGATCACGAGGTCGGCCTCGACAGGGGCCTCGCGCCAGAGGATCTCGCCCATGCGCCCGCGCGCGACCTGCAGGACGTGGCCGTTCATGCGCGAGTCGGGGCGGGCGAAGTAGATGTACTCGAACACGCACAGCGCGGGACTGACGTTCGTGGGGATCTGACGGCTGGAGAGGCCGCGTTCGTCGAGCGTGACGATCTCGCCGGGGGTGACATCGCGCAGGAAGCGGGCGCCGATGATGTCGAACGCGCAGGACTCCGAGGCGACGCAGTAGCGCGGCTGCCCGTCGGGATCGTCGGTGCCGGGCTCGAGCACGCCGAGCGCGAGCGGGCGCAGGCCGTGGGGGTCGCGGAAGGCGATCACGCGATCGCGGGTCATGAGCACGATCGAGAAGGCGCCGCGCAGGCGCGGGAGGATCTCGGCGATCGCGTCCTCGACCGACTCGGCGGGGTGGGTGGCGATGAGCGCCGCGACGATCTCCGAGTCGGAGGTCGAGCTGAAGGTGACGCCGCGCGCGAGCAGCTCCTCGTGCAGCTCGACGGCGTTGATGAGGTTGCCGTTGTGGCCGAGCGCGAGCTCGCGCGTGGAGCCGTGGGTGCCCTCGGAGCGCTGCACCGGCTGGGAGTTCTCCCAGGCGTTGGAGCCGGTGGTGGAGTAGCGGACGTGGCCGATCGCGAGCTCGCCGGCGAGCGTACGCAGATCGTTCTCGCCGAACACCTGGCTGACGAGGCCGAGCTCGCGGCGCGTCATGATGTGCCCTCCGCGGTCGGCCGCGGCGATGCCCGCCGACTCCTGACCGCGATGCTGCAGGGCGTAGAGCGCGAAGTAGGAGAGCCGCGAGACCTCGTGGCCGGGCGCGTACAGACCGAACACACCGCACTCGTCGCGAGGGCCGTCACGCATTAGGAGTACACGCTAACAGCATGGGGCCGAGACCAGGGATCGAGTAGACACGAGATGCCCGCGTCCGCGGCGACGCGTGTGTGTGGAAGGCAGCGTTTGCGTAACGGAGCAGGGTACGTCGAGGGTAAGTGTGGGTGATGAAAGACTGTGGTGGCTTCGCCCTCAAGAGAAAAGCTCCGCGAGGGCTCCGTGCGCGTCGCGAAGCTCTGCGAGGGTGGCGCTGAGCGAGAGCCCGCCGAGGTCGATACGCATCTCCTCTGCGCGGACCGTGCCGATGACGCGGACGGTGGTGCGCCGGCCGAGAGCGCGCACGCCACTGGGCAGACCGCTGACGATGAAGCCGCCGGGCGCCTCACCGAACAGGACGCGCAAGAGATCCTCGCCGGCGCCGTCCTGCCCACTGCCGCCTTCGCCGGCGAGGACCCCCTCCAGCCCCACCCCGGCGCCGAGCCCGCCCGCGAGGCAGCACTCGGCGAGGGCGACGGCGAGGCCGCCCTCGGCGATGTCGTGAGCGCTGGAGAGCCCGCCTACCCGTACAGCCCCGCGGACGGCGAACTGGGCGGAGCGCACGGCGGCGATGTCGAAGTCGGGCAGCTCGTCGGGGAGCGCATGGCCGCGCAGCTTGGAGAGCTCGCTCGCCTGCAGCGACGGAGCGAAGGGACCGACGAGCGCGATCGTGTCTCCAGCCCGCGCGAAGCCGAGGCGACCGGCGCGGCGGGCGTCGGGCAGGGCGCCGACCATGCCGACGACGGGCGTCGGGTAGATGGGGCCGGCGGAGGTCTCGTTGTAGAGAGAGACGTTGCCGCCGACGATCGGTGCTTGCAGCGCGCGGCAGGCGTCGCCGAGGCCGCGCACGGATTCGGTGAGCTGCCAGGCGACGTGCGGCTTCTCGGGGTTGCCGAAGTTGAGGTTGTTGGTCGTGCCGAGCGGTTCGGCGCCGACGCAGGCGAGGTTGGAGGCGCACTCGAGGGCCGCCTCGATCGTGCCGCGGTAGGGGTCGGCGGCGACGCGGCGCCCGTTGCAGTCGATCGAGACGGCGAGCGCGGGAACAACCGGTCCGCCGTCCGCACCCGCGTCGTCTCCGTCGGGGGGCGTCTCCTCACCCGGATGGCGGATCGCCAGCACGGCGGCGTCTGCCTGCTCGGGGCGGCGGACGGTGCGCGACTGGACGATCGCGTCGTAGCGTTCGAACAGGGGACGGCGCGAGGCGATGTTCGCGCAGGAGAGCAGCGCGAGCAGGCACTCGCGCGCGGAGGCATCGGGGGCGGAGACGTCGGGCGCGAGCGTGGCGGGCGGCGGAGAGTAGACCGGCGTGGCGGAGCGCGCCGGCGCGAGGTCATACAGCGGGCAGTCGTCGACGAGCGCGCGGACGGGCATGTCGCCGACGAGCTGCGGGCCGTCGAACACGCGCATGCGCCGCGTGTCGGTGACCGTGCCGATGGCGGTGCCGTGGATCTCGAAGCGCTCGCACAGAGCGAGCACGTCGGGCACGCGGGCGGGCTCGACGACGCAGAGCATGCGCTCTTGGGACTCGGAGACCATGATCTCGAACGGCTCCATGTCGCGCTCGCGCAGCGGCACGCGCGAGATGTCGATGTCGATGCCGAGCTGCCCGG
Source organism: Solirubrobacteraceae bacterium (assembly GCA_036495605.1). Lineage (GTDB taxonomy): Bacteria > Actinomycetota > Thermoleophilia > Solirubrobacterales > Solirubrobacteraceae > Palsa-744. Next base: position 6,108 of record DASXMO010000034.1, read on the forward strand.
CGGAGGCCATCTCCGAGGCGGAGGAGGTCAGGCCGGCGGCGCCGAGGTCCTGCAAGGAGACGAGCAGCCCGCGCTCGAGCAGCTGCAGCGAGCACTCCAAGAGCTTTGACTCCTCGAAGGGGTCGCCGACCTGGACGGTGGGGCGCTTGTCACCGTCGTCGTCCCCGAGCTCGGCCGAGGCGAGCACGGAGGCGCCGCCGATCCCGTCGCGCCCGGTGGAGGCGCCGAACAGGATCACGACGTTGCCGGGTCCGGCGGCGGCGCTGCGCACGAGCCGCTCGCGCGGCGCGAGGCCGAGCGCCATCGCGTTGATCAGGCAGTTCTGCTCGTAGGGGGACTCGAAGTAGACCTCCCCGCCGACGGTCGGCACGCCGATCGAGTTGCCGTAGTGGGCGATCCCCGAGACGGCCCCGTCGAGCAGGTAGCGCGAACGTGCGGTGACGTGACCCGGGAGGCCCTCGGGCGTGATCGTGTTCGCGCCGCCGACGTCGAGCGGACCCACCTCGCCGAAGCGCAGCGAGTCGAGCACGGCGATCGGGCGCGCGCCGATCGCGAAGATGTCGCGCAGGATGCCCCCGACGCCCGTGGCGGCGCCCTGGAAGGGCTCGACGGCGGAGGGGTGGTTGTGGGACTCGACCTTGAACGCACACACGAGGCCCTCGCCGACGTCGACCGCGCCGGCGTTCTCGCCCGGACCCATGACCACGTGGGGACCTTCGGTGGGGAGCGTGCGCAGGAGCTTCTTGGAGTGCTTGTAGGCGCAGTGCTCGCTCCACAGCAGCGAGTACATCGCGAGCTCCACCTGGTTGGGTGGGCGACCCTGGTGCTCGCAGACGAGCTCGTACTCCGCCTCGGTCAGCCCGAGGGCGAGCGCGTCCTGCAACGTGGGCAGCGTCGCCGCCGGGGCCATCACGCAGCCTGCACGGTGAGCTTCATCGAGTTGAAGATTTTCAGCCCGTCGGTCGAGCCGCCGATCAGCTCATCGACGGCGTGCTCGGGGTGGGGCATCAGGCCGAACACATTGCCCGCCTCGTTGCTCACGCCGGCGATGTCGTGCAGCGAGCCGTTGAAGTTCTCGCCCGGCGCGTAGCGCAGCACGATCTGACCGCCGTCGTCCATCGCCGCGAGCGTCCGCCCGTCGGCGTGGTAGCGGCCCCAGGAGTGCTTCGCGGGGATGCTGAGCCGCTCGCCGAGCGCGCATTCGCGCGTGAACGTGCCGCCGCTGTGAAGCACCTCCAGCTGTACCTGACGGAAGGTGAAGCGCAGGTTCCTGTTCGGCAGCAGCGCCCCCGGCAGCAGATGGGCCTCGCAGAGCACCTGAAAGCCGTTGCAGATGCCGAGCACCGGGCCGCCTTCACGAGCGAACTCGATCACCGACTCCATCGCCGGCGCAAAGCGCGCGATCGCCCCCGCGCGCAGGTAGTCGCCGTAGGAGAAACCCCCCGGGATGACAATCGCATCGGCCCCTTTGAGGTCGCGCTCGCCGTGCCAGATCAGCTCCGCGTCGGCCACGCGGCGCGCCGCCTGCAGCGCATCCGCCTGGTCGCAAGAGCCTGGGAACTGAAGTACGCCGAACTTCATCTGGAGCGCAGACGACCTGCGCATCTCGGCGTCATCGGGCCTCGACTTGGCCCACCAAGCCTTCGGCCCTGCTTCCTTGATCTGCTTGGTCTCTGCACTCCAGAACGCATCCTGATCTCACTCGATGATGATCTCGTAGTCCTCAACGAGGGGGTTGGCGAGCAGACGCTCGCACATGGAGTCAAGCTGCGAGGCGTCCTCCACGTCGAGCTCGACAAGGCGCCCGACGTGGACGTTCGCCACGCCCGTGAACCCGAGCGCGGGCAGCGCCCGCTCGACGGCCGCGCCCTGCGGGTCGAGGATGCCCGCCTTCGGGCGAATCAGCACGCGGGCCCTCATCGCACGGATAACGCGATCGTCAATGCGGAGACGACGCGCCGCATCAGGCGCTCGCGCCCGCGCGCTGCAGCCACGCCCAGAAGGGCTCGCCGACGATCAGCTCGTAGGCTTCGACGTAACGCGCGCGTGTGCCCGCGACGACCTCGTCGGGAATCGGGGGGGCGGGCGGCTGCTTATCCCAACCGCTCTGCGAGGCCCAGTCGCGGACGTACTGCTTGTCGAAGCTCGGCTGGCCGCGCCCGACCTCGAAGGTGTCGACCGGCCAGTAGCGCGAGGAGTCGGGCGTCAGCACCTCGTCGCCGACGACCAGCTCGCCGGCGGGGTCCAGACCGAACTCGAACTTGGTGTCGGCGAGGATCACGCCGCGCTCGCGGGCGTGGGCGGCGGCGAAGGAGTAGAGCTCGATCGAGGTCGCGCGCACGCGCTCCATCAGCGCGCGGTCGCCGACGAGCTCGGCGGCGCGGTCGAAGTCGATCGCCTCGTCGTGGCCCACGTCGGCCTTGGTGCTGGGGGTGAAGATCGGTTCGGGCAGCTGCTCGGACTCGCGCAGACCCGCCGGCAGCTCGATCCCCGAGACGGCGCCGGTTGCCTGGTAGTCCTTCCAGCCCGAGCCGGTGATGTAGCCGCGCACGACGCACTCGACGGGCAGCATCTCGAGCTTGCGCACGACAAGCGCACGCCCGCGCGCCTCCTCGGGCACGCCGTCGGTGGCGGAGATCAGGTGGTTGGCGACGATCTCCGAGGTGGCGCCAAACCAGAAGACCGACAGGCCCGTCAGCACGCTGCCCTTGTCGGGGATCGGGGTCGGGTGGACGGCGTCGTAGGTCGAGATGCGATCGCTCGCGACCATCAGCAGACGCTCGTCCGCGGGTCCGCCGAGGTCGTACATCTCGCGGACCTTGCCGCTGGCGATCAGAGACAGGTCGGCGAGCGCGGTCATCGTGGCCCGACTTTATCGAGGCGCGCGGCCGCACCGCCTTTCGGCGACAGCGCCCGATCTCCGACCGACCGGGCCTTGCGTCAGGACGGCGTCTGGCTGAGAGCGGGCCGGCGGCGCAGAGCCCATTCGAAGAGGTTGCAGAACAGCTCCCCCTGCTCGATGGCGTCGTCGAGGGCGTTGTGGGTGTGGGCCGACTCAGGGAGCAGCTCGAGCGGGAGACGACTCTTGGACGATGCCTCGTACGTCGAGCAAGCCGCGCCTATGTAGAGACTGCGAATGTCGATGCAGGTGCCGTGGCCAAATGGCGAGGAGCCGAGGAATGACGAGAAGTACCAGTGCACGAAAGACCAGTCGAAAGCGGCTGGATATGCGACCAGAACGGGCTTGCAGCCCGCGGCCACGCCGCGCACCCAGCTGTCGGCTTCGCGCATGACCTGCGGCGGCGGAGCGCCCTCGCGCAACAGTCGCGCTCGATCGAGGCCGTTGATCGACAGAGCCTCGGGTTCCCAGCGATCGGAGATCGGCCGAAGCTCCCAGTAGCGGGCCGCGGCATGTACGTCGAGCCGCTCGAAGTGCACCCCATCGAACCTCGCTACCGCCACCAACGCCAGGGACAGCATGGAGAACGCCCCAGGAATGGGCCCGTCGGACTCGATGTCGACGGAGAAGTAGATGTCGGATGTTTCATTCGGGGGCACCATCCAAGTGTAAACGATCGTTGCCCGGAGCCACGGCGTTAAGCGAGAAAATCGCAATGTTTGTAATTTCCGGCCGCGACCCGCGCGTTGACGCCTGATACCGGCCACCCACGGTAAGCTCCCTTATATAACTACGCGTGCAGGAGTGCCATTAACATGGTTCGTCATCGGCACCCTGGAGTGTGTCGATGATTTGCCGCGAAATCAGTGTTCGCCCTGCCGCATTCGACAATGGGCCGAGTGGACCTGACTCCCACGTCAGCGGGATCCCACCACCATCCCCAGTGCCTGGAATCGTGATCTCCATATCCTTGAGAACCTCAATCTGTTGGGCGAAATGGTCAGCTGTGTATTGCCTTCCTGCATTTAGATCAACGCGGTACTTGGCAGCCCGAAATGCCGCACACATGATCTCGATGCCGAACGGCTTTATTAGTGCGTGTCCTTTATCTCCCCATGCACTAGGCCAGGTCTTTTTGACTCCCTTGAAATACTCCTTGAAGATGCGCGCTTGCTCGCTTGGATTTTTGCCGGAGAGCACGCCGCCTGACTGAGTGTGCGGCCCCAACCATCTCTTGAGTGCAGTGTTCTTTACCCAAGTGTCATTCTGATCATCAAATAGCTTAACGCGATTCTTGAGCGGTGAATCTGCATCCTTCGCGAGTGATTGGACCACATCAACCGTTGCCGACTCCTCGTGAGGAAGAGCCTTGATCTGGTAATAGAGCTCAAGAAGATGTACGTCTGACACCTGCATCTGCTTGCTGTTGATATCGGCGAAGATCTTTGCGCGAAGCGCCTCATCCGCGTTTTGCAGCGCTACCACGGGTAGGTCAAACTGCACACCGTCACTGTATCCAAAGCCCGACAATCGGTGCTGCCCATCTAGGATATAGGCATGCTTGCCGTCGTGTGATGGGAAAATGATCGTGACCACGTTCTCTTCGCCGGTGTCCTGGATCTCCACCTCGTCATCGAGACTAAGTACGATCGCATTGGGGAAAATAGAGAGCTCCTGCTGAATGTATCTTCCGATGTCTCGTGCGCGGGACTTGTTGAGGATGCGCTGAATCTCCTTTGGGTCGTCCTGTGAACGGGGCGTCACATACGTGAGCGGCATGAGTTCTGCAGAATTCATCGCAAAAACGTAGAGCGTGTGGCTCTTCTGTTTGATCTTCGTTGCGTTCACACGGAGCTGAGCCATAGAGCCTCCTGTTCGAGTTTGGTCGACTTGGTCAGATTGCAGTCAGCACAGAGGAACTGTAGGTTGTCGTAGTTGGAACTTCCCCCACGCGAGGCTGGGAATACGTGGTCTACATGCAGCTTGATTTGCGGTGGTCTACGGCCGCACTTTGCACACACGTGCGGAGTGTTCCAGAGCAGTCGCAACAGATCCTCTGCGCGAATCGACTTCCGATCATGCTGAACGCTGGCCATATGGACCCGCTCGAACAGGCGCTCTTCGTCGTCGTCTCCCCAGGAGCGACCAGTCTGGTGACGGAGGATGCGCCGGAAGTGCTTGCGCCCGTCAGGCCGATTCCAGAGTGGATCTATCACATGATCTGCGTCATGGTCGACTATCTCCGTGAGTACGGCGACAAGCTCCTCGGCTAGGCACCATGCGACAAAACCGTTGTACGAGTCCGAATCGACACCAAGCGCATCCAGGAGGGCGACGACAGACGCGCTTGAGGACTGGGCTGCCATCGCTTGTGATCTTAGAGCGGAAGAGGAGCAACGAACCGTGGCCCCTGCATCAGCTGTTTCGCGCGATGATGTGTGTGCATTGGGATTTATTCGTCCGGCGCGTACCTGCCGGCTTCGCTATTCACCGATCTCATCCAGCCGCGCGACGATCTGTTGCGCGTAGCGCACGTAGTGCCCGTAGTCGAAGATCGCCTCGAGGTCCAGTCCGGCGGTGCGCTCGTCGGCGGCGAGCAGCTCGCGCAGGGGAATGCCCTCGTCCCAGGCGCGCTGCGCCAGCTCCTGCACGGCCCGGTAGGCGTCGTCGCGCGTGGAGCCGGCCGCGACGAGTGCGAGCAGCACGCGCTGGGAGAAGAGCGCGCCGTGGGTCAGCTCGAGGTTCGCGCGCATGCGCTGCGCATCGACGGTCATGTCGCGTACGAGCGCGATCGTGCGCTGCTGGAGGTAGTCGAGCAGGATCGTCGAGTCGGGCAGGATCACGCGCTCGACGGAGGAGTGGGAGATGTCGCGCTCGTGCCACAGCGCGACGTCCTCGAGCGCCGCCTGGGCGTTGCCGCGCAGCACCCGCGCGAGCCCCGAGATCTGCTCGGTCTTGATCGGGTTGCGCTTGTGCGGCATCGCCGAGCTGCCCTTCTGCCCGGCCCGGAAGGGCTCCTGCGCCTCGCGCACCTCGGTGCGCTGCAGGTGGCGGATCTCCGTCGCGAACCGCTCCAGACCGGCGCCCGCGAGGGCAATCGCTCCGATCAGCTCCGCGTGGCGATCGCGCGCGACGACCTGCGTGGAGACCGACTCGCGCTCGAGCCCCAGCCGCGCGAGCACGCGCGCCTCGAACTCGGGGCTCGTCGCCGCATACGTGCCGACGGCGCCCGAGATCGCGCCGACGGCCGCCTGCGCGAACGCTCGCTCCAGGCGCTGCGCGTTGCGGTGGGCCTCGAAGGCGAACCCCGCGAGCTTCACTCCGAACGTCGTCGGCTCGGCGTGCACGCCGTGCGTGCGGCCCACGCACAGCGTCTGCACGTGTTCGCGTGCGCGTGCCGCGAGCGCCGCGACCAGCTCGCGCGCGCCCGGGAGCAGAACCTCACCGACGGATCGCAGCTGCAGCGCGAGCGCCGTGTCGAGCACGTCCGAGGAGGTCAGCCCGAAGTGAATCCACCGCCCCGACCCACCGGCCGAGGCGGCGAGCACGTCGACGAACGCGGCCATGTCGTGGTCGGTCGTGCGCTCGCGCTCGTTCACCGCCTCAACCGTGAACGTCGCCGCACGAATCGCCTGCAGCTCCGCCTCGCTCGGACCGCCCTCGCCGAGCAGGCCGGGCAGCTCCTCGCAGGCCGCGACCTCGACCTCGCGCCAGGTCTCCATGCGCGCGGCGTCCGTCCACAGACGGCCGAGCTCGGGACGGGTGTAGCGATCGATCACCTAATCATTATCCCCGGTCGGCGCATGCGCCGACCGGCCGGAGGGTGCATGCACCCTCCGGAGAAACCGCACATGTGCGGTTTCTGGGAGGAGCCGCATGCGGCTCCTCCGGCCTTCCCGCATGCGGGAAGGCCCACCCCATCAGCTTTTCTTTAGTCATGCGGCCCGACGCATAGAGCAGATGCGGGCCTTTGCCCAGAGCACATGCGCCCGACGCGCAGAGCGATCAAGCACCCAGGATCTGCGCCGCGAGGATCGCCGCGTTGCGCGGGTTATCCAGCCCCACGCAAGCCACGGGCACACCGGGGGGCATCTGCACGATCGAGAGGATCGCGTCGAGACCGCCCGCGGCGGTGAGGCGTCCCGACAGCGGCACGCCGATCACGGGCAGGTCGGTGTGCGCGGCCACCGCGCCCGGCAGCGCCGCCGAGATGCCGGCTCCGGCGATGATCACGCGCAGGCCGCGCATGTGGGCGTTCTTGGCGTAGTCGGCGACGACGTCGGGTTCGCGGTGGGCCGACATCACGCGCAGCTCGTGCAGGATGCCGCGCTCCTGCAGCTCCTGCCCGGCCTTCTCCATCGTCTCCATGTCGCTCTTGGAGCCCATCACGATGCCCACGCGCGGAGCGTCCGCGTCCATCTCCTCCAGCTGCGCGCGCACCTCCGCCTCGGCCAGCGGCGTCGCGATCGGGGACACGTCACCCATCGATCAGACCTCCCTCCAGCTCGCGCCCGTCGCGCCCGCCGCCGGACCACTCCTCAAACCAGCTGTCAAGCGTTCGCCAGCCCGCGAGCTCGGGCGAGGGCGCACCGGCGCCCACGGCGATGTCATCGCGCAGTTGCATGCCCTCGAAGGAGATCATCCGCGCGCCAGCATACGCCGACTCGCGCGCGGACTCCACGTCGCGGCCGAAACCCGTCACGTTCAGCACGCGTCCACCGGCCGTGACGATCGTCCCGTCCTCGCCCGCGGCCGTGCCCGCATGGGTGACCTCGACGTCGTCCGGAACGCGCTCGAGTCCCGCGATCGGATCGCCGGAGGAGGCCGATGCGGGATAGCCGGCGCTCGCCAGCACGACCGTGACGGCCCATGCGGGTAACCACCGCGGGAAGTCCTCCTCGGGGTCCTCGCCGATCAGCCCGCCGGGCCTGACCGAGCGGAACAGCAGCTCGAGGAAGTCCGATTCCATGCGCGGGAGCACCGCCTGCGTCTCCGGGTCGCCGAAGCGCACGTTGAACTCGAGCACCCGCGGCCCCTGCTCGGTCAGCATCAGCCCCGCGTAGAGCACGCCGTGGAAGGGCGTGCCGCGATCGCGCATCCAGTCGACGATCGGCTGATGCACGAACAGCGCGAGGCTGAACCCGACTTCGTCCGGGAGGTCGAGCACGGGCGAGTAGGAGCCCATGCCGCCGGTGTTCGGGCCGGTGTCGCCCTCGCCGATGCGCTTGTAGTCGCGTGCCGGCGTCAGCGGGACGGCGGTCTTGCCGTCGCACACCGCCAGCAGCGAGAGCTCTCGCCCGATCAACCGCTCCTCCACGACCGCGCTCGGGCGGCCGTCGTCGCCATCCCCGAAGCGGCCCTCGAGGAAGATCTCGCGCAGCGCCGCCTGCGCCTGCTCCGCACCCTCGGCGACGGTCACGCCCTTGCCCGCGGCGAGGCCGTCGGCCTTGATCACCACGCCCGGCGCCGCCAGCTCAGCGACGGCGTCGACGCCCTCCTTCAAGGAGGTGACGTGACGCCAGCGCGCGGTCGGCACGCCGGCCTCTTCCATCGCCCGCTTCGCGAACGCCTTCGATCCCTCAAGCTGCGCCGCGGCGGCCGAGGGTCCGAACGCCAGATGCCCGCGCGCGTCGAGCACGTCCACGAGGCCCGCCACGAGCGGCGCCTCGGGCCCGACGACGGTGAAGTGGACACCCTCGCGCTCGACCGCGGCGACGATCCCCTCGATGTCATCGGGCGCGATGTCGAGCAGACGCGCGTCGTTCGCGATGCCCGGGTTGCCGGGTGCGCACAACAGCTCTGTCACCTTCGGCGAGCGCTTCAGCGCACGCACGATCGCGTGCTCGCGCCCGCCGCCCCCCACGACCAGGACCTTCACCTCATCGACTCCCCTGTAAGCCAAGCCTCGCTCACAGCGAGGCGATGAACTCGTCGACGCCGATCGCCGCGAGCGTCTCATAGCGCCCGGTGCCGCGCGAGCCCAGCTCCAGGGAGACGCGTGCCATCGTCGCCTCGTCGGGTGCCTCCACGACCGAGATGAAGTCGACGTGCCCGAGCGTCGCCCACTGCGCCTTCACGGTGGCGCCCAGCTGCTCGACCTCCTTGTTGACCTCGCGGATCCGCTCCGGGTTGTTCTTGACCGTCTGCACACCCTCCGGGGTGAGCGTCGAGAGCATGATGTAGGTGGGCATGGCTTAGGGCTCCTCCGTCCGATTTTGCCGGGAGGCGGCCCCGGCCGCGACCGGCCGGAGGCGCTCTCGGTTGTTGTAGCGGATCGGCTGCCCTTCCGCTTGTTCCGATCCGGTAGCGGCAACAGATCGCTACTGCCGAAGCGAGCCCGTGCCCCGGCTGTCCCATCTGACCCCTGGGGTCGGTTGGGTAGTCATGGGACACCCACATGTCACCCACATGTCCTTCGGTGTTGGCAATCCACAACACAGTTGGTACAGTTGAGGGCGAGACATCCAAAGAAGCAGATCGAGACGGCGCTGCGGCTAGGCGAAGGCCGAGGATTCCGTGTCGAGACGCGTCGGGCGCATTGGGGCGTTCTCTACTGCCCAGGTAGCAGAACGTGCAAATGCCCACCGCTGTCCGTCAACGGCTCGCCACGAAGCGCCGACAACGAGGCCAAGCGGATCGACCGCTACGTAAACAACTGCAAACACGGCAAGCCATGACAGAGCACACCTTCACAATTCGATTCCTTGCTCCCGGCAGGACGCTGGACGACCTGTCGATCGATCTGTACGACCGCATCGACGACGCTTCGCTGATGGGGCCTGATGAAGACGGTTCGTTCCTGTATGAATTCGACCGCGTCGCCCCAAGCCTTCCAGATGCCCTTGCGGCGGCGTTGAGTGAGTTCACAGGCGCCCTCCCCGAGGCGAGCGTGATTCGCGTGCACGAGTACGACCTGGCGAGCATGAGCGACATCGCCGCACGGGCCGGACGCACGCCCGAGAGCATCAGGCTGCTGGTGAAGGGCAAGCGCGGGCCCGGTGGCTTCCCACCCGCAGCCGGGGATCTGGGCGGTCGCATGAAGGTGTGGCGCTGGGCGGAAGTGGCGCAGTGGTTCGAGCAGGCCCTCGGAGAGCCGCTGCCCGACACCTCCGACAGCGCATTTCTGCAGGCGTTCAACGACGCGCTGGAGATCCGTCGACTCGCGGACCGACTCGGCGCGCCCGAGTGGCGGGCAATCGCCCGGGCCCTGCCCGCCGAACTCGCACTCGCCTGAGTAAGCGCCTGATGTCTTGAGACCGTCATCAGAACGGCGGGATCCAACACTCAACTCCCGCGATAGCACTGGGGTGACACGCATTACCGCTTCGATCGGCCACCGGACTACCCAAAGCAACATGCGGAACGGAGGTGCGAGTTGGTCGAAGCGCGCCATTGGCCAACTTGTCTAGATCCGGTGGCGACCCCTTGTGCGTGTCCACCATCCCGCATAGGGTCCGCCGATCCTGTCATCCACATGGAGGAGGCAACCCCATGCGCAGACATCTCAACTACGCCAACGTCGTCGCAACATTCGCGCTCGTATTCGCGATGAGCGGCGGCGCGCTGGCGGCGAAGCACTACCTGATCAATTCGACCAAGCAGATCAACCCGAAGGTGATCAAGAAGCTGAAGGGCAACACGGGCAAGACGGGTAAAACAGGGGCGACGGGCCCGGCCGGAGCGCCTGGCGCAGCGGGCAAAGAAGGAGTCGCTGGTAAAGAAGGCCCGGCAGGACCCTTCCCCACCGGAAACGCTCCCAGCGGCGTGACGGTTCGCGGAAACTACGCGGCCGGCGGTCCGGCGAGCGGCACCGCTCAGTTCTTCTGGGATTCGATCTCGTTCGGCTTCCAGTTCGCATCGGCTCCCGCTGCCCACTTCATAAAAGAGGGCGCGACACCTCCGTCTCAATGCCCGGGCACTGCCAGCGATCCCCAGGCGAAGCCAGGAAACCTCTGCGTATACGAGGACTTCAGAGTCGGTACTTACACGGCTGAAGTCTTCGACCCGTCCAAAGGCGAGAACGGCCTCGCCAACCGCTGGGGTGCCGGTGTCATCCTCGAAAAAACCGGTGGTACTGAAAACATCTCCAGCTATGGCACCTGGGCGGCCACCACACCGTAGGGTCTCGATGACAGCTTGACGGTAGGTGCAAGAGGCCTGCCGTCAATGCGGAGCCGGCGGTATGGGAATGGCGAGTCTTACTTTGCCAGTTCAGCCGCCGGCTCTGTCATATCTGCGGCTGTCTCCAACACGAGCTCCCCATCGACCGCGTCCACGCGTACGGAGTCCCCGTCGCGCAGCCGACCCTCCAGCAGCGCTAGTGCAAGCCTGTCGGTGAGCTGCTTCTGAATCACGCGGCGCAGGGGGCGGGCGCCGTAGGTGGGGTCATAGCCCATCGCGGCGATCAGCTCGCGGGCGGCGTCGGTGAGTGTCACCTGCACGCCGCGCTCGGCCACGCGGGCAACGACGCGGGCGACCTGGAGGTCGACGATCTCCGCGATCTGCTCGCGGGTGAGCGGGTGGAAGCGGACGATGTCGTCGAGGCGGTTGACGAACTCGGGCTTGAAGTACTGGAGCAGTTCTGTGCGCAACTGTGCGTCGGCCGCGACGTCCCCGCCGGCTGAGCCCGCGCCGCTCGCATCCGCTCCGCCCTCACCATCGCCGCCCGCGCTTGCCCGGGCGGCGTCCCCATCCGCACCGCCGACGGGCAGGTTGGAGGTCATGATGAGGACGGTGTTCTTGAAGTCCACGGTGCGGCCCTGGCCGTCGGTGAGGCGACCGTCGTCCATGACCTGCAGGAGCGTGTTGAAGACGTCGGGATGGGCCTTCTCGATCTCGTCGAGCAGCACGACGGAGTAGGGGCGCCGGCGCACGGCCTCGGTCAGCTGGCCGCCCTCTTCGTAGCCGACGTAGCCGGGAGGAGCGCCGACGAGACGGGAGACGGAGTGCTTCTCCATGTACTCGGACATGTCGATGCGCACGATCGCGTCTTGGGAGTCGAACATGAACTCGGCGAGCGCGCGGGCGAGCTCGGTCTTGCCGACGCCGGTCGGGCCGAGGAAGAGGAAGGAGCCGATCGGGCGATCGGGGTCCTGCAGTCCGGCGCGCGAGCGGCGCAGGGCGGTGGCGACGGCCTCGATCGCCTGATCCTGGCCGACGACGCGCTCGTGCAGACGCTCCTCCATGTGGATCAGCTTCTCGGTTTCGCCCTCGAGCAGGCGCGCGACGGGGATGCCGGTCCAGCGGGCGACGACTTCGGCGATGTCGTCGGCGTCGACCTCGTCTTTGAGGAACTGCGGCCCGCCGGTGCCATCCCCGCTCGCGGCGCGCTCGCGCTCCGCCGATTCGTGCTCGGCGAGGGTACGTTCGAGCTCGGGGATCTCGCCGTAGCGGAGCTCGGCGGCGCGTTGCAGGTCGGCTTCGCGCTCTGCCCGTTCGGCCTCGACGCGGGCAGCCTCGAGGCGCTCTTTGGTGGCGCTGACGCCTTGGAGGGCCTGCTTCTCGGCTTCCCATTGCGCGGTCATCTGCTGCGAGCGCTCGCGCAGCTCGGAGAGCTCCGTCTCGATCGCGGCGCGGCGCGCGGTGGCGGACTCGTCCTTCTCCTTGCGCAGGGAAGTGAGCTCGATCTCCAGCTGCATGACGCGGCGGTTGACCTCGTCGATCTCGGTGGGGACGGAGTCGATCTCGATGCGCAGCCGCGAGGAGGCCTCGTCGACGAGGTCGATCGCCTTGTCGGGGAGGAAGCGGTCGGCGATGTAGCGGTGGGAGAGGGTGGCGGCGGCGATCAGGGCGCTGTCCTGGATGCGCACGCCGTGGTGCACTTCGTAGCGTTCCTTCAGACCGCGCAGGATGGCAACGGTGTCTTCGACACTGGGTTCCTCGACCATCACCGGCTGGAAGCGCCGCTCC
>DASXMO010000035.1:0-7110 GCA_036495605.1 Solirubrobacteraceae bacterium
CGCGATCACGATGGAGATGTATGCGACCCGCAAGGGCTGGGATCTCGGTCACGTCGAGGTCGACGTCGAGTATCACCCGGCGGAGCGTGGATGTCCGACGAAGTTCGAGTTGATCCTGCGCCTGCCCGACGATCTACCTGAGGAGCAGGCCGAGCGTTTGCTGGTGATCGCGGCAAAGTGTCCCGTGCACCGCGCGCTTGACGGCGAGGTCATGTTCGCCGAGCGGGTCGAGCGCGTCCATATGGCCGCCTGAGCACGAATCGTCCATAGCCTCGAGCACCGACAACTTCGCGGACACAGGACCGATCGCTTCGGCCGTCCTCGTGCCGCTGTTCCCGGCGTCCGACGACGGTGGTTCTCTGCACGCCGTGTTCACACGGCGGCGAACCGATCTGCGCCGGCACGCCGGCGAGATCTCGTTCCCCGGAGGCCGACAGGACCCCGAGGACGCGGATCTCACGGAAACGGCGCTGCGCGAGGCCGAAGAGGAGATCGGCCTGCCGAGGGCTCAGGTGAGGCTGCTGGGCGAGCTGCCGCCGGTGTCGACGTTCGTTACCAACTACGAGATCCACCCGTTCGTCGGCCTGATTCCCAACGGTCTGCGTTGGGAGTCCTCCCCCACAGAGGTCGATGCCGTGCTGGAGCTGCCTTTGGATGCGCTGCGCGCCAGCAGGACCCGCACTCGCATGGAACGCCGCGGGATCTCCTTCGAGACCGACGCCTACGCCCTCGACGGGCACCTCATCTGGGGTGCCACCGCGCGTATTCTCGAAAGCTTGCTGGAGCGGGCGGAGGAGCTTGTGCTCCCCCGCCTCCCCGGCGGCTGACGAAGTCCCGGCGGGATCCGTCTTAGCTCGGCTGCGGCACGATCCTGATGTAGGGGCGCGGTTCCTCCCAACCGTCCGGATAGGCCTCTTTCGCTTCGTCGTTCGAGACCGAACCGGAGATGATCACCTTCTCGCCCTCTTTCCAGTTGACGGGGGTGGCCACCTTGTGCTTGGCGGTCAGCTGCAGCGAGTCGATCACTCGCAGTACCTCGTCGAAGTTGCGTCCGGTCGTCATCGGGTAGATCAGGATCAGCTTGACCTTCTTGTCGGGGCCGATCACGAACACGTTGCGGACCGTCTGGTTGTCGGCCGGCGTGCGTGCGCCCGAGTCGCCAGCGGTGTCGGCGGGCAACATGCCGTAGAGCTTGGAGACGTTGAAGTCGGCGTCGCTGATGATCGGGTAGTTCGGAGCGGAGCCCTGTGTCTCCTCGATGTCCTTCGCCCACTCCTCGTGCTTGCCCAGCGCGTCGACCGATAGTCCGACGATCTTCACGCCGCGCCGGTCGAACTCGGGCTTCGCGTTGGCCATGTAGCCGAGCTCGGTCGTGCAGACCGGCGTGAAGTCCTTTGGATGCGAGAACAGCACAGCCCACGAGTCGCCGATCCAGTCGTGAAATTTGATGTGACCCTCGGTCGTATCGGCCTCGAAATCTGGGGCTGTGTCGCCAAGTTGTAGCGTCATCGCTGTATTTCCTTTCTCGACGCCCAGCTTTGCGAAGCGTCGTGAGGAGAGTCGCCTTTTGTGAATCTTGATCGACTTTTGGGAATTACGGTCAGGATAGCGTGTCCATACGTTCGGCCCGCCCTGCGAGCAGCCCCTCGATTGCCGCCCAGGCCTCGGCCTGCCATGCCGCGGAGTCTGTGATGTCAGCCCGAAGCGTCTCCAGCGGGATAGCATTGCGCTCCGCGATCGTTCGCACGATCCGCTCACCCGCGAGGATCTCCTGCTGCACGACCCCGCCGCCCGAAACCTCGTAGACGAAGCCTCGCATGGTGGTGTCGACGGCCCCGCTCAGGAACGATTCCAAGCGCGAACCGTGAAGCTCCCGCGCCTGTCGGGGACCTCCCTGGACGGTGGCAAGCATCCAGCAGGCGATGGTCACCCCGTCAAGCGCTCCGCCCATGCTCGCCAGCCGGTTGGGCGTTCCGATCAGGCATTCGGCCCCACTCGCCTCGATCGCCGCGCGGCCCGTCTCGGAACGGGTGCTGATGCGCACCGCATGCCCCCCCTCCTCGACCAGTCGGGAAGCGAGCGCGCGGCCCCGACAGCCGCCGCCGACGATGAGGATGCGCGCCACGGCGGGCGATGCTAGTACGCCCGCACATAAGAGGGTGCCCCGAGAAGGCGGGTGGCGGGTCTGAGAAGCGGGCGACCCGAGAAGGCGGGTGGCGGCCCGACCGGCGCTCCTGCCCGGTCAGACCGCGACGCCCGCTCGAGGAGGCCGGCGCGATGCTGGCAAGTGCCGAGACCTGTTCGAGCGCCACCGGAGAGGTATGGGTAGCGGCGCTCGAACAGATCCCGGCACTGGTGTGTCTCCTGTGGATGGTGGTCCCGATCGAAGTCCCTTTCCATCGGGTTGGCTACCGTCCACTGCTATGAAGAAAAACACAGTTTCTAGTGGATGTCAAGAGGGAAGCGAAAAGTTTTGTCAACCCACTCGTCGAAGCGCTGCCGAGTACGGATCGAGGCGGCCCGAGAAGGGCGCTCGGACACCGGCGATGAGCGGGGTCCCAAGCGTCGAATACCATCCTCCTCGAGATGAGCGAACAGCCCACGCAAGCAGCACCCAACGACTCGGCAACCACCGCCCTCGGCGAGGACGTCGTGACGATGGAGAAGATCGTCGCGCTGTGCAAGCGGCGCGGGTTCGTGTTCCCCTCCTCTGAGATCTACGGCGGCGTGGGCTCGACCTACGACTACGGCCACTACGGGGTGCTGCTGAAGAACAACGTCAAGAACGCCTGGTGGCGGGCGATGCTGCAGGAGCGCGAGGACATCGTGGCGATCGACTCGGCGATCCTCCAGCACCCCCGCGTGTGGGAGGCGAGCGGACACCTCGCCGGCTTCACCGACCCGCTCGTGGACTGCCGCACGTGCGGGCAGCGCTTTCGCGCCGACCACCTCGCCGACCTACCCTGCGGACGCAAACCCTCCAAGCATCCAGGCGAGACCGAGGAGTGCGACCTCACCGCGGCGCGCGACTTCAACCTGATGTTCGAGACGACGATCGGGCCGGTCAAGGAGTCCGGCGCCACGGCCTATCTGCGCCCCGAGACCGCGCAGGGCATCTTCATCAACTTCAAGAACGTCCTGCAGTTCTCCCGCAAGCCCCCCCCGTTCGGGATCGCACAGGTCGGGAAGTCCTTTCGCAACGAGATCACGCCGGGCAACTTCATCTTCCGTACCCGCGAGTTCGAGCAGATGGAGATGGAGTTCTTCGTGCCCCCGGCCGACGCTCAGAAATGGTTCGAGCACTGGCTCTCAGAGCGCGAGCGCTGGTATCTGGAGCTGGGCCTGCGTCCCGATCACCTGCGTCTGCGCGCCCATGATCAGGACGAGCTCTCGCACTACTCCTCGGGCACGAGCGACGTCGAGTACCTGTTCCCCATCGGCTGGTCAGAGCTCGAGGGGATCGCCAATCGCGGCGACTTCGACCTGACCCAGCACGCTGAGTTCTCCGGGCAGAAGCTCGAGTACTTCGACCAGGCCAGCGGCGAGCGCTATGTGCCGCACGTGATCGAGCCGGCCGCGGGCGCGGACCGAGCGACGCTCGCGTTTCTGGTCGATGCCTATGACGAGGAGGAGGTCGAGGGCGAGCAGCGGACGGTCCTGCGCCTGCACCCCCGCCTGGCGCCGGTCAAGGCGGCGGTGCTGCCGCTGGTCCGCAAGGACGGTCAACCGGAGCTCGCGCGCGAGGTCTATGAAGCCGTGCGGGTGCTGGCCCAGGCCGAGTACGACGAGGGCGGCTCGATCGGCAAGCGCTACCGCCGACACGACGAGATCGGCACGCCCTTCTGCCTGACGATCGACCACCAGAGCATCGAGGACCGTACGGTGACCTTGCGCGACCGCGACTCGCTCGAGCAGGAGCGCATCCCGATCGACGATGTTGCACGAGAGATCGAGCGGCGCGTGAACGCGTCGTGGAGCACGCCCAAGCTGAACGCCGCCGCACGAGACTAGGCGAGACGAAAACCACGACAGCCCCTGCGCGGGCACGAGGAGACAGACACGCATGGACTTCGACCTGACCGACGAGCAGCGCCTGATCCGCGAGACCGCACGAGAGTTCACCGACCGCGAGATCGTCGTGCAGACGCGTGAAAACGCGCGCAACCACCACTTCGACCTCGAGCTCGTGCGCAAGATCGCCGCGCAGGGCTACCTCGGCGCGATCGTGCCCCAGGAGTACGGCGGAGCAGGACTGGACTACCTCAGTTACGGGCTGATCGTCGAGGAGATCGGGCGCGGGGACTCGGCGATTCGCACGGTGATCTCGGTGCAGACCTCGCTCGTATGCTCGGCGATCCTCAAATGGGGCACCGAGGAGCAGAAGCAGGCCTTCCTGCCCAAGCTCTGCTCGGGCGAGTGGCTCGGGTGCTTCGGCCTGACGGAGCCAGACACCGGCTCGGACGCCGCGAACCAGAAGACGCGCGCGCGTAAGACCGACACGGGCTGGGTGCTCAACGGCGCGAAGATGTGGATCTCCATGGGCAACTACGCCAACATGGCGCTGATCTTCGCCCAGACAGACCCCGAGCTCGGCCACAAGGGCCTGGCGTGCTTCCTCGTCGACACCGACCAGCCTGGCTTTCAGGCGCAGACGATCGAGCACAAGATGGGCCTGCACGCATCGGATACCGCCTCGATCGCCCTGGAAGACGTCGAGGTGCCAGACGATCGCATGCTCGGTCAGATCGGCGAGGGGTTCAAAGTCGCGATGTCGGCGCTCGATTCCGGGCGCTACTCGGTCGCTGCCGGGTGCGTGGGGATCTGCCAGGGCTGCGTGGAGGAGTCTGTGAAATACGCCAAGGAGCGCGAGCAGTTCGGCCGCCCGATCGCCTCCTTCCAGCTCGTGCAGGCGATGATCGCCGACATGGTGCTCAAGGCCGACGCCTCGCGCATGCTCGTCTGGCGCGCGGGCTTCCTCAAGGACAAGGGGCGCCCGAATACGCTGGAGACCTCGATCGCCAAGCTGCACGCGACCGAAGCCTCGCTCGAGTGCGCGAACCTCGCGATCCAGGTTCACGGCGGCGCTGGATACGTCGATGATCACCCGGTCGAGCGCTACTTCCGCGACGCCCGTGTGACGACCCTCTACGAGGGGACCTCGCAGATCCAGAAGTTGATCATCGGGCGCGGCATGACGGGCATCAACGCACTCGTGCCCGCCTGAGGCGAGCGGTCGCGATAGAGCCCTTCTGAACGAGCATGTCCGCGGCACAGCCCACAACAAGCGCAGGCCCGGCGCAGACGATCGGCATCATCGGAGCGGGCACGATGGGCTCAGGCATCGCCCAGCTCGCCGCCCGCGCGGGAGCGCGAACGCTGCTGCACGATCCGCTCGCGCAGGCCCTGGAGCGCGGCGCCCAAAGAGCACGCGAGGGACTTGCCAAAGAAGCCGCCAAGGGCAAGCTGAATCCTGAGGAGGCCGACGCCGCCGTGGCGCGAATCGAGCCCGTCGAGGCACTCGAGGCGATGACCGAGTGCGAGCTCGTGATCGAGGCCGCGCCGGAGCGCCTGGAGCTCAAGCACGAGCTGTATGCGCGCCTGTCCGAGATCGTCTCCGAGCAGTGCGTCCTCGCCAGCAACACCTCCTCGCTGCTCGTGACGGCGATCGCGGCCGCCGCGACACATCCCCAGCGCGTGGTCGGCATGCACTTCTTCAACCCCGCGCCGGTCATGCGCCTGCTGGAGGTCGTCGCCGGCGAGCAATCACAGGAACAAGCGCTTGCCCTCGCGCACAGGACCGGCGAGGCGATGGGCAAGGCAGTCATCCGGGCGCAGGACGGACCGGGCTTCCTGGTCAACCGCTGCAATCGCCCGTTCGGGCTGGAGGCGCTGCGGCTCTTGCAGGAGCGAATCGCCGACATCGAGACGATCGACCGGATCGTGCGTGTCGAGGGCGGCTTTCGCATGGGCCCGTTCGAGCTGATGGACCTGGTCGGGGTCGACACGGGCTTTGAGATATCCAAGAGCTTCTACGAGCAGAGCTTCGGCGAGCCGCGCTGGCGGCCCTCGCCGATAACCGCCCGCTACGTCGCCGCGGGACATCACGGCCGCAAGAGCGGTCGCGGCTACTACGACTACTCGCGCGATCCCTACCGGCCTGCGGACCCGGAGCCGACCGAAGACGGTACCGACGATGCCAGAGCGCAGCTCGAGCCCGGCGGCGTACTCGAGCGAATCATCTGCCAGGTGATCAACGAGTGCACCTTCGCGCTCGGCGAAGGGGTCGGCTCGACTAAGGACATCGACACCGGCATGGTGCTCGGGCTCAACTACCCCCGCGGACCGCTGGCGTGGGCCGATGAGATCGGACTCGACCGCGTGCTGGCCGTGCTGGACGGCCTGTGGGAGGAGTATCGCGAGGAGCGCTACCGCGCCGCTTCGGTGCTGCGGAGCCTCGTCCGCGACGGCCGCCTCGGACGCGCCACCGGCGCGGGCTTCTTCGATCATCGAGCCGGCTGAGATGACCATCGCGTGAGCGCCGAGATCCGCTATGCGCCGCTCGATTCGCCCTTCGGGACACTCCACGCCGCCGTCACCGAACGCGGCCTCGTGCGCCTGGCCTTCCCCGAGGAGCCCCTCGAGGTGCTCGTGGAGCAGCTGGCGTGCAAGCTCTCACCCAACGTCGTGGCCTCGCCCAGGTCGCTGGACCCAGTTCGATGCGAGCTCGAGGAGTACTTCGCGGGGCGCCGACGCAGCTTCGACCTGGATCTCGACTGGTCCCTCATCACCCCCTTCGCACAGCGCGTGCTGAAGATGACCGCGGCGATCCCCTACGGCGGACACCTCTCCTACGCGGAGGTCGCCGCCGAGGCCGGCAGTCCCCGCGGCGCTCGCGCGGCCGGCAACGCGCTCGGATCCAACCCGATCTCGATCGTGATTCCCTGCCATCGCGTGCTGCACTCCGGCGGTGGCATAGGTGGATACGGAGGAGGACTGGACCGCAAGCGCTACCTGCTGGAGCTCGAGGGAGCCCTCCAGGGCGACGCTGAGCGGCGCGCCTCGGCGTCCTCAGTCGCTCGCGTACGTAGTACGCCACGCTCCCTGCGTCCT
>DASXMO010000036.1:0-46877 GCA_036495605.1 Solirubrobacteraceae bacterium
GGTGCGAGGCGGCGATGCTCTCGATCGTCTCCTCCCCCACGCCCGCCTCGGCGGCGAAGATGGGCCATCGCGCGACCGCGTCGCTCACCTGCGCGAGTATCCGCTCGGCGCGTCCGCGCGGCAGACCGGCCACACGCGCGGCGGCGCGCAGGTCGGCGAGCGTGAAGTGATCGCGCTTGCCGTTGATCGACATCTGATGACTGTCAAGCCACGGGTTGCCGGGCCGCCAGGCCCAGATCACGTCGTAGGCGGGCGCCAGCGACCAGGCGCCGTCGCGGTCCATCAGGAAGGCGACGTTCTTGACATGGTCGTCGTGGTTGCGCGCGAGCACGTTGAAGAGCATGCGCCGGAACTGCTGCTCGATGACGGTCGTGTCGAGGCCGAGGCGGCGGATCAGCTGCATCAGCTGCTCGTAGCTGTAGGCGCCGGGCTCGTTGTAGCTGACGTGCTCGAGCGCGCCGACGGTCTGCATGTGCAGCTTGCCGCCGCCATCCGGACGGTCGAAGCGACGGGTCATGAAGTGACGGCGGCCGTGCTCTTCGAGCAGCCGGCACTCGGCCATCTCGATGCCGGCGGCGCGGGCCATCAGCGAGTAGGCGTACTCGACCGCCCCCCAGCCCTGTGGATCGCTCAGCCCGTGGTCGCCGGCCTGCGCGACGCCGTCGAACTTCAGCAGCCAGTGACGAAAGCCGGAACCTACCGCGATCTGACCGGAGCGGACCTGGCCGGTCTGCTCGTTGTAGGCGATGAACGCCTTCGGCCGGGCGCCGCCGGCGGAGCTGCCGATCGCGAGGATCGCCTTCATCGCCTCCTCGTCGGGGTTCTCGCTCAGCTCGGTCACGAACTGCGTGCGTTGCGCGAGCACCTCGCCGGCGAGCCGCACGAGCGCGTCGAACTGCAGGTCGACGCCACTAGGGAAGTCCGGCTCGTGCGAGGGCTCGAACTCCAGCGCACCGGCGCCGCGCGCGCCGACATAGCAGAGCCGCTGCACCACGTCGAAACTCGACGCCTCGCGCCCCTGCGCGGCCAGCCAGGCGTTCACCAGCGCCGTGCCCCAACGATCGGGCAGCGAATCGGACAGCAGGCCGGGCAGGCCGCTGAAGGCATCGAGGGGCAGCCCGGGAAAGCGATAGGGCCGCTCGCGCAACGGCATCGCCAGCGGCGCGACCTCGATGCCGCTGCGCGCGAACGCGGGGTCGTACTGAAAGCTCGCATAGCGTGCGTCGGGCTCGATCGAGACGGCCGCGATGCACGCTCCCCACAGCGTGACGGCGGCCACGCTCATGAGCCCGAATCCCGCTCATCCCCCCACCTCCACGCGCGCTCGGCAGCGTCCTGCCCATTCGCCCCCGAACGCTCGCCGTGACGGCCGGCGCGGGCACGCCGCCGGCCTTTGCGACGCTCGCGTTCGAGCTGAGCGATCGGCAGCTCGATCCTCGCGGGAATCGCCAGGTCGAGCTCCTGCAGCAAATCCAAGGCGCGCAGCAGCTTCACCAGCGAGGTCAGCTGCACGGAGTCGCCCCGCTCGACTCGCTGCACGGTCGCCTGTCCAAGACCCGCCCGGGCAGCCAGCTCGACCTGCGTCCAGTTGCGCTCCAGGCGATGCCGCGCCAGGCGGCGGCCGAGCTCGGAGAGCACGGCCGCATCGGTTTGCAGGTCAGCTAGGGACATCAGTCTAGATGTCTAGAGTCGATTTCTTTGGAGAAGACATCGTTACTGATGTAGATAGCTTAGCACAACTCGTCCGTCATCACAACATCACTTCCGATGTCTTCAGTCCCGTTTCTGATCTAAAGCATCAAAAGAGATGTCTTCATCTCTAAAACCAGATTGCTCTGCCGCGCGGCTCCAGCAGGCGCGTCGGCTCGCGCGCACAAACGGCGACCCGTAGGGGCCACCGTAGGCCCTCCTGCAGGGATCTACGAGGAGCTTGTGCGCCGGCCAGCGCCTCGACCGCCAGCTCGGGGCGGAAGGACCCCTACTCGTCCATCAGTCCCAGCAGCCGCGTGACCGTCCGCCAGTTGCGCGCCGTCGCGACCACGCCGAGGCGCCGCTCCAGGAGGGCGTTGCTCAACTTCGTCGCGCGCACTCCCTCGGGGTACCAGGCGTAGATCTCGCGCTCGCCGACCGCGAAGACGTCGGGCTCGAAATCGGCCGGCGCCAGCTCGGCGAGGGCGTCGCGATCGGGCTCGTGCGAGAGGAACGTGACGAGCAGCCGCGAGTGATCGCCGTCGGCCATCTCCAGCAGCGGGTTCGCCGCGATCGCGCGCGCGAGCTCGGCGCGCGAGCGCACGAGCACCTTCGCCGTCAACCCCACCTCCTCGGCGAGCGCCCGTTCGATCTCCCCCTCCACCTCCTCCGCGCCCGTGGGCGCCGGTGCGGGGATCGTGAACACGGCATTGCCGCTCTGCAGGTGGGTGCGCACATCGCCGTATCCCAGAGCCTCCAGCAGCTCGCGCAGATCGGCCATCGCGATGCGGTTGCGCCCGCCGACATTCACCGCGCGCAGCAGCGCGACGTGTCCGCCCGTTCCGCGCGCTCGCCCGACCTCACTCATCGGCCCGACCCCGCCCATCCGACCCGGCCTCACCCGCGCGCATGCGGGGACCGTAGCGAAACGGTCTCGTGACGCCGCCCGTGCTTGCCGGCGGCGTCCGCCCGCGCCGACACACCGGCGCACGCATGTCCGCGTGTCGTGCGCGGCGACGAAGCGAATAGTCTGAACGCTCCATGTTCGTCGTCTCGACGCTCGTTTACCCGTGCGTGCTGACAGCGCTGTTCGCGGGTGCGGGCCTGTTGGTCGACCGGCTGAGCGGGAGCTTTCTGCCGGGCATGCTGCTCGCACCGGTCGGCGCGGCGGCGCTGATCGCGGTCTCCCAGCTGAGCACCTACGCCGCCTTCGCCGCGCCCGCGACGCCCTACGCGCTGGCGCTCGTCGCGCTCGCCGGCTGGACGCTCGGATGGGAACGAGCGCGCGCGTTCGCGGGCGCGTGGCGGCAGTGGCGCTGGCAGCTCGCGGTGCTCGTGCTGGCCTACCTCGCGGCGCTCGCCCCGGTGCTGCTGGCGGGCCGCGCCACGTTCTCCTCCTTCGGCGTGCTCGACGACTCGGCCTTTCACCTGTTGGGCGCCGACTACCTGATGCGCCACGGCCAAGATTACGCGCACCTCGATCTGCGCAATCCCTACGGCCAGTACCTGCACGCGTACTACGCCACGGGCTACCCCTCCGGCGCGGACACGCTGTTCGGCGGCAGCGCCTTCATCCTCGGCGCGCCGCTGATCTGGATGATGCAGCCGTTCAACGCTTTCATGCTCGCGCTCGCCGCCGGGCCGGCGTGGGTGCTCGTGCGACGCGCCGCCCTCACGGGCGGCTGGGCGGCGCTGGCGACGCTCACGGCGACGCTGCCGGCGCTCGTCTACGGCTATGAGCTCGTGGCCTCCGTCAAGGAGATCGTCTCGCTGAGCCTCATCCTCGCGCTCGGCGCGCTCGTCGTGGGACACCGCCGCTGGCTGTGGCGGGGAGCGCGCGGCGCCGTCCCCTTCGCCCTCCTCATCGCGGCGGGCGTCGCCGCTTTGGGGGTGGGATTCGGCGCGTGGGCGCTCGCGAGCGCGCTCGTGCTGCTGGCGATCGCCGCGGGCGAGGTCCGCGCGGGCCGGCGGCGAGCGAGCGAGCTGCTGGGCTCGCTCTGCGTCGCGGCGGCGATCGTGCTCGTGGGCGCACTCTCCACGTGGACGGGCTTCTCACGTTCGGTGCAGGTCGTACGGGGGATCGCCACGACGAGCAACCCCGGCAACCTGCACGCGCCGCTGCACCTCGCGCAGGTGCTCGGCACGTGGCTCGCGGGCAGCTACGAGAACACGCCCGGCGGCACGCTCGCGGTGCTCACCTACGCGCTCGTCGCGCTCACCCTGCTCGCCGCGGCGCTGGGCGCGGTGCGCCTGTTCTACCTCGGCGAGTCCGCGCTGTTGGGCTGGATCGCGGCGATGCTCAGCGTGGGGCTCGCGCTGCAGCTGCTCGCGGGCACCTGGGTGGGAGCCAAGGCGCTGCTGCTGAGCTCGCCCGTGATCGTGCTGCTCGCGTGGAGCGGGTTCGCGGCGCTGCGCTCCGCGCGGGCGCGTCCGCTGCTGCGCGCCGCTCCGGTGCTCGCGCTCGCGCTGGTGGTCGGTGTGGCGGCCTCGGACGCGATGCAGTACCACGGTTCCAACCTCGCGCCCACCGCGCGCTACGAGGAGCTCGCGACGATCAACACGCGCTTCGCCGGGCGCGGGCCGATCCTGTATGCGGGCTTTGACGAATACGCCCTGTACGAGCTGCGCGACGTCGACGTGGGGGGCGTGGACTTCATGTATCCCCCCGTCGGCATCAGGCTGATGGGCGGGCACGGCTATCCCGTCGATCTCGACCGCGTCCCCCCACGAGCGTGGCTGCACTACCCGCTCGTGCTCACGCGGCGCGACCCCACCGCAAGCGACCCGCCCTCGGCCTACCGCCTGGTCTGGCAGGGTACCTACTACCAGGTGTGGGCTCGCCGGCCCGGCGCAAGCGCGGCGATTGTCCACCTCGGCCTCTCGGGCAAACGCCCGGCGAAATGCGCGCGCGTGAAGCGCCTGGCGCGGATCGCGGGGGCGCAGGGCGCGAACATCGTCGCGGCGATCCCGCCGCGGATCGTGCGCGTGGAGATCGCCCACAGCCACCACCCCGGCTGGCGCTACACGCATCCCGGGCTCGTGATGACGGGCGCGGGTGAGATGCAGAGCACGTTCTTCGTCCGTCACGCCGGGCGGTGGAAGGTGTGGCTCACAGGACAGCTGATGCCGCGCGCGCAGGTCGCCGTGGACGGGCGCTCGATCGGCTCGATCGCGGGACAGCTGGACGGCAACCCGCACAACCCCTACCCGCTCACGCCGCTGCCGGTGACGCTCTCCGCCGGGCGCCACAGCTTGACGATCTCCCGCGGCGACTCCCCCCTCCCCCCCGGCGAGGGCGGCTGGGCGATCCTGCACGAAGTCTTCCTCACACCCGCGCGCGCGCGAGCGACGGACACGCTGAGCGTGACCCGGCCGGCGCGCTGGCAGACGCTGTGCGGCGGGCGCTATGACTGGCTCGAAGTCACCCGCGCGAGCTGAGCCGCCCGACGCCCACGGGTCGAGCGCGCGTCGTGCGGGGGAGGTGAGCGCGCGACGCACGCCACATCGGTCGTGTCGGCCACGCGCGCAAGCGCGCTGCGCGATCAGACCGCCTGCGCGCCGGTGAGACCCTCGATCGTCAGCTCGGACTCGATCGC
Organism: Solirubrobacteraceae bacterium; assembly: GCA_036495605.1. Lineage (GTDB taxonomy): Bacteria > Actinomycetota > Thermoleophilia > Solirubrobacterales > Solirubrobacteraceae > Palsa-744. The sequence goes on from DASXMO010000036.1 coordinate 5,286, forward strand.
GGCGCGGATCGCGCTGAGCGCCCCGGCGCGGACCCGCAGCTTGGTGGCGGTGTGCGCGGCGGCGTTGAGTCCCGCCAGGTACTCCGCCGCCTCGCGGCTGGCGGCGTGCAGCTCCTCGGAGGCGACGACCCGGTCGAGCAGACCCGCTTCGACGGCCTCGGTGGGGGTGTAGGGCGCGGCGGTGACGACCGCGCGGTCGAACTGCGCCGGGGTCAGGCGCTGGCGGGCGAGCTCGATCGCGAACCACGGCACAGTGAGCCCGATCTGCACCTCGTTGAGGCCCAGCCGATAGGGACCCTCGACGCCGATGCGCACGTCGGCGGCAAGCGTGACGAACGTCCCGGCCGCGATCGCGTGCCCCGAGCAGGCGATCACGACGGGCCTCGCGAACGAGAGCAGCCGCTCGGAGAGCGTCGCGCCGAGGCGCAGCATCTCGACCACTCGATCGGGGTCTCCCGCACCGAAGACCTTCAGGTCAAAGCCCGCCGAGAAATACCCCTCACGGCCTGTCAGCACGACCACCGCACCGTCCTGCTCGGCTCTATCGAGGGCCGCGTGCAGGGCCTTCAGCATGCCGATCGAGAAGGCGTTCACCTTGCCGTCGTCCATCGCGATCGTCGCAATCGGTCCGTCGAGCTCATACGTCAAAAGCTCACTCATTCCTCGTCCTCTCCTCGGTCTGTACTTCCTGTGCGCGCTTTCCGCAGTGTGTCCGTCGTGACGGTTCAAGGCTGCAGCGAGCGCTCGATGTAGGGGCCGAGCAGCTGCGCGATCGACGCGGCAGTCATCCTCGCAGGCCCCACGGGCAGCGCAACGTAGCTGATCCCCAGTCGCACGAGGCACTCGGCCAGGAGCGCCGCATCGTGCGGGGTGGCCTGCGGCCAACGCGCGAGGATCGCCAGCGAGAGACGCTCGGCGGCGCCCTGCACGAGCGGCTGACCCTGGGTAGTTACAAACGGGAGCATCTCCCCCGAGCCGGCGATCGCGGCGCGGATCAGCTGATCCTCGGCGGCCGCCGCGAGGAACAGTTCGAACGCGGCCGTCAGCGCGGCGATCGGATCGTCGAGGTGCGCGTCCAGGGCGGTCTCAACGGCGAGGATGAAGCGCTCGGCCTCGCGCAGCACGAACGCCTGGGCGAAGGCCTCGCGCGAGCCGAACTCCTTGTAGAGCGTCTGGCGGCTGACGCCCGCGGCGCTCGCGATGTCGGCCATCGTGACCTCGCTCCACGCGCGCTGTTCGAGCTCGCGCCGCGCCGCGTCGAGCAGCGTGTCGCGCAGGAGTTCTCGCGCCGCAACCGCGTATGGCGTCGGTGCGCGCCTCTCCGCGCCGGGAGCGATCGGGACGCTTGAGGCGCTTGAGGCGCTCGCGCCGGAGGACGGGGCGGTCGGGGTGGCGGTTGCACCGGAGGTCGCGGCGCTCATGGGACGGGCTCGAAGTCGACCTTGTCGCGCACACCGCAATCGGGGCAGTGCCACTCGTCGGGCACCTCACTGAAGGGCGTCCCGGGCGGGAACCCCTCGTGGGGATGGCCATGCTGTTCGTCGTAGACGTACCCGCAGGCCGGGCAGCGCCAGCGGCTCATCGCGTGCTCCCCGTCAGGCCCCCCACACCGGCCGGCGGCGTCGGCGGTGACGGCGGCGTGCCGTAGCGCGCGAGCACCCGCGCTTGCGCGCGCGGGCTGATGTTGGCGAGGCTGAGGTCGCCCTCGTAATGCTCGACCACGCGGTGATCCATCACCCGTCGCCACAGTGGCGGGAAGGTCGCCAGCAAAATCATGCCCGCGTACCCCGTGGGCAGCTGCGGGGCCTCGTCGAAATGGCGCAGCGCCTGATAGCGGCGCAGGGGGTTGGCGTGGTGATCGGAGTGGCGCTGCAGGTGGTAGAGCAGCACGTTGGAGGCGACGTTGTTCGAGTTCCAGCTGTGCTCGGGCGCGGTGCGCTCATAGCGTCCGTCCTCGCGACGTCCTCGCCGCAGACCGTAGTGCTCGAGGTAGTTGACCACCTCCAGCAGCGAGAAGCCGACGACGGCCTGAATCACCAGGTAGGGCAGCACGATCGGACCGAACACGAGCGCGAGCACCGCGTACAGCGCGAGCGTCATCGCCCACGCGCTCAGCGCGTCGTTGTGGATCGTCCACATTCCCCGGCCCATGCGCTCCAAGCGCACGCGCTCGAGCTCCCAGGCGGAGCGCAGGCTGCCGGAGACGGTGCGCGGCCAGAAGGCATAGAAGGACTCGCCCATGCGTGAGCTGGCCGGGTCCTCGGGCGTGGCCACGCGCACGTGATGACCGCGGTTGTGCTAGATGAAGAAGTGCCCGTACCCTGTCTGCGCGAGCGCGATGCGGCTGAGCCAGCGCTCGGAGGAGGCGCGCTTGTGACCGAGCTCGTGCGCGGTGTTGATCGCCACGCCCGCGACCATCGCCACGGTTAGCGCGAGCCCCACCGATTCGAACACCGACAGGCCACCGTGCGACCACATCCAGCACGCGAACACCAGCCCCGCGTACTGCAGCGGCAGGAACAGGTAGGTGCACCAGCGGTAGTAGCGGTCCTGCTCGAGCCACTTGATGACGTTCTCCGGCGGATTCGAGGCGTCGAGCCCGGCGAGCAGGTCGAGCAGCGGGAACACGCCGAAGATGAGCACCGGCCCGTAGAACCAGAACACGCCCAGCCCCGTGAGTTCGACGAGACCCCACGAGATGAACGGCAGCAGCGGCACGATCAGGCCGAGCAGCCAGGCGTAGCGCTTGCGGTCGCGCCAGCGCGGACGCTCCAGCGCCTGGCCGTCTGGTGCGGAGACGAAATCGTGATGATCGTGCGTGCCTGTTACAGCCGACATGCCTATGTACCCTCCACGGTCGTTCTGGCAATCTTTGTTGGACCAGTTTACACAGACCAGTCAATTTGTCAAGCAGATGTAGGGAAACGCGGAAGGAGTCCGCCACGACGTGCTTGTTTGCGGGCTCACGTGTTCGCAGATCCATGTGTTCGCAGACTCGCTTGTTCGCAGGCCCGCTTGCCCTATCGCTCCTGCTGAGCCTCCGTGAGCGCGACGAGGCCGTGCAGGAACACTTCGATCATCCGCCCGTACAGCGCGTCGTCGAGCTCAGGATCGACGAGCCGGTCGAGCAGGAAGCCATCGGCCATGCAGAACGTCATCGTTGCGACATCGGCCGGCGGGACCGTCGGTGTAACCCCGCGATCCGAGGCCCAGCGCGAAAAAACTGCTGCCATGCGCTCGCGCAGACCGCGCTGGCGGGCGACGAACTCCAGCCGAAACCCCTCGTTGCGCGTGGCGTGAAGGGCGAACTCCTGGTAGAGCCCGCGCCAGTTCGGGTCGGCGTCGATGTTCGCGAGGAATCCCTCGGCCGCGTGCCGGGCCTCCTGCGCGGGATGACCGGCCCCCACGAGCACGGAGTCCAGGCGGGCGATCTCGGCCGCGAAGTGCTCGTCGAGCACCACCAGGAACATGTCCTCCTTGCTGGCGAAGTGCGAGTAGAACGCACCCTTGGTGTAGCCGGCGTCGGCGGCGATGCGATCGATCGAGGCACCATGTATGCCGAGCTCGCAGATCAATCGCGAGGCGGAGCTCAGCAGCGCGGCGCGCGTCGCATCGCTGCGCTCGATCCGGCTCTGGCGTGCCGCGCGGCGGGAGGCGATGCGGCGGGCAGTGGCGGCGCTCAAGCGGGGGTCGCCTCGGGCCGGGCCGCGACCTCTGTCTTGATCTTCACGTCGATCTCTCCGGAGGAGGCCTCTCCCCCGTCTCCGCCGCCGGATCGATCTCCGCCGCCGGATCGCGACTCCGCCGGTGCGCTCGCTGCGGCCCTGAGAGTGTCGGGCGAGGCGCCCGCCGCGATTACCGGGCAGCGCCCAATGATCACCTCGGCGTCGCGGCGAGGCGTCTCGGTGATCGCACGCCGGTAGACCCGCTCGGACTCCGGGCGCGACGGCGCGAGCGTGCGGCGCAGCACGAGCTCGCGCAGGACGACCTCCATCTCGAACTGCGCGAACGCGGCGCCCAGGCAGCGATGGATGCCGCCGCCGAAGGGAATCCAGGTGTAGGAATTGGACCCCCGCCCACCCGCGCGCCCGCCCTCGGCCTCGATGAACCGCTCGGGCCGGAACTCGTTCGGTTCGGGGTAGATGTCGGGGCGGCGATGCACGAGGTGGATCGAGGGCACGATCGAGGCCCCCGCGGGCAGCAGCCGCCCGCCGAACTCCATCGGCTCCTGCAGGCGGCGCAGCACGATCGAGATCACCGGACGCAGGCGCAGCGTCTCCTGGATCGTCGCCTGCAGGTAGGTGCTCTCACCGGCGCGCACCTCCTCTGTCAGGCGGTCCATCCGCTCGGGGTGCCGGCACAGCCGCTCGACGGCCCAGGCGAGCGCGTTGGCCGTCGTCTCGTGCCCGGCGACGAGCAGCGTCACGAGCTCGTCGCGCAGCTCCGAGTCGCTCATCGGCGAGCCGTCCTCGTGCGTGGCCTGCAGCAACAGCGACATGATGTCGTCGCGCTCACCGAGGTCCGCCGCGGTGCGACGATCGGCGATCTCGGCGTAGATCGGACCGTTGATGCGCTCCAGTTCGCGCCGGAACGTCGGCACACGCGTGATGCGCTCGGGTCCGAGCGCCAGCAGGGCGACGCCGCGCAGCGGATCGGTGACGACGTCGAGCAGCCGGCGCAGCTCGCGGCGCAGTTCCTCCATGCGCGGCCCCTCGCCGACGCCGAAGACCGCGCGCAGGATGATCTCGAGCGTCATCGCCTGCATGCGCGGACGCAGCGGATATGGCTCGCCGATTGGCCAGCGCTCGATCTCGCTCGCGGCGACGTCGGCCATCAGCGCGCCGTAGCGCTGCATCCGCTCGCCGTGGAAGGCCGGCAGCATCAGCTTGCGCTGGCGCAGGTGCGGCGCATCATCGAGCAGCAGCACGGAGTCGGGGCCGAGCACGGGCAGCAGGATGCGGTTGGCTTCGCCCGCGTGCAGCAGCCGCGGATCGCCCGTGAAGACCTGCTTGATCGTGTCCGGATCGGCCGTCAGCACCCAGTCGCCCTCGTTGGCGATTTTCAGCGTGAACATGTCCCCGAACCGCGCCCGGCACTGGCCCATCAGCCACTGCGCGCGGCGATACCAGATGACCGACTGCACGGCCCGCGGCAGGCGCGGCCCCGGGGGCAGGCTCGGTGCGGAGGACGATGCGTCTTGCATACCGTCGGGTATCCAATCACATACCGAGCGGGATGTCAAGAGGCGTGCAAACCTCCTTCGCGCTACGTGCGCACGCATCCTCGTGCCGCGCTTGTGCTGCGCATCCTCGTGCTGCGCACGCAAGCGCCCTCGGTGCCGCGCGTGCAAGCGCCCTCGGTGCCCTGAGCGCGAGCGTCCTCGCAGCCATCCCGACGGAGGGCGCGCCGTGGCTAGTGGTGGAGCGTGAACGGCCTGCTGCTGAGGTGCCTGTGCCGCCCGGTCCCGCTGAGGAGCGTGAGGGTGTACCGGCCCGGCCTGAGGCTGTGCATCGGCAGCAGCCGCAGACTCAGGCGCCCACGCGTGCTGCGGGCCGTTCCGGTCGCGTACACCACGCCCTGACGGGAGAGCGTCGCCCGGGCGCTCTGGCCCGTGGTCGTGAACTTGACCGTCCCGGAGACGAACTTGGCCGTGCAGCGCTGCTTGCCTTTGACCGTCTTGCACGTCACGAGCTCGATCTTGCCCGCCGGGCCCGCGGGACCCTGCGGACCGGCGGGACCCTGAAGACCGGCCGGCCCCTGAACACCGGCGGGACCCCGAGGACCCGTGGCGCCGGCCGCGCCTTTTTCGCCCGCGGAACCGGTATCCCCGATCGGGCCTTCTTTGGCGGTTTTCACGAACACCGCGGTGACTTCGGTGCCGGCGGTCCTGTCCACCTTGCAGGCTGTCGCCGTCGTCGGCTCGCAACCGATCCAACCGGCGAATTCGTAGCCCGCGGCCGCTTTGGCCGTCAGGATCGGTTCGCCTTCGAATTCGTGCATACATCCCACCGTCGAACACGTGAGCCCCGCGGGCGTCGAGGTGACTTCGCCTTCGCCCTCGATCGACACCGTGAGCGGGAACCGGGCGGGCGCGCCCTGGAAGATGAAGATCGTTTTGTGTTCGCCGTCGTCGCCCACGTAGATCGCGCCGGTCTTTTCGTTCAACGCGATGCCTTCGATTTCATTCGAGAAGGTCCCCGCCCCGAATTCCACGCCGGTCCTCATCGGCTCAGGGGACGCGATACCTTCGATCACCCGGCCGTCGATCGCCACGTAGCCCCTATCGGTCGCACGGTCGATCGTGTCCGCGATCGCACCTTCGACTTCGGGAACTTCGCTCACCGAGTCGACGCTCGCGGCAGTGTCAGAGCTGCGCCTGAGCTCGGTCGGACGCGCGCCGGGCCAGACACCGCTCGGGTGACCCGCATCGGTGGGGTTCCCGTAGAGGAAGATGTCGCCGCGAGTGTCAACCGAGACGCTGCGCTCGAGTCCTTTGGCGGGAAAGCTCGCGATTTCGCTCCCTCCTCCGGGGGAGAACTCGCGCACCGCCCCGCCGGCGCCCAAGCCCCGATCGCTCACGTACACATCCCCGCTGGCGTCGGTGGCCACGCCTTCGGGTTCCGCGAAGCCGGTCAGTTGGGATTCGTATTTGTATTCACCATCGCTCAGCTTGAAGCGGTCCACGACTTCATGACCCCGGTCGACGACGTAGACGGAGCCCGCGGCGGGACCGGCCGAGTTGTCGACGGCGACGCCAACCCACTCGCGGTTGAACGCGAAACTTTTGGCGGGCGTACCCAGACCCGAGAAGACCGTTGGCGCACCGCCGGCGGGCGTGCCCCCTATTTCGCCGAACACCCTGACGACGTCGAAATCTTCGGTGAGTTCGGGAATCAGCACGTTCCCCGTGGCTTCTTCGACCGCCAGGCCCGTCGGCCTCGCGGGGAAGCTGAAGCTCCCCCGGAATGTCGGCGGCGAGGCGAATACGCTCGCGCCGGCCAACGCCGTCGCCGCGAGCGTCGCGCACAAAGACGCGACAGCGAGGAGAAGACGGCGTGCGAACAACGTCCTATACGGCACTGGAAACCTCCCGCAACAGGCCCCGACCGTCAGGGATGACGTATGCAACCCTCTCCTGAAGCACCACGCTCAGACTAGACAACTCGCGCGCGCCTGGCAACCCACGGGCGAGTAGCTGCCGGTTGCGAAAGGCATAGACCGCGCGAGGGCTCGACTACGCAGCGACCTCGACAACTGCATAACCCGCCGTACTATGCGGCTCCGGCACCGGTTCGCCGTCCTCGGCAAGCCCTTCGAGATGAAACTCGATCGCCTCGCGCATTTCGTGTTCGCACTCCTCACGGGTGTCCCCCACAGCGGCGACCCCCGGCACATCCGGGCTGTAAGCCGAGTAGTTCGTGGAGCCGTCTCCCTCGACGACGATCAGATAGCGGTGGGTCAAGGCTTTTCCATTCCTGCTTGCCTGAAGATGCTAGCGAGTGTCTTGGGGTGCACGGTACTACTCGGCTTACCCGGCACGGTGACCTTGCCCGCTCGCTGGAGATGCTTGTACTGGCGATGGCTGCCGCGAGTTCGCGACAGCTCCCAGCCCTCGCCCTCCAAACGCCGAATGACCTCGTTGACCTTCATCGAGAACACTCTCTAGCGGCTGCTTCGGATGCCTCTCAGCCGCCGGGCCTCGTCCTGCTAATGCCCGCGCTGACGCACTGCCCGCGCGCTGGCCCGGCACCGCCGTCAGAAACAGGATGCGATCCTAGGGCGCCGCTCCTGCAGCACAAGCGCCTGCACCCATCGCGCGCACTGATGTTTGCTGGCTTTCGAAGCGCCCCCGGCAAGATTCGAACTTGCGACCTGCGGATTAGAAGTCCGCTGCTCTATCCAGCTGAGCTACGGGGGCGGGCGCTTGAATCGTCGCACGGACGCGGTGCAAGGTCCTGCTTAGACAAGCTTGAGCAAAAACGTGTAGAAAGTGAGCATGAACCAACAGGGTGTAGAGGACGACGAGGCCGACCTGACGCGCAAGCAGCGCCGCGAGCAGGCGCGCGAACAGCGTAAAGCGCTCGAGGAGGAGGCCGCGGCCGGCGCCAAACGCAAAGCGCGCCTGACCCAGCTTGGCATCGTCGTGGCGGTCGTCGTTGCCGTGGTGGTCGTGATCCTGATCGCCACCGGCGGAGGCGGGACGAAGAAGGTCGCTCCGCACAGCACCGAAGCCACGCAGACGACGGCGGCGGTCAACAAGCTCATCGGCGGCATCCCCCAGAACGGGGACACGATCGGCAACCCCAACGCGCCGGTGACGCTGCAGTACTTCGGCGATCTGGAGTGCCCGATCTGCAAGGAGTTCACGCTCGGAGCGCTGCCCACGATCATCCAGAAGTGGGTGCGCACGGGCAAGGTCAAGGTTGAATACCGCTCCCTGGAGACTGCGACGCGCGAACCGGAAGTCTTCAAAACGCAGCAGGTCGCGGCACTCGCGGCGGGCAAGCAGAACAAGATGTGGAACTTCGTCGAGACCTTCTACCACGAGCAGGGCGAAGAGGACAGCGGCTATGTCAACGAAAGCTATATCCAGGGCATAGCCCAGCAGGTGCCGGGGCTGAATCTCGCGACGTGGACGACCGACCGCTCCAATGCAGAACTGTCCAACCAGGTCGCCTCCGACGCCCAGACCGCCACCAACGCCGGGTTCACGGGCACACCGTCGTTCTTGATCGGCAAGACGGGCGGCACGCCGAGCAAGCTCGAATACAGCTCGCTCACGGACCCGACGTCGTTCAACGAAGCGATCGAAAAGCTGCTCAAGGCGTAGGGCGATGAGCGCGCGTGCTCTCAGGACCACGCTGATCGTGCTCGCCGGCCTGGGCGTAGCCCTAGCGGGATACCTCACCTACCTGCACTATTCCGGCACCACGCCGCCGTGCTCGATCAAGGGCAACCCCTGCAGCCAGGTCCAGAAATCGCGCTACTCGGAGCTCGACGGGGTTCCCGTCGCGCTGATCGGCCTGATCGGCTACATCGTCATCCTCGGCTCGCTGCTGGCCTCCGAAAGCGAGCGCGCGCGGTTCGCGACGATGGCGCTCACGCTCGGCGGTCTCGGATTCAGCGCCTACCTCACCTATCGCGAGGTCTTCACGCTGCACAAAATCTGCGAGTGGTGCGTCGGTAGCGCGGCGCTGATGACGATCATGATGGGCTTGTCGGTCTGGCGCTTCCTGCGCGGCGACGTCGACGCGCGGGCACGCGCGCTCGCGCAGGCGCAGGACCCTGAGCCGATCGCACCGCCGCTCGGCGCGGCACCCTCGTAGCCCTTCCCGCCAACTCGTCACGGCGCCCGTTGGACGCATCCGCCCGCGCTCGCGGGGAACATCGCCTACGTCATTCGTCCAGCGCGGGAATACCGGCCCCCGAAACTGGGTACGCGCGCCGACCTGATTGGTGATGCGCGCACACCCGCATATCATCGCCGACGCGCCGCCATCCGCCGAGAACGTCGGCGCGGAGGAGCCCTCTCCCCATGACGCAATTGCCGCAGAGTCGCCTCCGCGCGATGCCATCTCCGTAGAGATCCTCACCGGCGCGGAGAGCCTGGACACAGACGCTGACAGCGGCGCGAACGGCGTCGAACGCCTGTTCGAGATGACCAGCGACCTGCTGGCGGCGATCTCTCTCGACGGACGCTTCACCTTGCTGAACCCGGCCTGGGCGGACGCCCTCGGCTGGAGCGTCGAGGAGCTGATGGCCCAGCCGATGCAGGCGCGCGTGCACCCCGACGATCTCGAGCAGACGCTTGCGCTGACGCTCGCCGGGCGTAACCGCAGCGCGCAGCTCGTGAACTTCACCAACCGCTACCGCCACAAGGACGGCTCGTGGCGTTGGCTTTTGTGGAGTGCGCGCTGCGACGGAGAGGTCTGGTATGCGGCCGCACGCGACGTGACCGACCGCATGTGGCTCGAGCGCCAGGCGCTGCACGACCCGCTGACGAAGCTGCCCAACCGCCTGCTGCTGATGGATCGCGCCAACCAGGCGCTCGCCCGGCTGCACCGCAGCAAGGGACCGATCGCGCTGCTGTTCATCGACCTCGACGGGTTGAAGGCGATTAACGACAATCTCGGACACGCGGTGGGCGACCTGCTGCTCGCCTCGGTCGCCGAGCGCCTCGCGCAGACGCTGCGCGACTCGGACACGGTCGCGCGACTGGGCGGGGATGAGTTCGTGATCCTCGCCGAGGACCTGGAGAGCGACGAGGAAGCGCTGGCAGTCGCAGAGCGCGTCGTACGGGCTCTGGAGGAGCCCTTCCAGGTCGGCTCGATCGAAGTTGAGATGTCCGCAAGCGTGGGGGTCTCGATTTCACGCGACGCCGACGCCGACCCGGAGGATCTGCTGCGTGAGGCGGACGTGGCGATGTACCGCGCCAAGCGCGCGGGCGGGCGGCGCCTGGAACTGTTTGACGAGGACTTACGCCGAGAGCCGACCAAGCGTGGCGATGCGCCGTCGGGGTCGATACGCTCGCACGCGCCATGGCATCCGATCGCGCGCCTGAAGCACCGCCGCCGCTGAGCGGCGCAGAGCTGGATCCGAGCGCGATCGAGCACCACAAGGACCTCGCGGCCCGCGCCGCCGCGCAGCTCGTGCAGGACGGAATGCGCGTAGGGCTCGGCACGGGCTCGACGGTCGCGTATCTGTTGAGCGCTCTCGGCGAGCGCGCGCAGGAGCTACGCGGCGCCCGCTGCGTGGCAACCTCGCCGGCGACGGCGCAGATCGCGCGGGATCTCGGGCTGAGGGTCGAGGAGCTCGACGAGATGGGCGAGTTGGACATCGCGATCGACGGGGCCGATCAGGTCGATCCCGACGGGTGGCTCGTGAAGGGCGGTGGCGGCGCGCACACGCGCGAGAAGATCGTGGCCGCCTGCGCACGGGTGTTCGTCGTGATCGTCTCGGCCGAGAAGGAGGTCGCGCGTCTGGGCCCGCCCGTGCCCGTCGAGGTGCTGCGCTTCGGCGCCGGCCAGACGTTGGCCGCACTCGGAGATGCTCGCTTGCGCGACGTCGACGCGAGCCCGGACGGGAACCTGATCGCCGACTACCTCGGCCCACTCGAGACGCCGCGCGCGCTGGCCCAGCGCCTGAGCGGGACACCCGGCGTGGTCGAGCACGGGCTGTTCGCACCAGAGATGGTCAGCGAGATCTTCGTCGCAGGGGCCAACGGGGTGCGCCGTCGCGCGGGCGGCAAGCCGCACGCGTAGCCGGCACAACAGTCGCCGGCTGGTGCGCACGCCGTGGCCGACGCACACCGCCGCGGCCGGCGTCGGGGGTCTGCACCAGCCAACGCGAGCGCATCAAGCGGGGGACCGAGGAATCGAACCTCGAGCTCGGGTTTTGGAGACCCACGTGTTACCACTACACCAGTCCCCCATCGCGGTCCGCGGATCCCGTATCTGCCGGCACACCGTGCGGGCAGGGAGCAAACCGTCGAGGGACCGAGATTCTAGGCGCTCGCCGGACGCGGCGAACCGTCACAGGCCCCGCGACTATCGACCGGGCACCGCCGTTGCCGAACGGGTTGGACTCCGTGGACGCCCGATAGAGCCTCCTGCCGCTTACTAAAGCCAGAAGGGACGGGTGCCGAAGTCATGTGTGGACCTCTGCCCAGGCCCTTGTGATGATTGACACGATACTCTCAAGACTCCCGCGCCCCGGAGCCCAGGACGGCTTCATGCTGATCGAGGTGCTCATCAGCTCGTTGCTCGTCGCGCTGATCGCCATCGCCACGTTCAACGGCTTCGACGTCACCCAGAAAGTCACACAGGACGAGCGCGCCCACAATGAGGCCACTACGCTCGCCCAACAGGACGAGGAGCGGCTGCGAGGAATGCCCGTCAGCGAACTCGAGCTCGTCGGCACAAAAACGCGAACCGTCACCGAAGGCACCGCTGCCTACACGATCACCTCCACGGCCCAGTTTGTGACCGTCGGCTCCAACAACGAAGACGAACTCACCTGCACAGCCGAAAAAGGAAGCGCGAACTACATCCAGACGACCTCCTCGGTGACATGGAGCGCACTGGGTAAACAACGCAAGACGGTCAGCCAGTCGAGCAATGTTCGGGTGCCCACCTCCACATCGCTCAAGGTCTCGGTCCTCAACCGCAACAACGAAGGCGTCTCGGGTGCCAAAGTCGAAGTCTTCGACCCCAAAACCGCCAGCGTGAGGACCGCCGAAGCGACTACGTCGTCCTCCGGCTGCGTGACCTTCGGCGGACTCGCCGAAGGCGAAGCGAAGATCGTCGTCTCCAACGGCGAATGGATCGATCACAGCGGCAACAAGACTCCAGAAAAGACGGTCTCGATCACCAAAACACTGGCCGAAGCTAAATTCACGCTCGAATCCCCTGGTGCTATGCGGGCTGAATTCACGACCAACGGCCTCGAACATTCGATCTCGAGCTTCACGTTCTTCACCCTGCAGACCGAACTGGCCAGTCCTCCCGACTACGTGGGGGGCATAGCGAGCACAGCCACCACCAACTCGACGCTCACGAATCTCTTTCCGTTCGTGACGCCTGGCAAACCCTGGAAAGAAAACCGCTACACCGTCTATGCGGGCGACTGCGAAAAGAACAATCCTGTAGAAGTTTCAGGCGGCGAAATCAAAGAAGCTCCCAGCGTTCAGCTCGAACCCGGCCAAACCAAGAGCATCAAGGTCGAAGCTCCGGAAATCAAACTGACGGCGCTCGACGGCTCCAGTTCAGGCGCTCCGGGCAATCCCTTCACGTCGACCTCTGCCAAGGTCAACAACATCGAATGCAAAACCGCCGCCGCGCAGAACTATAAAATCGTGCCGTACGAACACGAAGTAAAAATAGTCAACGGCGCGCTTACAACCCCGTACTTGCCATACGCGAAACAACTTGAACTCTGCGCCGTAGAGTATGTCGAATCCAGCAAAAAATACTTCAAGAACACGATGACGTTTACGAACACCAAAAAAGCCGGCACCGAAGTCAAATTCTACCTCAAATCCACAAGCCCGACAAAATACACAGAAAGCCTGACCGCCCTCTCTTGCTGATGCGCCCCTTCCTCACCCACTTCCTCGTTCCTCTCCGCTCCGAGCACGGATTCACCCTCATGGAGACCCTCGTCGCCATGGTCACAGGCCTGGTCGTCACCGGCGCCCTGCTAGCCATTCTCGAGTTTTCGATGCGCGAGCAGTCACAGATAACAGACCGTGTGCAGGCCAACCAGATTGGGCGCACCGCCATGAGCAACATCGTCGACGAGCTGCACTCGAGCTGCACTGGCGCCAGACCCATTCAGGAGCCGAGCACGACACCCGAAAGCCCGCTGGCGAAAAGCAACGGTGTCAATTTGTGGTTCATCAGCGCATATGGGACCGCCAACAGCGGCGAAGCGTTGGTCAAAGAAGCGTATGAGCATGACATCACCTGGCAGCGGGAAAAAACCGGCAGCAACCTCGGCGCAATCACGGACTACAGCTTCAAGGCCAGCTCCGGCAACTCCCAGGAAGGCTGGGTGTTCCCAACCCCTCTCGGCCCACTCAAGGCGACGGGCACTACGGGCAAGACTCGCATCATAGCCAGCAATGTCCTCGAATCGAGCTCGATCTTCAAATATTACAAATACAACTCCAGCGGCCAACTCACGGAAATACCGTCAACAGAACTTCCTCTCGCTTCAGTCGCGACCGCGGAAAACGTCGCTCAGGTGACGGTCAGCTTCACGCAGGCGCCTGAAAGCAAACAAACAAGCTCCGACCGCACCGCCGCCTTCAGCGATTCTGTCGTCATGCGTCTCGACCCTACGACCAGCGAAGAAGTGACCCCATGCGAATAAAGACACCATCCATATTCCGTTCCGCGTCCCGCGAGGACGGCTTTACCATGATCATCGCTCTCGGCGTGCTGTTCGTCACTTCGCTGATCCTGGCCGCCGTGTTCGTCGCCGCCGATGGCGACATCGGCCTCACCCGCACCGACACCGCTCAAAAGAAGGCCTACTACGCTGCGCTTGCGGGTATCTCCACATACAAGTACCACCTTGCCTCCGAACCGAACTACTGGAAAAAATGCCCAACCATCGCGAACGCCAAAGAAGAACCCGTCAAAGTTCCGGGCACGGAAGACGAGAAGTACAAAGTGGTCACGCTCCACTCCGAAGGACACACTGAAGCCGAATGCAAGACCGGCAAACAGTCCGCCATCCTCCAAACGACAGGTTCGGCGATCGGCACCTTCCGCATCGAGTCGGTCGGGACCGCGGTCGAAGGAACCAACACGACCACGCGCACGCTAGTGGCCACCTTCACCCACCCGGGCTTTATCAACTACGTCTACCTTACCAACTACGAGATCCTCGACCCAGCCGCCCAGAGCCCGGAACCGACCGAATGCGAACACTACTACGCCTATCGTAAAGAACACAATCTTCTCACTACCTGCGGCACGATCGAGTTCGCGCCCACCGATAAAGTAAACGGCCCAATGCACACCAACGACGCCGCCGCGATCTGCGCCGAAGGGACATCTGAGCCCGTGTTCGGCCGCAACAAAGAAGACAAAATCGAAATGAACGGCGGCCACTATGGCGCCGGCGGCTCATGCTCTAACTCACCAGAAATCCTCGGTGAATTTACCGAAAAAGGACCGACGCTCACGCCGCCCGAATCTGACAGCGAACTCATTGAAGCCGCCGAAACCGGCTACAGACTCAAAGGTAAGGTCTATCTCGAACTCAAAGCCGGCACCCCCTCTAACACGATCGCCGTAAAGAACAGCAAAGGCGAACTCGTGGAAAACAAAAACTATCCCCCGAACGGGCTCGTCTATGTAGAAAACAACGGCAGCTGTCCCATCAAATATTCTCCCTACAACACCAACTACACAGAAGACACCAACTGCGGCAATGCCTACGTCAAGGGCGAATACACCGAATCGCTGACGATCGCCGCCGCCAACGATCTGGTCGTCAACGGCAGTCTCACCACCAGCCACGAAACGTCGGGCAAACCCAGCGGCTCCGCCACGCTGGGACTAATAGCCACCAATTTCGTCCGTATCTATCATCCGGTCCAGAAAACATACACCGGCAACCTGTCCCAGGCCAGTTTCACCGGCTCAACTAAAGTGCCGCTGGAAACTGCCTCGACGACCAGAGAAACACCGTCGTTCCAGACGACGACCAGAGCCGAACCTTCGTTCGCAACAGCGCCCACCAAATCACACGGGAACTGTACCCCCACCAGCGAATGGGAATCATTCGGTGGAACGTGCTATAGCAAGGTGGGCTGTAGCACCGGTTACTCCTACGCCGGTGAAGGGAAATGCGCGAAATGCAACACCGGCTACGAATACCTATCCAGCGAAAAAAAATGCGCAAGCACGAACTGTAGCTCCGAATACACGTACGCCGGTGAAGGGAAATGCGCGAAATGCAACACCGGCTACGAATACCTATCCAGCGAAAAAAAATGCGCAAGCACGAACTGCGGCGCGAATGAAACATATCTGACCGGTGAAGGTAAATGCGCTAAATGCCCAGCCGGTGATCAATATATTGCCAGCGAAAAAAAATGCGCAAGCACAAACTGCAGCTCCGGCTACACGTACGCCGGTAACTGGGAATGCGCAAAATGCAACAGCAGTGAAGCATTTGAAACGACCAAACGGGAATGCGTAAAATGCAACACTAACGATACCTACCTCAAAGAAGCTACGTGTGAATACCAGAACACCTCCTCGGGATGCGACGCGGAAAACACCGAACCTCTCGAACCAACGATCGACGCCGCGATCCTAAGCACCAAACACTCGTTTATCGTCGACAACTTCAAATGTGGCAAACATCTCGGCTTCCTGAACGTCTGGGGCTCCATAGCCCAGTTCTGGCGCGGCCCGGTCGGCACCGGCGGCGGCTCCGGCACCGGCTACACAAAGAACTACAACTACGACGACCGCCTTGAGACGCTGCAGCCGCCGGACTTCCTGTCCCCGACCAGCAGCTCGCTCAAACTGTCGCGCATCACGGAAGTCAAAAATGGCTACACGGGCTAATCGCCTGCGGCGCTTCACCGGCTAGCTCCCGGCGATCGACAGTGCGATAGAGGGATGAGATGCGCGTGGGATCGAGTTCGGCTGGGTGGCTTCCGTCCCTGCTAGTAGTAGGTGTGAGCGCGATGCTCACGCTGATGTTTGCGCCTGCGACGCCCGTCGCGATCGCTGCGGCCGGTCGGGGGCCGGTGTTGGCACGTTCCTATCGCCCCAGCGGCGAGCCGCTCATCCTCGCCTCGGATGGGCATGGGGGGATCTGGTATGGAGGCGCCGCGACGTACGCTGTCAGCGAAGAAGCCGAAGCCGAGTCAAGCGTTTGGCATCTGACGCCGGGGGGCGGCGTGACTCGGTTCCAGTTGCCGGTCACGCCGGTGGCTCGCTTCGCGCAGTACTTCGCGACCGGCCAGGGCGCGGCGGAGTGGTTCCTGGCGGAGAACGATCTGAACGCCAGTGTGCAGTTGGGTAGGGTGTCGGCCTCGGGCGAACTCACGTTAACGCCGATCGCGATCCAGAAAGGGGTGCGATTGCGCGGGCTGGCCGTTGATGCCCACGGGAACCTGTGGAGTACCCAGAGCGGTACGAAAGGTCGCTGGAGACTCGCAGGGATCGACCGGATTACGCCAGACGGGCGGGTGAGCGTGTTCAGGCGCGGTCTGATGGAGGGCGCGATACCGGCAAACATCGCGTCCGGTGCGCGTGGATCCCTCTGGTTCCTGGACGACGCGGGCCGCATCGGGCACGTGCTCGTGGACGGGAGGATCGTGGAGACGCCGATCGGGCGGCCGATCGTCGGCGAGAAACGCGCCTTCGCGCCGATGCGAGCACTCCTTGTCGCCGGTGACCGCCTGTGGTTCATTACTGGACCAAGAACCCTTGGGGAGATGACGAGGACAGGAAGGACAAGATTCATCACTCCGCATTCCTCTTATTCGGGGGTCGAAGCTCAGGGAGGGCGCGACGGTGACCTCGTGGGGCTCGCCATCGCCCCCGATGGCGAGCTGTGGTTCACGCGCGACTCGGGCGAAGTCGCCAGGATCCAAGCAGACGGTCGGGTGCAGACGCTCACCAACCGCTTGGTCAACGCGTACGGGATCGCGTTCGACGGTGAGGGGCGTGCCTGGGTGGGCGAGGGCCCGAGCTATCAGCGAGACCACCAAGGCGAAACCCCGTTTGGTCTTCTCGTGGAACAGCAGATGGCCTTCCCTCGGATCGAACCTGCACGCCTGGCACAGGTCGACCCGAGCGGGCGCACCAGACAGTTCCCGCCCGCTCCCTCCTGTCGTGTGCCGTCGCTGATCGGGGTCGAACGCTCGCTTGTCTGGCTCCAGCCGACGACGCCGCTGGGTGTGAGCGAATCTGAATCCTCGCTATCCAACTGCGAACACCGGATCCGCTTGGCGCACGTGACCGTCAGGACGCACAGAGCGCATCGGCGTTTGTTCGTGGTGGCACAGAAGCCTGGGCCGGGGCACCGTACACATGGGTATATCGTGGTGAGCGTTACGGTGGCTGCGCCGAGTACGCCACGAAGCTGCAGTGTCCCCCGACCATTCCGGGCGCTGCATCGGTCGCGGCGACTGCTGGTCTGGCGCGTGGCGACAGCCACCGTCGAACATGAAGGCGTCAGGGAAACCTATTACGCGTGCGTGCCCGGCCATCGCCAGGCGCGCAAGATCGTTTGGGTAGGCGCCGAAAGCGAGAGCGGCGACAGCATCGTGCGGATGGCCTACGCGGGCCACTACATCGCTTACGCGACCGACTACGGCAGCAAGTACGGGAGTCGCCAAGACCTCACCGTCGAGAACGTCGCCACCGGCGCGGCGAATACCACTGAAACCGAAGACTACGCCTCGGAATACGGGGGCATGCCCGGGCCCGAAAAACTGCCGTCCCTCGAACGGCTCGGCGCGCCTGCCGGACGCAGGGTCTTCGCGCTCGCGCTCTCACCCGACGGCGAGGTGGCCTGGGTAGGCCACAGTGAAGCCTCTCACGGGTCAATCAGCCAGTCGACGCTCTACCTGCGCGACCATCACGGCATCCGCCGGCTCGCAGTCGCGCACGAGATCACCGCGGTGCGCTTCTCAAACACAACGATCGAATGGCAGCAAGACGGGCAGGCACGCTCCAGAGCGCTGACCAAGCCGATCGGTAGCCTCAGCGGCTCGAATCTCGCTACGCGCACCAGAAGACCACAACGGCCAAGTCCTCGGCTCCAACGTCATCCAAACGATACGGCGGGTGGGACTCGAACCCACAAGTCCTTACGGACAATGCCTTTTGAGAGCATCGCGTTTGCCAGTTTCGCCACCGCCGCAGGCTGATGCGAGTCAATATACGCGAGCCACCGCCTCACGGCCCGTCCTGGAGCGTCGCGCTCAGCAACCCGCGAGCAGGTCTGGAGGGCTCAGGCGGGATGAGGGGTGGGGGCGTCCGGGTAGGAGCGCCCACCGGAGGACGGCGCAGGACGCTCGACCTCGACGTTCCAGCCCTGCGAGAAACCGCGCATCGCGAAGGCGATCAGCAGGATCTGCACCGGCACGATCAGCAGCGTGATCGTGCCCAGCAGGCCCGTGTTGATCCCCGGCTGGGAGAAGCCCGCTTTGTCGCGATCGAACCAGAACGGGCCAGCGACGAGCGCGAACACGAGCAGGATCACCGCCAGGGCCGCCGCGACCGGGAGGATGCCCCGGCGCCAGCGCGCCGCGTAGAAGGCCAGCAGCAGGTAGATCGCGATGTAGGCCACCTGGATCGGCCACGCGCTCTGCAGCACCGACCAGCCGCCCGCCGTCACGACCAGCACGAGCCCAGCGGAGATCAGCAGCAACAGCACGACCACCACGCGCGTGGTCTGCACGACCGGCTTGTCGCGGTTGGGATGCGTGATCACGGTCGCCCGGGAGGACGCCGAAGGGCCTGCCGCTGAAGACATCGCGAGGATGACCATACAATCTCTCGCGGTCCCCGTGCGTGATGCACGCGCGATGGCTCCCACCCGCGCGCGTGGTGGAATTGGTAGACACGCCGGCTTTAGGTGCCGGTGGGCGCTAGCCCTTGGGGGTTCGAGTCCCTCCGCGCGCACTCGAGCATGAGACCGAACACACCGAGTACGGGCACGTGATCGCTCTGGCCAGGCGAGGACTGAACGACGACCCAAGCACTGAACCGCCATACCCGCGGCGGGTCTACAGGGTCTACTCGAACCCGGCCGGGCGCTCGTGCGCCCACGGGCGCCCGGCTTCGATCTGCGCGGCGAGCGCGACGAGCGTCGCCTCGTCGTTGGGACGCCCGATGATCTGCACCGCACGCGGCAGGCCGTCGGCAGCGAACCCGGCGGGGACAGAGCATGCGGGCTGGCCGGTGACGTTCCAGCAGGCGGCGTGGGAGACGGTTGCGGCGGCGATGGCGGTCGTCCACAGCCAGCCGTGGCCCTCGCAGGCGCCGATCTCCGGCGCGGGCGCGGGTGTGACGGGCGTCAGCAGCACGTCGTGGTCTGCGAGCGGCTGATTCAGCCGCTCGGCGTAGGCCGGCAGGCGCCCGAGCGCCCAGTCCAGAGCGCCCGGCGGCAGCATGCCCCCGAGGCGCGCGAGCGAGCGGATGCGCCGTTCCAAGCGCTCGGGGTGCGCGAACGTGGCGGCCTCCTCGTGGAGACTGCGCAGGTAGATGGTCGTGAACTCGATCGACGGGGCGAGCGGACCGTGGTCGATCTCGCACTCGTTGACCTCGTGGCCGAGCGAGCGCAGCAATGCGACGGTCTCATCCAGCGCGGCGCGATTCTCGGGGTGGAGCTTTGTAAGGGGCGAGGGCGGGAGCTTGCTCGAGACGGCGATCCTCAGTGGTCGCCCACCGGAACCGTTGGCGGAGCCACCACCAGGGCCACCCGCAGCCGCGGCACCTTGGCCCACACCCGCGCTGGCGCCAGCCTGCTCGAGCGCCGCGAGGAGCGCGCTCGGCGGTAGCGTCGGCGCGCCCGGGTCGGCGGGACCGGCGGCGATGGCGTCGTAGAAGAGGGCGTTGTCGCGCACCGAGCGCGCGACTACGCCATTGACGACGAGCCCATGCCAGGCATCGAGGTGCGGCGCGAGCGGCACGCGCCCGCGCTGGGTCTTCAGCCCGAACAGGCCGCAGTAGGCGGAGGGGAAGCGGATCGAGCCGCCGCCGTCGCCGGCGAGCGCGGCGCCGACGAGACCCGCGGCGACCGCCGCGGCGCTGCCCCCGGAGGAGCCGCCGGGACTGCGCTGCAGGTCCCAGGGGTTGCGCGTGACGCCCCACGTGGGCGACTCCGTCCAGGGGACGGCGCCGAGCTCGGGCATGTGCGTCTTGCCGATCACGATCGCGCCGGCGGCGCGCGCGCGGCGGACGATCTCGGAGTCTTCGCGCGCGGGCTCGCCGTAGGCGTTCGTGCCGAACGTGGTGACCTCGCCGGCGACGTCGAATTCGTCCTTCACCGCGATCGGCACCCCCAGCAGCGGACGCTCGCCATCTCCGGCTCCCCGCCGCGCGTCGGCCTGGTCGGCTTCCATGCGCACGCGTTCGTCGAAGACCACGCGGAAGGCGTTCAGCTTGGGGTTCAGCCGCTCGATCCGCTCCAGGCAGACGTCCACGAGCTCGCGCGAGCTCACCTCGCCCTTGGCGATCAGCTCGGCCTGGCGGGCGAGACCGGCGTATGCGAGATCGGAGGCATCCACTGGTGGGAATCTATTGGAAAATACGCGCAGGCGCCACGGCCGTTAGGATACCCAAGAAAGTTCAGCGGATTCCATCAGTCGGGAGGTCATGGTGGCACAGGAAGTTGAGTTCGGCAAAGGGGGCGAAGGCAAGATCCGCAGCTTCTGGGTCGGCTTGGGCCTCGTGATCATCACGCTTGGGATCTATGCCTTCTGCTGGTATTACTTCGTCAACGACGAGCTCAAGGACATCGGGATCGCCAAGGACGACCAGAATCTCGGACAGTCCAGCCCGGCGATGTCGGTCACCGCACTTGTCATCGGACTCTGGGTCATCATCCCGCCACTGCTCTCCGTCTATAACTACGGGCAGCGAATCAAGCGTTCCCAACGCCTGGTAGGCGTACCGCGCCAGGATCAGATCAATCCAGTGGTCGCGTTCCTACTCTACTTTCCCGGAGCAATAGTCATCATTCCGATCTTCTTCCATTACTGGTATGTCACCAAACACCAGAATCGAGCATTGCGCGCAGCCGGCGGACTGCCCTATCTCGATGAGCCACAAGTCAGCTCAGCACCCACGCCCGGAAGCTGACACGACCCAGAAATCGCTCCCGTTATGACAACAGCTGCGATGACCGGCGCCAACAGCAACCCGATGGAAGAACTGGCTATGGGTCTCCCACCCATCCAGCTCACACAGGCGTCACAGCACTGCGCTTAGCGGGCCACTCGCGCCGCTTAGACTGCGCGTGCACGAACCGCCGCACCAGTTCAGCCCGCAGCTCCGCCGGCTGCACGACCGCATCGACCACCAACTCCGAGGCGAGGTGCAGAATGTCGATGTCCTCGCCGTACTCGCGCCGCAGCTCCTCCGTGCGCCGCGCGCGCGCGTCCTCGTCTGAGATCGCCTGCAGCTGGTTGTAGTAGACGGCGTTGATCGCCGCCTGCGGGCCCATCACGGCGATCGAGGCGCTCGGGAGCGCGATGCAGGCGTCGGGCTCGAAGGCCGGCCCGGCCATCGCGTAGAGCCCCGCGCCGTAGGCCTTGCGCACGATCACCGAGATCTTCGGCACGGTCGCCTCGCTGACGGCGCTGATCATCTTCGCGCCGTGGCGGATGATCCCCTCGCGCTCGACCTGCGTGCCGATCATGAAGCCGGGGACGTCCGCGAGGAACAGCAGCGGCACGTTGAAGGCGTTGCACGTGGAGATGAAGCGCGCGGCCTTGTCGGCGGAGTCGCCGAACAGCACGCCGCCCTTGTGCTTTGGCTGGTTGGCGACGATCCCGATCGCCTCGCCGTCCAGGCGCGCGTAGGCGACGACGATCTCCTTGGCAAAGCGCGGGTGCACCTCCAGCAGCGAGCCCGCGTCGACGATCGCCTCGATTAGCGCCTTCATGTCGAACGGCTTGTTCTCGTCCGCGGGCACGATCTCCTCTATCGGCTTGCTCGACACCGGCAGCGCGGGGTTCGCTCGTGGGGGGATTTCCTCCCAGTTACCCGGCATGTAGCCGAGGTAACGCCTTGCAAGCGCGATCCCGTCCTCGTCCGTTGAGACCAGCTGGTGCCCGCAACCGCTGACGCCCGTGTGCATGCGCGCGCCGCCCATCTCCTCGAGGCTGACCCGCTCACCGATCACCATCTCGGCCATCCGCGGCGAGCCGAGGTACATCGAGGCGTTGCCCTCGCGCATGATCACGAGGTCGCAGAACGCCGGGATGTACGCGCCGCCCGCGGCGCTGGGGCCGAACAGCACGCACACCTGCGGCACGACGCCCGACATGCGCACCTCGTTGTAGAAGATCCGCCCCGCGCCGCGACGGCCCGGGAACATCTGCACCTGATCGGTGATCCGCGCCCCGGCGGAGTCGACCAGGTAGATCATCGGCACGCGCAGCGAAAGCGCGCGTTCCTGGATGCGCAGGATCTTCTCGACCGTCTTCGGACCCCACGAACCGGCCTTCACGGTCGGGTCGTTGGCCATCAGCGCGACCGTCCTGCCGGCGATCGTCCCGACGCCCGTCACGACCCCGTCCGCGCCGAGCCCCTCCTCCTGCCAGTTGGCCAGCAGCGCCTCCTCGGCGAAGCTCTCGGCGTCCAGCAGCAGCGCGATCCGCTCGCGCACCGCCAGCTTGCCCTGCTCGGCGGCCTTCTCGCGGTGGCGCTCGGGGCCGCCCGCGAGCGCGCGCTTGCTCGCTTCGCTCAGATCGCCCATTCGCTTCGGCTGCTCCTCGTTTCGTGCTCGACCGGACGCCCGCGCGCTGTTCAGACGCCCGGGTTCTCGACCGGGGCCTCGCCGGAGTAGTCGTAGAAGCCCATCCCCGACTTGCGCCCGTACCAGCCCGCGCTGAGCATCTTGCGCAGCACCGGCGGACGCGCGAAGCGCCGCTCGCGGAACTCGTCGAAGAGCACGTCGCAGATCGACCCGAGCGTGTCCAGCCCGACGAAGTCCGAGAGCGTCAGCGGACCCATCGGGTGTCCCGCGCCGGCCTTCATCGCCTCGTCGATCTCGCTCACCGAGCCCACGCCCTCTTCGTAGGCGCGCATCCCGTCCAGCAGATATGGCACGAGCAGGCGGTTGACGATGAAGCCGGCGCGATCTTTCGTTCCTATCGCGAGCTTGCCCTCAGACTTCGCGAACTCCAGGCCGACCGCGAAGGCCTCCTCGGAGGTCGTCACGCAGCGCACGACCTCGACCAGCTTCATCACCTGCGCGGGGTTGAAGTAGTGAAGCCCCACGAACCGCTCCGGGCGGCCGGTCGCCGCGGCCTGGTCGATCACCGCAAGCGAGGAGGTGTTCGTCGCGAACACCGCCTCGGGCTTGACGATCCGATCGAGCTCTTTCCACATCTCGAGCTTCAGCGCGAGGTTCTCGGTGATCGCCTCGATCACCAGATCGCAGTCGGCAAGGTCCGCATAGGCGGTCGTCCCCTTGATCCGCCCGCACACCGCGTCGGCGTCCTCCTGCGAGGACTTCCCCTTCTCGACGGCGCGCGCGAGCTGCTTCTCGATCTTGCCGATCCCCTTCGCAAGCGTCGCGTCGTCGACCTCGCGCAGCACCACCTCATAGCCGCTCTGCGCCGCCACCTGCGCGATCCCATGTCCCATCAACCCGGCTCCGAGCACGCCCACCTGCTTCAGCTGCTGCGCCATCTGTCCTCCGTTAGGTCTGCGATTTGTCAGCGCAGCCTATATCTCCACCCGCGCACCCGTGCCGCCGAGTCCAGGTAGCCTCCGTCGGGTGGATTCCGAAGAGACGTTCGATCTCGCCGCGGCCGGCCTGCGCGCCGACGGCGGCGATCTGCGGCTCTCGGTCGAGGTACTCGCCTCAAAGCTCGAGTCCTCGCTGCCCGGGCGCTGCCGCGTCGAGCGTCACGGCGGCGGCCTGCTGGGCCGCGGCGCCAAGCGCGTGCGTCGACTGACGGTGGACCTCGGTGAGAGCACGTATGAGCTGAGCGTCTCCGAGGAGCGGATCGAGGGCTTCCGCGGGCGCGAGGTCGGCGGCATCTCGATCAAGCGCGAGTCCCTCACGCCCGACGCCTGGATCGCGGCGCTCACCGCCGAGCTGCAGAGCGAGGCGCAGCGCAGCGCGCAGGCGCGCTCGGCGCTGCAAGGACTGCTCGGCTGAGATGCGCAAACCGGGCCAGGATCCCCAGCAGGGCCCGCAAGGCTCACCGGACCCGCAGGACTCACCGGACCCGCAGCAGCAGCGCGAGCAGGAAGAATCGCTCGCGCGGATCGAAGCCGGGCACATCCCCCTCTCCGCCGAGCGGCGCCTGGACGAGCTGCGCGAGCGTGGCGGCGGCGCGTCCTTCACCTCGGACCTCTCGATTACCGGCTTCGCCCTCTGCCGGCAGCTTGGGCTGACGCCGCTCTCGCAGGTGATGGGCAGCTCGATCTACCAGATGGGCTATCAGGAAGCCTGGGGTCAATCGGGGACGGGCAGCCCGTACGGTCTCGGCGCCAGCTTCATGTTCGAGCTCGACACCCTCTCGCAGGCGCTCAACGAGGTTCGCACCCGCGCTCTTGACCGGCTCGCCGAGGAGGCGCTGCGCATCGACGCCGACGCCGTCGTCGGTGTCGAAACGCGCGCGGGCGAATCCGAACTGGGCTCGGGCGCGGGTGGGGGCCAGCTCGCGCTCGAGCACATGGTGCTCGGCACGGCGGTGCGCCGCGCGAACTCCCGCCGCGAGATGCCCGTCCTGACGGAGCTCTCGGTCGCCGACTACGCCCTGCTGCTGCGCGCCGGGATCGAGCCCGCGGGCATCGTCGCGCACAGCGCCGTGTTCTTCGCCGGCTACTCCTTCGGCGCCGGCGCAGGCCTGATGGGCATGGGCCTGAGCGCGAGCACGCAGAACTTCGAGCAGCGCGACTTCACCCAGGCCTTCTACGGCGCCCGCGAGACGGTCATGTCACGGATCGCCCACCAAGCCGACTCGCTCGGGGCCGCCGGCGTCGTGGGCGTGAGGATCGGTCACACCGCCCGACCGCACACGCTCCGAGGAGGGATCGGCGGAGCTGTCGGCGGCTACGGCGGGCGCGAGATCCAGGGCCTGATGGTGACCTTCAACGCGATCGGCACCGCCATCCGACAGCACGAGAAGGCCGCCGTAGAAGCCCCCGAGCTCGTCGTGGACCTGCTCGCATGAACGCCTCTGCCCCACCGACGGGCGTTCGAGGCGCTCGCACGATCGCTCACAGCGCCGACCTGACGAGACCCGACCGACCCCCTCACCCGAGAAGGAGCGCCAAGCCATGACCGACGAGCACGAGACCGCCTACGACCCGTCCTCCTTGGAGGGAGTGCCCGAGGCGGGCCGCGCGCGCCTGGAGCAGAACCGCGCGGGCCTGTTCACCTCCGACCTCTCCGTCAACGAGTTCCTGCTCGTCAAGCAGGCCGGTTTCGAGCCGCTCGGACTGGTGGTCGGCAGCTCGATCTACCACATCGGCATGCAGCTCTCGGGGTGGAAGAAATCGCAGGAGATGACGGTCCTCTCCGAAGCCATGTACGGCGCGCGCCAGCTCGCGATGACGCGCATGGAGGAGGAGGCCGACCAGCTTGGCGCCGACGGCGTCGTGGGCGTGCGCCTGGACATCGGCCGCTACGAGTGGGGACAGGACATGGCCGAGTTCATCGCCATCGGCACCGCCGTGAAGCATCGCGACGGCGTCATGCACCGCGCCCCCAGCGGGCGCCCGTTCACGAGCGATCTCTCCGGCCAGGACTTCTGGACGCTGCTGCGCACCGGCCACCGCCCCGTCGGCATGGTGATGGGCAGCTGCGTCTACCACGTCGCCCACCGCGGCATGCTCCAGTCGATGGCCCAGACCGGGCGCAACGTCGAGCTCGCGAACTTCACCCAGGCCCTGTACGACGCGCGCGAGCTGGCGATGGAGCGGATGCAGTCCGAGGCTCAGGAAACCGGCGCCGAGGGCATCGTCGGCGTGAACCTCCACGAGACCAGTCACGGCTGGGGCAGCCACACGATCGAGTTCTTCGCCGTCGGCACAGCGATCGTGCCCCGCGAGGGCCACGACGAGGAGATCCAGCCGCCCACGACAGTGCTCGACCTGAGTTGAACCACGCCGAGCGCATTCACAAGCGATGATCCGACCTGCGATCAATCGAGCCCGCAATCAGGCCCGGCGCGCGAGTCGCGCCCGTGCCGCGATCGTACCGACCCGACAGTCCCAACGAGGAGAGACCCGAGATGAGCCTAGTCCACACCGAAGACCGCGAGCGCGTCCGCCACGTTGTCCTCAATCGTCCCGACAAGCGCAACGCGATGAGCCAGGCGCTGCTCGTGGAGCTGCGCGACGCGCTCGGCGAGGCCGCGGCCGACGCGTCCGTGCACTGCGTCGTGCTGCGTGGCGAGGGCCGCGTGTTCTCCGCGGGCGTCGACTTGAACGAGCTCGCGGCCTTCGCCGGCGATCCTTCAGTCCTGCGCCCCTTCCGCGGGGTGTTCCTGGATTGCGCGAACCTCTGCGAGCAGATGCCAAAGCCGGTCGTCTGCCAGATCCATCACACCTGCGTCGGCGGAGCCCTCGAGGTCGCGCTCGGCTGTGACCTGCGCATCGCCGCGGAGGGCTCCCAGTTCGCCCTCCCGGAGGTCCGCTTCGGCATCATCCCCGACGTAGGCGGCTCCTCGCGCCTGCCCGCGGTCGTCGGCCTGGGCCGCGCGAAGGAGCTGATCATGACCGCCTCCACAATCGACGCCGCCGAGGCCCATCGCATCGGCCTGGTCAACCGCGTCGTGCCCGCCGAGGGGCTAGAGGCCGCCACGCAGACGCTCGTGGACGAACTGCTCGCCAACTCCCACGTCGCCGTCGGACGCGCCAAGCTCGTGATGGACGCCTCGGCCCGCCCCACGCTCTCGCGGAGTCTGGAGATGGAGGTCGCCGTCCAGGAGTACTGCGTGGCGGTCATGCGCGAGGCCGCCCAGCAGGCCGAGTCGGCCGCGGAGGCAGAAACGATCACGGCGGGTTGAGCGCCGCTGAAAGAGGTTCTAGGCGGCCGATGCCGCCGGAGTCGCCGTGGTTGCGCGGCTCTCCGTCCACACCCTGTGCGCGAGCAGCGCGACGGCGGCGTAGATCGCCAGGGCGTTCAGGCCATGCAGAAACCCCAGCGCCGGGACCGACGCGGAGACCGCACCGAGGACGGCCTGCAGAATGCCGAGCAGGAAGATCCCACCCGACCACTTGACGTACTCACCGAGGCGCCCTGCGGCTGCGACGATCAACAGCACCAGCATGACGAGCACGATCAAGGTGCCGAGAAAGCCGTGCGCGTTGAACGCGTCTTCGAGCGTCTTCTTCGAGATTGGCCCGTTTTCCGCTTTGTGAATAGCGTCGAACGCACCGTACCCGGCAAACCCGACCTGACAGACGATCGCCACGAACAGGACTGCCGTCAACCAACGAAACGTCGGTCTCATGGGCGCAAGCATATAGAAGCCATCGGAGGCTTGGCCTGTCGGAGAGCGCTCCAACAGCGCCGCGCCGTTATCGCCGCTCGCCGATCTCACCCCCACGCCACCGGCCCGGCCACCAGCGTGTGGCTGCCCAACGGCCGACCCAGCACCTCCTGCACATCTCGCGCGCAGGCGAGCAGCGCGTCGAGGTCGATGCCCGTCTCGAGCCCCATCTCGTGCAGCATCGAGACGAGATCCTCGCTGGCGATGTTCCCTGTGGCGCCCGCCGGCACCGGGCACCCCCCGAGCTCGCCGAAGCTCGACTCGAAGCTCTCCACACCGGCCTGAAGCGCGGCGAGGACGTTCGCGAGTCCCTGTCCGCGCGTGTTGTGGAAGTGCGCCGTCAGCTCGACCCCCTCCAGTCCCTCGCGCCACTGCTCGAAGCACTCGCGTACCTGGCGCGGGTTGGCCATGCCGGTCGTGTCGCCGAAGCCGATCTCCTGCGCGCCCGCATCGCGCAGGCGCGCCGCGATCTCTAGGACCCGATCAGGTGCCACGCGCCCCTCATACGGGCAGCCGAAGGCCGTTGAGATCACGCCCTCGCAGCGCAGCCCCTCGGCACGGGCGCGCCCCAGCACCATCTCCAACCCCATCAGCGACTCGGCGATCGAGCGGTTGACGTTCTTGCGGTTGTGCGTCTCGGAGGCCGACATGAACACGTTGATCTCATCGAACGCCGCCCTGCCCCCGCGCGTGGCCAGATCCTCGCGCAATGCGAGCGCACGATCGAGGCCGCGCTCGTTGGGAATCAGCACGCTCACCGCCACCGCCGCGGGCACGTCGATGCGTCTGAGTACCTCCTCCGCGTCCGCGAGCTGCGGGATCACGTCGGGCCGCACGAAGCTCGTCACCTCCAGCCGCCCGATCCCGGTGCGGGCGAGCGCGTCGATCAGCGCCACCTTGCGCTCCGTCGCGATCACCTCGGGCTCGTTCTGAAACCCGTCGCGCGGACCGACCTCACGGATCTTGACCGCGTCGGGAAGGCTCACCACATCGACAGTCCGCCGCTGACGTTCAGCGTCTGTCCGGTCACGTAAGAGGCGTCCTCGCTCGCGAGGAAGGCGATCGCCGCGGCGACCTCCTCGGGCTCGCCCGAGCGGCCCATGACGGTCGCGTCGACCATGCCCTGCTTCAACCGCTCGCCGATCTCCCCGAGCACCTGCGGCGCGTTGTTCAGCAGCGGCGTCTCGATCGGGCCCGGCGCGACGGCGTTGCAGCGCACGCGATAGCGCGCGGACTCACGGGCGATCGCCTTGGTGAAGCCGATCACGCCTGCCTTCGCGGCGGAGTAGACGACCGAGCCCTGCGAGCCGACCCGGCCGGCCTCGCTGGCGACGTTCACGATCGCGCAGCCGCTGCGGCGCTCCTGCATGCGCGGCAGCAGCGCGTGCGTGACCGCGAGCACCCCGCGCAGGTTCACACCAAGGACGAAGTCCCAGAGCTCCTCGTCGGAGTTGACGAAGTACGAGAAGCGGTCCGTACCGGCGTTGTTGACGAGCACGTCTATATCCCCGAGCTTCTCGACGGCCGCGGCGACCCCGTCTCTCACGGAACTCGTGTCCGCAACGTCGAACCGACATGCAAACCCGTCGAGCTCGCCCGCGACGCCACGCGCGCCGTCGAGGTTCAGATCTCCGATCGCCACCCGCGCGCCCTCTGCGGCCAGCCGCCGCGCCGTGGCGGCACCAATGCCCGACGCGCCGCCGGTGACGAGCGCGGTCTTGCCCTCGAGTCTCATCGGCCTAAGCCTATACTCGGGCCGCCGTGGCACTCTCCTCCACTCCCCCCGACCCGGTCGCGATCGTCGGCGCCTCGGGCGCACTGGGCTTCGGCCTCGCAATCCGGCTCGCTCGGACCGGCGTGCCGATCGTGATCGGCTCACGCGATGCCGATCGCGCCACCGAGGCCGCGACCCGCGCCGCGGGCATCGTCCCCGAGGGCTCCTTCACGGGGCGCGACAACGCGAGCGCGGTCCACGACGCCGCCGTGGTGATCCTGAGCGTGCCCTTTCGCAACCAGTCCGAGACCCTCACCAACCTGAAGGCCGCGCTGAGTCCCGGCCAGCTGCTGATCGACGCGACCGTGCCGCTCGCGGCCGCCGTCAGCGGCAAGGCGACGCGGATGCTCGGCGTGTGGCAGGGCTCCGCCGCCGAGCAGGCCGCAGAGATGGCACCCGAGGGGGTGCGCGTGGTCTCGGCCCTGCACACCGTCAGCGCCGCCAAGCTGAGCGAGCTCGATCGCACGCTCGACGAGGACGTACTCGTGTGCGGCGACGCGCGTGCGGACAAGCGTGAGGCGGCCCTGTTGATCCAGCGCATCGAGGGTCTGCGCTGCGTCGATTGCGGGCGCCTGGAGATGTCGCGCACGACCGAGTCCCTCACCGCGCTGCTGATCGGGGTGAACTCCCGCTACAAGGTCCATGCGGGCGTTCGCCTCGCGGGCCTGCCCGATCCCTCCTGGGAGTAACGTCCCCTGTGAGGCGCAAACGCGAGGGGCGGGTGCGGAGATGAGCGCAGAAGCGGAGATGAGCGCAGACGCGAAGACCGATCGAGACGTGGTGGTGCTCGCCGGCGGTACCGGCGGCGCGAAGCTCGCGCGGGGCATGCTCGACGTGCTGCACGCGCCCGAGCGCCTGAGCGTGATTGCGAACACGGGCGATGACATCGAGATCTACGGCGCCCACGTCTCTCCGGACCCCGACCTCGTGTCCTTCTGGCTGGCCGACCTCATCGACGAGCGCGGCTGGGGCCTGCGCGAGGACACCTTCGCCGTCATGGACGGCCTGCGCGAGCTCGGACACGACGTCTGGTTCAACCTCGGCGACCGCGACCTCGCCTGGTGTATGCAGCGCGCGCGGATGCGCGATGAGGAGAGCCTCACCCCCACCGCCGCGCTGGCACACTTGAACGAGGCGATCGGAGTGCGTGCGCGTGTGCTGGCGATGAGCGATGACCCCGTGCGCACATGGGTGCGCAACCCGTCTGGTTGGCGCTCCTTTCAGGAGTTCATGATCCGCGAGCGCGCGCAAGGCATCGTCGAGGGTCTCGAGTTTCGCGGCGCCGAGCAGGCCGCACCGAGCCCGCAAGCGCTCGCGGCGATCGCCACAGCCCACGCGATCGTGATCGGGCCCTCCAACCCGCTCGCCTCGATCGCCCCGATCCTCGCCGTGCCCGGCATGCGCGAGGCGCTCGCCGAGGCTCCCGCTCCCGTCGTCGCGGTCAGCCCGGTCGTCGGGGGTGAGATCCTCAAGGGACCCACCGCCGCCTTCATGGCCTTCGCTGCGCTCGAGTGCAACGCCAATGGCGTGGCCGACTTCTACGGCGAACTGCTCGACGGGATCGTCGCCGACGAGAACGTCGCGCGCCTGCCCACGCTGCAGATCGACACGCGCATGGACGACCCCGCCTCACGTGCGAGCGTCGCCCGGCAGACGCTCGACTTCGCGCTGGCGCTGACCGGATAGGTTTGGGCTCGGTCGCAGGCCAATCCTGCTCCCGAGCCCAACCGCAACGGCGACTAGTGCCTGCGTCTGTGGTGCTTGGGCTTCCTCTTCGGCTGGGGCTTGACCGTCAGGTTCTGTGCGATCACGACCGACTTGGTCGTGCCCGCCACCAGCACAGCGCTGAGGTGCACGGGCAGCTTGTGGAAGCGGGACAGCAATTTACGCCCGGTGGAGTTCAACGTAACCGTGATCGTGACCGTCTTGCCGGCCGGGATCGTGACGGTCTTGGCGCCCACCGTGACGGTTTTCGTGCGCGTCTTGGGGCCTCTGTGGCGCTTGGCGCTGACCGCCACCGGCCTGGAGCCGCGCAGCTTCTCGCGCGTGGTCAGCGTCCCCGTGATCGTGCACTGCTGGCCGGGAAGCCCTTTGCAGGCGACCTTGAATGTCACCTTCCCGTTCGCCCCGTTCGCGCTGCCGACCTGCACGGCCCGCACGGCCTGCACCGTCGGCGTCACCGGAGAGTAGGTGACCGTGATCGCCTTGCTGGCGGTGAGCCCCGCCTGGTCGGTGGCGAGGGCGGTCAGCGTGTTCGCGCCTGGATTCAGAGGCACGCTCACCGACCACGACCCGTTGCTCGCCAACGTCGCCGGATGGCCGTTCACAGTCACCGAGGCGACCGCGCCGGTATCCGTCGCGCTACCCGTCACCGTGACGGTCGAGGTGTTTACGACGGCCCCGTTGGCGGGCGAGGCGACCGACACGCTCGGCGGGTAGCTGGCGAGCACTTCGCCGGCCAGCGCTTTGACCGCGCCAAGTTCGTATTCGGTCACGAAGCCCATCCGCAGCCTGAACGGGCTGCTGGGCGTGATCGTGCGTTCATAGGGCATCTCGAAGATCGGCCGTTCGTGGCCGCTTGTGTGGCCGCCTGTGCCTTCGTGGAACGCCACCAGTCCACCGCTGGGCTGGGTGTCATAGACGATCGCCAGCTGGGGGTTCGTCAGATCGCCGCCATCGGGCGTGGCCGCATCCGTCTTGTAGTAGATGGCCGAGTCTCCAGGCAATGACTTCGCTTGGCCTGCGCTCACGGCCGAGAACGAGGATTCGCCGTGGAACTCGAAGGCCCCTTCGGTGCCGCTCTGAGACGTTTCTTGGTCGTACAGCGCCGAGAGATCGTGCGTCGCTCCGTCGGTCGAGACCCAGCTGTCGGTCATCAGCGCGACCCGATCGCCGTGCGCACTCTGCCACGTGCGGTTCAGTTGCACGCCCATCGGGACGAATTCTTCACAGCTTTCTTCGGTCGGCGGGAACACGCCCGGTTCCGGAGCGCACCGCACGATCGGGTCGCTCTCCTGCACGATGAATTCACCAGGCGCGGTTTCGGTCGTGCTGGCGGTGACCGAAGGCGTACCTGGACGTATCCCTTTCACAGGAAAGCTTTCGCCCAGCTGCTTGGCGCCGTCCGGGGCGTAGGCGTTCGTGCCGTCGACCTGCAGCTCAGAGCGTGTCGATGTACCCGATGGGGGCTGGTCTTCGGTTTGCAACGAGGCGTTGTTGTAGAAGCCGCTTTGGCTCTTTGTCAGTGTTCCGGGAGCAAACAGGTAGGAGTAGTACAGACCTTCGTCGCCCACCGAATCGACCCCCAGGTAGGCGTTGAGCGTCAAGAATTCCTGTTCGTAGTCGTAGGCAACGCTCGATTTTGTGAAGATTTCGAAGAACGATCTGAGCACACGCGGTCCAGCGTACGGGACGCCCTGTCCCGGGGGATGAGCTTCGGTGTTTCCCGTCGGCACGGCGCGCAGGACGCATGGCTGGTTCGGCAGTTTGGAAAGCGGTGCGGACACCGAGAAGGCGCCGATCGTCACCGGTACTTTTTCGACGATCGCGGAGTAGCTCGTCGGAGTAGAGCCGTCATAGCAGCGGACGTCCACTTCGAGCACGTTGGCCGTCCCGCTGACCGTGAAGGTCGCGGAGGAGGAGTTGTTCTCAAACAGATACGCCGGATCCCCGGGCGTGGTGATGTGCGATTCGGAGACGATCGCCTGAGCCGGCACGGCCGATCCGATTACCGTCAGCGACAATACACCTGCAAACGCCGCTATGCGCGACCTCAACGAGAACACACGAGCCTCCTTTGGAACGCCTCGAACCGCCATGCGCCTCGCATGGCCGAAAAGCAGGAAGCAAGCCTATATGATCCACAGGTCGCTCGGCGAGCTTCGGCCGGCGGATGTGGGCGGCTACGCTCTTGCCCGTGCGCACCGCCGCGATCCTGCCCGTCAAGCGCTTCACCCGGGCCAAGCAGCGCCTCGCTGTGAGCGTCGCCGAGGAGCTGCGCGAGGACCTCGTGCGAGCGATGGTTGGGGACGTGCTCGCAGCCCTGAGCGAGACCGCCTCGATCGAGCGCACGATCGTCGTCACGTGCGAGGACTCGATCGCGGCCGCGGCGCGCCGACCGGGTGTGCTTGTGGTAGGAGACACCGCCGAGGAGAGCCAGAGCGCGGCAGTCGCCATCGGCATCGCGCAAGCCCTCGTGGAGAAGTTCGAGCGTGTTCTCTGCGTCCCCGGCGACTGCCCCGCCCTGGACCCCACCGAGCTCGACTCGCTGCTGAGATCGTCTGACGACGATGGCGACACCGACGTCCCAACCATGAGGCCCGCCGTGACGATCGTGCCCGATCGTCACGGCACCGGCACCAACGGACTGCTGCTCACACCCCCGAACGCCATCGCCCCCAGCTTCGGGCCCGGCAGCTGCGAGCGTCACCTCGCGCTCGCGCGCGAGGCCGGCGCGATCTGCCGGGTCGAGCGCCTGTCCTCGCTGCTGCTCGACATCGACACCGGCGCGGACCTCGCCGCGCTGCGAGAGCGACTGTCGGCTGCGCCCACGGGCGCGCCGCGGACGCGGGCCGTGCTCGGCCTCACGGCGCACCCGACCCTCGCGCCGGCCGCCGAGACGAGCTGAGCGAGCATTCGGCGTGGGCGACGACGAGCAGCAGGACGACGAGCAGCGCCATCACCTGCGCGCCACCGCCCTGGGCGGCCTTCCGGAGGTGCGCCCCGGGGACGACCTCGGCGCGATGATCGTCGCTGCGCTAGGTGCCGACCGGTCCACCAAGCCCCTGCGGGACGGCCAGATCGTCGCGATCGCGCACAAGGTCGTCTCCAAGGCCGAGGGCTCGGTCGTCGCGCTGGCCGACGTCCAACCCGGCGCGCGCGCCCGCGAGCTGGCCGAGGAGCAGGGCAAGGATCCGCGCGCGGTCCAGGTCGTGCTCGACCAGTCCGCCGAGATCGTGCGCGCTGAGCGCGATGTGTTGATCTGCCGCACACATCACGGGTTCGTCTGCGCGAACGCGGGCGTCGACGCCTCCAACGCCTCCACAGAAGGCATGACGGACACGCTCGTAGTTCTCCCCCGCGACCCCGACGCCTCGGCACGGGCGCTGCGCACGCGCCTGCGGGAGCTGACGGGAGCGAGCGTCGCGGTGCTGATCACCGACAGCTTCGGCCGTGCGTGGCGTCACGGGCAGTGCGACGTGACACTCGGCTGCGCCGGCATGACCCCGCTGGACGATTGGCGGGGACGAACCGACGCCGCGGGCCTGCAGCTGCGGGCGACCTGGCTGGCCGTCGCCGACGCCGCAGCAGCAACCGCCGACCTCGCGCGCGCGAAGGACTCGCGTGAGCCCGTCGTCCTGATCGACGGCTTGGCGCGGTTCGTCACCGTCGAGGACGGACCGGGAGCGCTCGCGCTGCTGCGCCCGCTGGCGGAGGACATGTTCCGCTGAGACCCGCCGCGCGGCGAACACGTTCCGCCGAGGCCCACCGCGCGCGGCCGAAGTCGTGGCCGTCTCAGACGTTCAGGAAGCCGCGACCGCGACCGGGACCGGCAACTCGTAGCGGCGTACCACCTCGTAAAGCGTCGTGCGCTCCGCCGCCGGGCGCCCGGCGCGGTGCGCCGCGGCGATCAGCTCGTCAGGATCGAGCTTCGTTCCGTGATAGCTGCCGGCGAGACGGCTGATCGACTCCTCCATCAGCGTGCCGCCGAGGTCGTTGACGCCCCAGCGCAGCGACTCGGTGGCGGCGTCGAGGCCCATCTTCACCCAGCTCGCCTGCAGGCTTGCGATCGTGCGCCCGAGCGCGAGGCGGAACACCGCGGTGTGCTTGAGGTTCTCCGCACGCGAGATCTCCTCCACGCCGTGCGTGCGCCCGAGGAGCGTCTGGAAGGGGATGAACGAGAGCGGCACGAACTCGGTGATCCCGCCGGTGCGTTCCTGCAGCTCGCGCACGACGCGCATGTGCTCGGCGAGCTCCCAGGGCTCCTCGATGTGCCCGAACATGACCGTCGAGGTCGAGCGCAGGCCGGCGTGATGAGAGGCTTCGATGATCTGCACCCAGCGCGCGACCGGCAGCTTGTTCGGGGAGATGCGCTCGCGCACGCCGTCGTGCAGCACCTCCGCGGCCGTCCCCGGCGTCGAACCGAGGCCGGCTTCGCGCAGCTGCGCGAAGACCTCGCTCGGCGCCAAGCGCGAGATGTCGCACATGTGCGCGATCTCCATCGGGCTGTAGGCGTGCAGGTGCAGCTGGGGCGCGAGCTGCTTGGCGAAGCGCAGCCAGCCGAGATAGTCATCGAGCTGCCAGTCGGGATGGATGCCCGACTGAATGCAGAGCTCGCTCGCGCCGTAGTCGACCGCTTCGCCGACGCGTCGCGCGAACTCCTCGCGATCGTGCTCATAGGCATCCGGCGAACGCTTGCCCTGGCCGAAGCCGCAGAAGGCGCAGCCGACGGTGCAGACGTTCGAGACGTTGATATTGCGATTGACCACGAACGTGACCGTCTCCCCCGCCAGCTCTGCGCGCAGCTCGTCGGCGGCCTCGCGCAGCTCCTCGATCGCCTCGGGACGCGTCTCGGCGAACATCGCCGTCAGCTCATCGGCGCTCAGCGCGATGCCGTCGCGGCCCTTCTCGATCGCGCCCCCAACCAAGTCGGGGCGAATCGGCGCCGGTGGCTCGGTACGTCCTGATCCCCGACGCGGGATAAAGCTCCAGTACTTGACCTTGATCGTGTCGAGCACCGCCGGCGCGATCCATTCGGGGTCGATGTACCGCGGGTAGACGCACAGGCGCTCGGTCAGCGCGACGCCGTCGCGCTGCAGCTCCTTGCGAACCTGATGGGGCGAGGGAAAGGGGTGCTCGGGCGAGATGTGGTCTCCGTTCGCCGAGAGGCCGCCGAGATCGGTGGCGCCGGCCGCCACGAGCTCGCCCCACCAGTCGGCGAGGTTCGGCGGCACTTGGATGCCGACATCGGGCATCAGACGCTTGCACTCGGCAATCAGGCGCTTCATGTCCTCGATCGACACCGCGCACGCCCAGTCCGGCAACGGCAGGCTCGGGCGCTCGAACACCGGGCCATCGCCGTTCGTGTCCCCCTCGCCGTGCCCACCACCGACGCCCGTACGCCAATACGCGCGCGCGGCGGCGTCGGCAATCTCGGCGGGCTCTTCGCCGTAGTAGCGCTGATGCGGCACGAAGTTCTGCAGGATCACCTCCTGGACGTGGCCGTGCTCGGCGTGAACCGCCGCGATTGCTTCAAGCGACTGCACGCGCTCCTGCTCGGACTCGCCGATCCCGACGAGGATGCCGCTCGTGAACGGGATCTGCAGCTCGCCGGCCGCGCGAATCGTCTCCAACCGCAGCGCCGGATGCTTGGTCGGCGAACCGGCGTGCACGGTCTCCATCAATCGCTCGGAGATCGACTCCAGCATCAGCCCCTGCGAAGCGGTCACCTCGCGCAGCCGCGCGAGATCCTCGCGTGAGAGCACGCCGAGGTTCGTGTGCGGCAGCAGCCCCCGCTCGAGCGCGCGTTCGCATGTCCAGACGACGTAGGCCGTGAAGTCCGCGTGTCCGTAGTCGGCCAGGCGCGCGCGCACCTGCGCGTTGACCTCGGGCTTCTCGCCCGTCAGCACGAGCAGCTCCTTCACCTGCCTGCGCGCTGCGCCGTCGAGGATCTCGATCACCTCCTCGGGCGAGTACAGATGCGCCTGGTGCGTGGCGAACGCGCAGTACTTGCAATAGCACCGGCATGTGCGCGAGAGCGACAGCGTCAGGTTGCGCGAGAAGGTGATTCTGCGGCGCACCCTCCGCAGTGTATGACCAGCGGGTCCGTCCGACCGGAATCGTAAGTTGAGCGGCATGTCTGAAGACACCCTTCGCCGTGGCGTAGCCGAGATGATCGGTGCGTTCACGCTCACATTCATCGGGGCCGGGGCGGCCGCGGCCGCCGGCGGCGCTCACGACACGACCTTGATCGGCGTGGCCATCGCCAATGGGCTGGCAATCGGCGTGATGGTCTGCGCGCTCGGGTACATCTCGGGCGGTCATTTCAACCCCGCGATCACGTTCGGCTTCCTCATCACCCGGCGGATCAAGCCGGCGCTCGCGTGCGTCTATTGGGTCGCGCAGTTCGGCGGTGCAGCGCTCGCGGCGCTGCTCGTGCGGGATCTGCTCCCCCGTGCCAGCACCGAAGCCGTCAATCTGGGGGTGCCCGCGCTCGGCCACGGCGTGGACGCCAGCTCGGGTTTCCTACTGGAGGCGATCTTCACGTTCTTCCTCGTGCTCGTCGTCTTCGGCGCGGCCGTCGACACACGCGGTCCCTTCAACGCGGTCGCCGGACTGGCGATCGGCCTGACGATCTCGATCGACGTGCTTTTCGGCGGGCCGTTCACCGGAGCGGCGATGAACCCCTCGCGTGCCTTTGGGCCCCAGCTCGTGGGCGACCACTGGGCCAACGGTTGGGTGTGGTACGCGGGACCCGTCCTCGGAGGGGCGGTGGCGGCGCTGCTCTACAACTTCCTCTACCTGCGCGAGCCCAAACCCGAGCCATCCCCTGAGCAGGGTGTGTCAGAGCCTCACCCCAGCCTGCCAAGCAGCTGAGCAACGGCATGTCCGCATGGGCGCCGGGGACAGGCAAGGGCGTGTACCTCGCCCGGCACGGTCAGACGGCGTACAACCTCGAGGGGCGATTTCAAGGCCAGTTGCCGGTGCCTCTCGACGAATTGGGTCGGGAGCAGGCGCATGCACTGGCCGAGCGCGCCGCCGCCCACGGGTTCGCGGTGCTGTGGTCGAGCACGCTGCTGCGCGCACAGGAAACCGCCGCGATCGTCGCCGCAAAGATCGGGCTGGAGCCGCAGCCCGACGCGCGACTGATGGAGACGAATGCGGGCGATTGGACGGACCGGATGTTCGCCGACGTGCAGGCGCAGACTCCAGAGCTGTTCGCCAAGTTCATCGCCGGTGACCCCTCGTTCGCGTTCCCCGGCGGCGAGTCCTTCGCCCAGCAGGAGGTGCGCGTCTGTGCAGCCCTCGACGAGATCGAACAGGGTCCCCTGCCGGCACTGGTTGTCTGCCACGGCATGGTCATCCGCGCGGCGCTCTCAGGGCGCACCGGCCACTGGTTGCCGGGCGGTCAGCGCGTGCCCAACGGCGCACTTGTACCACTCGACCCCGAGGAGCTCGCCCGCACCGACCTCGGCGGCGACGGAACGACGCAGGCGAGTTAACTTAAAGCAAGAAAGAAGAATTTATTACACATGTGTCACAAAGTTGGCACATCTGTGACTCCCGTGTTACACATGTTCGTTCAGCATCGAGGGTGTGCTCGAGGCCGTCCTCACGATTCCACCGCTACCCAGCCTACTCGCTGTGTTTGGGGCGATTACATCGATTTGGCGGAGCCGCCATCGGCGTGCTCGTGGGGAAAGCATCGACATGCATGGCGGCGGTCATTTGAAGACATCGCCTTGGGGGCCGCCGTAGGTGGCGTCCTTGGCTGCATGCTAGTGTTTTTGGCCTATCTACTCATCGAAGCCATAGGTGGATAACGATGTGGAGTATCGAGCGATTGAAGCTATTTGCCGTTGTCGCCGTCAGCGTAAGCGTGATGAACATTCTCGCTGACGTATCGCTCGCAGCTATGCACGCCGCAATCGGCTGGTATTACGGAGTTGCGTACTTCCTGGCAATGCTCGGCGTCTTTCGGGTGATGTTCCCGGGCCTGGGAATCCCCCGGCGCTATACCGAATTTCCGCCACCGCCCGGACAGACGCGGGACGTCAGCCCACCAAACGTCTGATCAACGCCGCACCCTCCCGCGCCATCCGCGAGCGGGGGACGATCAGATCGAACCCGGCGCGCTCGGCGCGCTCGCGTGCCAGCACATCCACGTGAGAGTAGAAGCCGAGCGTCGCGATCGAACCAAGCGCATCCCCCCCGACGAGGGTTTCCAAGACCACCGCTCCATCCAACTGCTCATCGGTGAGGTCCACCACGAGCACGTCCGCCGCGGGCCGGCCGAGATCCCCAAGCCGCGCCCGCAGCCGCGCCTCGTCGGCGATCAGCTCGACCGCGTCGCCCGCCGCCGTGAGGTCCCCCTGGATGCGCGACCCGAACAGCAGGTCGGCGGTGAGCGCGAGCACGCGCGCCACTAGAGCGCGCGCAGCCGCTGGAACTCTTCGCGCGCGGACTGTGGGCGGCCCCACATCTGCCTGACCTCGGCGCGGCCGGAGCGAAGCTCGCGCACTGCCAGCTCGCCTGCGATGCCGGCGTCGTCGAGCAATGCCAGGGTCCCATGCGTCGTCGGCGCAGATGCCGCGTGGCCAAAACTATGAGCTACCAGCAGGCGCCAGTGCCAGTCGTTGCGTGAATAGGGGCGGGCGTTGCAGGCAACGAGATAGACGGCGGCTTCGACGTAGCGCGACTCGTCGGTAAGACGCAGGTCGAGCTCGAGGTCGGTCCAGTCCTCGGGCAGCGAGTCGACGATCTCCTGGAAGTCCTTGGCGAAGCCCATCGTGGTGAAGCCTAGCGTGGCTATCCTCGAACTCGATGCCCGCCGGCGATCTCACCCTCGACACGGCTCGGCTGGACGCCGAGTATGCGGCGCTGAACGAGCGCTGCGGTTTGGTCGATCGTTCCGAGCGGGGCAAGCTCGCGCTGAGCGGGGCCGACACGAAGACCTTCCTGGCCGGCCAGGTGACGAACGACACCGAGGCGCTCGAGCCGGGAACGGGATGCTATGCAGCGTTCCTGACGCACAAGGGCAAGATGCTCGGCGATCTGCGCATCCTCGACGTCCTCCCTGGAGATGACCAGGGCATCGGCGAGACCGCGGGTGAGGAGCTGCTGCTAGACACCGAGCGCGTGGCGTTGCAGGCGCTGTTCGACATGATTCGCCGCTTCAAGATCGGCTACGAGCTGCAGCTGCACAAGCGCACCGTGGAGCGCGGGCTGCTGTCGCTGATAGGCCCAGAAGCAGCGAGCGTTGCGGGCGCCGAGGCTCTGCCCGCGGAGGAGCACGCAAACGTCGTGGTCGAGATCGACGGCATCGCGGTGCTGGCCGCGCGCACAGACGCGGGAGTGGATCTGCTCTGCGACTCCGCCGCCACCGAGCGACTGATCGAGGCGCTGTGCGGCCGCGGCGCGAGGGCCGTCTCCGAGCAGGCCGCGGAAATCGTACGCGTGGAGCATGGCCGCCCGCGCTACGGCATAGACATGGACGATGGGACGATCCCACAGGAGGCGGGGCTGAATGCGCGCGCGGTGAGCTTCACGAAGGGCTGCTACGTCGGTCAGGAGACGGTGGCGCGGCTGTATTACAAGGGCAAGCCCAACCGTCTGCTGCGCGGCCTGCGCCTATCGGAGCCCTCGACCCCGGGGGCGGAGTTGCGCCTGGGCGAGAAGCCCGTGGGCTACTTGAGCAGCTCTGTGCTCTCCCCCACGTTCGGTCCGATCGGCCTGGGGCTCGTGCGGCGCGAGGCGGAGATCGGTGCGAGCGTCGCGGTCGGAGACGGCGCGGATGACGCGACCGTCGTCGAGCTGCCCTTCCGGGTCTGAACCAGCGTCGCGCCGCACTCACACTGCATGTACGCAGCTCGCGCACCAGCCGCCACTCTGGCCGCGCGCTCTGCAGCGCGCGCCCATCACGGCGGCGCGTGCCCGGATAGGATGCGTAGTCGGTATCCAGGTGGTGGGTATTCAAATCAACGGAGGTTGAAGAACACGTGGCCGCGATCGATCTGCAACGAGTATCCGAGGTAAGCGCCGAGCCGGGCGAGCTGCCCAAGACGATGGCCGCGTGGGTCATCCGCGAGGAGCGCTTCGGCGACCCGAAGGACGCGTTCCAACTGGAGGAGATCGAGGTGCCCGAGCCGGGCGCGTTCGAGGTGATCGTGCGCGTTATGGCGGCGGGCGTGAACTACAACAACGTGTGGGCTGCGCTGGGCAAGCCGGTTTCGGTCATGAAGTACGGCGATCATCCCGAGTTCGGCCACCACATCGGCGGCTCCGACGCCTCGGGGATCGTCTGGAAGGTCGGCGCGGGCGTGACCCGTTGGAAGGTCGGCGACGAGGTCGTCGTGCACTGCAACCAGGCCTCCTA
>DASXMO010000037.1:0-8702 GCA_036495605.1 Solirubrobacteraceae bacterium
CTCGGCGACCGGATCCGCCTCACCGACCACTTACTCGATCCCGAGGTCTTCATCCGCTCGATGGGGACGCGCGGCCATCCCGGCGGCCTCTCCGAGACCACGCTCCAGGCCGTGCTCATCCTCGACGCCGCCGGGAAGGACGTCGTCTTCGTCGAGACCGTCGGCACCGGTCAGAACGAGATCGGGGTCCTTTCGATCGCCGACACGATCGTGCTCGCGTTGATGCCGGGCTCGGGCGACTCGATCCAGGCGCTGAAGGCCGGTGTGATGGAGATCCCGGACATCATCGTGATCAACAAGGCCGACCATCCGCTGACCGACACGATGGTGCGCGAGATCCGCGGCGTGCTCTCGCTGGCGAACCTCGATCGCTCGCCCGAGGAAGTGCGCGGGCAGTGGCGCGTGCCGATCGTCAAGACCGAGGCCGCTCACGGCGTCGGCGTGGAGGAGCTGGTCGAGCGCCTTGACGAGCACCGAGCGTACATCCTCAAAGCCGGCCAGCTGGAGGAGCGCCGCCGACGCAACCTGCGCGGAGAGGTGCTCGCGATCGCGACCGCGCGGATGCGCCGGCGCCTGGAGGAGGAGCTTCGGGAGGACGCGGAGTTCCAACGCCTGCTCGACGAGGTGGTCGCCCGGCGCCTGGACCCCGCCAGCGCGGCGACGTCACTGCTCGAACGTAGCGGCGTGTAGGCTCAGCGGCATGGCGTTCCTGGACTGGGTGGAGAACAACTGGGGTCTGCTGGGCCGTTTGATGGACGGCCACACGACGGTCTACCGCGCCACGGGCGGCCGGGTCGGTCATCGCACCCCGGGCTTCCCGCCGGTGCTGCTGCTCGACCACGTGGGCGCCAAGAGCGGGACGCACCGCACGAGCCCGCTGGTCTACGGCCGCGACGGGCGAGACCTGGTGCTCGTGGCCTCCAAGGGCGGCTACCCGAAGAACCCGGCGTGGTACTACAACCTCGTGGCCCATCCCGACACCAGCGTGCAGGTGGGCTCCGAGCATCGCGACGTACACGCGCGCGTGGCGAGCGCCGAGGAGCGCGAGCGGCTGTGGAAGCTGATGCTCGGCGTCTACGGCGGCTACGCCGACTACCAGCGCCGCACCGAGCGCGAGATCCCGCTCGTCGTGCTAGAGCCCCGCTGAGCGTGGCAAACGACCCCTAGTGGGCCGCTAAGCGCCCAACGCCCGGGCGATGACCATCTGCTGCACCTCGTCGGTGCCCTCGCCGATCGTGAGGATCTTGGCGTCGCGGTAGAAGCGGCAGACGGGGTACTCCTCGATGAAGCCGTAGCCACCGTGGATTTGCACGGCCTCCTCGGCGCAGCGCACGGCCAGGCGCCCGGTCTTGAGCTTGGCCTGGGCGGCGGTGAGGGTGAAGTTGCGACCGTGGTCCTTCTCGCGCGCTGCCTTGTAGACGAGCAGTCGCGCGGCCTCGATCTCGGTGGCCATGTCCGCGAGCTTTGCCTGGATGGCCTGGAACTTGGAGATCGACTTGCCGAAGGCCCTGCGCTCCTTGGCGTAGGAGAGCGCCTCGTCGAGGGCGCCCTGCGCGAGGCCGACGCCCATCGCGGCGACTCCGATGCGTCCGATGTCGAGGATGTGCAGGAACTGCTTGAAGCCGGCGCC
Organism: Solirubrobacteraceae bacterium; assembly: GCA_036495605.1. Lineage (GTDB taxonomy): Bacteria > Actinomycetota > Thermoleophilia > Solirubrobacterales > Solirubrobacteraceae > Palsa-744. The sequence goes on from DASXMO010000037.1 coordinate 1,631, forward strand.
GCGCGGGCCGAGCAGGTTCGCCTCGGGCACGCGGCAGTCGCTGAAGCTGAGCGGGCGAGTATCGGAGGCGTTCCAGCCCATCTTGCGGTAGGGCTCACCCTGCTCATAACCGGGGGTGCCGTTGGCGATGATGATGTTCGAGATCTCCTCCTCGCCGGTGCGCGCGGTAATGCAGACGAGTCCCGAGATGTCGGTGCCGGCGTTGGTGATGAACTGCTTGGCGCCATCGATCACCCACTCGCCTTCGTCGAGGCTCGCGCGCGTCTTGACGTTGCCGGCGTCCGAGCCGGCCTCGGGCTCGGTCAGCCCGAAGGCGCCGAGGCGTTCCCCGGAGCACAGGCGCGGCAGCCACTCTCGCTTTTGCGCCTCGTCGCCGAACAGGTAGACCGGCTGGGTCCCGAGCGAGGTGTGCGCGCAGAGGGTGATCGCGACCGAGGAGTCAACGCGCGTGAGCTCCTCGACGGCGAGCGCGTAGGCGAGCGTGTCGCCGCCGCTGCCGCCGTACTCCTCGGGAAAGGGGATCCCCATCAGGCCGAGCTTCCCCAGCTGCGCGACGATCTCATACGGGAATGACTTCGTGCGGTCGAGCTCCTCTGCGACGGGCGCGACCTCACCCTGCGCGAACTCACGCACGGTGCGGCGGATCAGCTCATGGTCGGGGGAGAGGTCGAAGTCCATCGCCGGCCGAGCCTAGCTGGTGTGTGGGATCAGGCGCAGTACGAGCGCGCTAGCTCGACCAACAGGCGAACGCCGTAGCCCGAGGCGCCCTTGCCGACGTAGGCGCGGCCGAGATCCCAGGCCGAGCCGGCGATGTCGAGGTGTGCCCAGGGTGTCTGCCCGACGAAATTCTGAAGGAAGGCCGCCCCGACGATCGTGCCGGCCTTGCGGCCTTCGGGGGCGTTGTCGAGGTCGCCGTAGGTGCCCTTGATCAGCTCGTCGTACTCCTCGTGCAGTGGCAGACGCCAGGCGATCTCGCCGGTCTTCTCACCCGCGGCGCCGATGCGCTGCGCGAGCTCGTCGTCGTTTGACATCACGCCCGAGTAGGTGGAGCCGAGCGCGATGATCACCGCTCCGGTGAGCGTGGCGAGGTCCACGATCCGCTCCGCGCCGAGGCCGACGGCGTGGTGCAGGCAGTCGGCCAGCACGAGCCGGCCCTCGGCGTCGGTGTTGTTGATCTCGATCGTCTTGCCGTTCGCGGCCGTGACGATGTCCCCGGGCTTGACCGCGCGGTCGCTGGGGAGGTTCTCGGTGGCGCCGACGACGGCGACGAGCTTCACCGGCAGGGCGAGACGGGCGATCGCGGCGACGGCCTCGATCACGGCGGCGCCACCGGACATGTCGAACTTCATCTCGGCCATTTTCGCTCCGGGCTTCAGCGAAATGCCGCCACTGTCGAACGTCACGGCCTTGCCGACGAACCCGAGCGTCGGTCGGGTGGGCGGGATCTCATCCGCTCCGCTGGGCGGCTCGTAGCGCAGGACGATCAACGCGGGCTCCTGCTTAGAGCCCTGGGCGACCGCGGCGAAGGCGCCCATGCCGCGCGCGATAATCCCGGCGCCACCCTCGACCTCGACGCTCAGGGCGTCGATCTCGCCGGCCAGTGCGAGCGCATACTCTGCCAGGGCGGTCGGCGTGAGGTCGTTGGCTGGGCGGTTCTGCAGATCGCGGGCGGCGTTCGCGGCCTGCGCGACCGTTGCGGCGGCGGCGACGCTCCTCTCCAGCTCGTCTGCCGATGAGCCGTCGCCGTTCCCCGATGCGCCGGGTGAGGAGAGGATCAGACCCTCGAGCTGCTTCGGGGCCTCCGGCTCGCCGCCGTCGGCGGCGTTGTCGCCGTTGCCCGGCGCGGAGGACTTGTGCAGATCGAACCGATAGTCCGTCAGGATCGTGCCCTCGGTGAAGGCCGCGGCGACCTCCGTGCCGGTTCCGGGCGGAGTCTGGATGCAGAGCGCGCGTGTACCCAGCTCGAGCACGCGCGTGTGCACCGACGCTGCGACTGTGCGGGCGCGCTCGGGCGTGAACTGCTCGCGCTTGCCCAGCCCGACGGTCAGCCAGCGCTTGCCCTGCGCGTGTGCCAGTCCGAGGGCCTTCAGCGAGCGGCGCGCCTCACCCGAGCGCAGCAGCTCGGCGAGCTCCGCGGGCGTTCCCGCGGGTGGCTCCTCGCCCACGAACACCCCGACCGCGACGGTGTCGGTATCGGTGTCTGCGCCAGGTTGTGTAGTGCTCGATACCCTCACGATCTCGGCAGGATATACGTCGGCGCGGCAGTTCCGGACCACTCCGCGGCCGATCGTCAAGTGGGTGGGCGCTCGGCGCGGTACTCGGCGCGGGGGCCACGCGATCCTCGGCGCCCGGGACAAGAGCGATCCCTGGCGCCGGGCCGAGCGATCTCCCACGCCGGCCCTGCAGGCGGTGTTCGCCCCGCTAGCATTCTCGATCTCTCGTCGTTTCCCTCGACTCCAGGAGAACCAGCAACCTATGCCCAAGACCGTGATCCTCGGCGCCGCGCGTACCCCCATCGGCAAGATGGGCGGCGGACTGTCAACGCTCCCAGCAACCGAGCTCGGCGCCGTGGCGATCGAGGAGGCGCTCACGCGCGCGCAGGTCGAGCCCGAGCAGGTCGATCACGTGGTGATGGGCCAGGTGCTGCAGGCCGGCCAGGGTCAGATCCCCTCGCGTCAGGCGCAGATCAAAGCCGGGATCCCCAAGGAGGTCTCTTCGGAGACGATCAACAAGGTCTGCGCCTCGGGACTTCGCGCCTCGGTGATCCTCGACCAGGCGATTCGCTCAGGCGACGTGCAGGTCGGCGTGGGCGGGGGCATGGAGTCGATGTCGCAGGCCCCTTACCTGCTGCCGAACGCGCGCTTCGGTTTCCGCATGGGCGACGTGAAGGCGCTCGACGCGATGGTGCACGACGGCCTGACGAACCCGTTCTCGGGCAAGCAGATGTTCGTCGAGGCGACCGAAATCGGAGACGAGCTCGAGATCACCCGCGCCGACCTCGACCGCTGGGCGTTGCGCTCGCACGAACGCGCGCTGGCCGCGACCGACGAGGGTCGCCTGCCGGAGGAGATCGCGCCCGTGACCGTCAAGGGCCGCAAGGGCGATACGGTTGTCGAGGTCGACGAGGCTCCGCGCCGCGAGACCTCGCTCGAGGTGCTCGCGAAGCTCCCTGGGTTGGTCGGCAAGGAGGGCTCGCACACGGCCGGCAACTCGCCCGGCGTCAACGACGCCGGCGGCGCGCTGGTGCTGTCTTCCGATGAGTGGGCCACCGCCAATGGCAAGGAGGCACTGGCCGAGATCGTCGCGCACGCACAGTCGGCGAACGACTTCGCCTACCTCGCGACCACGCCGGCCTCGGCCGCGAAGAAGGCGCTCGACAAAGCCGGCCTTCAGCCCGGCGACATCGACGTGTGGGAGATCAACGAGGCGTTCGCCTCGGTCGCGCTGAACTCGATCCGCATGCTCGGCATCGACGAGGACCGCGTCAACGTCAACGGCGGCGCGATCGCGCTCGGACATCCGATCGGCGCCTCGGGTGCGCGCATCCTCGGCGCGATCGTCTACGAGCTGCGTCGACGCGGCGGCGGCTATGGCTGCGCGGCGATCTGCTCCGGCGGCGGGCAAGGCGACGCAGTGATCATCAAGGTCTGAGATGGCCGTGAGCGCTTCGCCAGTCGGCGTCCTTACCGATCGGCGATCGATGCGACGCCGATCGGCCAGCACGCGTGCGGAGCACGCAACGCTCACTGCGTCCTTGTCTGGCTCGACTCACGACCATCTCATCCGCTGAAAATGGCTACCGAGGTGCACGGGGCTGTGAACCCGAGCGTAGAACCGGCGGGCGGTGACGGCTCTGCTGCTGCGGGCACGCTGCGCGAGGCGGCGTTCTTCGACTTGGACAAGACCCTGATGGCGGGCTCGTCGGGGATCTTCTTCGCCCGGGCGGCCTACGAATCGGGGATGATCTCGCGCCGTCGTCTCGCGCGCGACGCGTACGAGAACCTGCGCTTTCGCCTGCGCGGCTCGACCGACGACCGCGCCGACGATGTACGCAAGCGGGTGGGCGAGATGATCTCAGGCGTGCCGGTGCGCGAGTTGCAGCGACTCTCTCCGCGCGTGCTGGCGGGTGTGCTGCCGCGGCTGTACCCGCAGATGCTGGAGCGTGCGTATGCCCATCAGGATGCGGGCAGGCTGGTGTACATCGTGACCGCCGCCTCACAGGAGATGGCCGATCTGCTCGCGTACGTGCTCGCCTTCGACGGGGGCCTCGGCTCGCGGTCGGAGATCGTCGACGGTCGCTACACCGGACGCGCGGCCGGGCCGTTCAACTACCGCGAGGGGAAGGTGCTCTCGATGCGCGAGCTCGCGGCGAGCGAGGGGATCGATCTGAGCACCTCCTACGCCTACTCGGACTCCGAGTCGGACCTGCCGATGCTGCGGGCCGTCGGGAATGCAGTGGTCGTCAACCCCGATGCGGACCTGCGCCGCATCGCGTTGGATGAGGGTTGGGAGATCCTGACTCTTGACCGCCTCGGACGGCGCCTGAAGATCCTCGCGGGCCTCGCCGGAGCGGCCGCGCTGGGAGGGCTCGGCGGATTCGCGCGGGGGCACGTGGGGACGCGAGCGCAGGCGCGCGAATAACCTGCCGAGATCATGAGCGCAGCCGCCACATCTCCAACCTCAGCCGAGGCCCGCCAGGGCAAGATCCGCGTCGTCGTCGCCAAGCCCGGCCTGGATGGGCACGATCGTGGCGCGAAGATCATCGCGCGCGCCCTGCGCGACGCGGGCATGGAGGTGATCTACACGGGCCTGCACCAGACGCCCGAGCAGATCGTCGAGACGGTCATCCAGGAGGACGCCGACGCGGTCGGCCTGTCGATCCTCTCGGGCGCGCACATGACGCTCGTGCCGCGCATCGTGGAGCTGCTGCGCGAGCAGGACGTGCACGACGTGATCGTCACCGTCGGCGGCACGATCCCCGCGGAAGACATCCCCGAGCTGAAGGAGCTGGGCGTCGCCGAGGTGTTCACGCCGGTGGCCTCGACGCAGTCGATCGTCGACTTCATCCGCGGTGCGGTCACCGACAAGTAGTTGCAGGTGCAGTTCGGTGCGGTGCATGCACCGCACCGCCGAACGGCGCATGCGCCGTTCGGTCGAGGGGCGCATGCGCCCCTCGAAGGGGAGGTCGCATGCGACCTCCCCGGCCAGGCCGCTTGCGGCCTGGCCCACCAAATCAGCTTTATTTCAAGCATGCGGCCGTCCGATCCCTCAGCACACAGCCGTCCGATCCCTCGTCTGCGGCCGTACCTTTCAGCACACAGCCGTCCGATCCTCGGCACGCGGCCATGCGATTCGAAGCACGCGGCCGGAAAGAACATGCGTCCGCCCAGATTGATTGACTCGTCAGTCAACCGCCGGATCGGGTAGGATTTCTCGCAACAGACCCCAAAAGGAGCAGCCGAAGAGATGAAGATATGCGTCCTGGTGAAGGAGGTCCCGGACGCCGCCGTCGAGAAGCGCATCGATCCCTCGACGGGGCGCATGGACCGCAGCGGGGAGAAGAACCTCAACCCGTATGACACGCACGCCATCGAGGCGGCGATGCAGATCAAGGAGGGCGGGGCAGTGCCCGTCGAGGAGATCGTCGCCGTGACGATGGGCCCCGACAGCGCCGTGCGCGCCCTGCACAAGGCCGTCTCGCTCGGTGCCGACCGCTCCGTGCACCTCTCCGACCCGGCCGTCGCCGGCTCGGACGTGGCCGCGACCGGCTACGCGCTCGCGCAGACGCTGCAGCGAGAGAGCCCCGACCTGGTGCTCCTCGGCCAGCAGTCGGACGACGGCGAGTGCTACACGATCGGCGCCGTCGTCGCCGAGCACCTCTCGATGCCCTCCCTCACGCAGGTGATCAAGATGGACGTCGAGTCAGACGCGCTGCGCTGCGAGCGCCAGGCCGAGTACGGGTACGACACCGTGCAGATCAAGCTCCCCGCGGTCATCTCCGTGGGCGACGCGATCAACGAGCCGCGCTACCCCTCGCTGAAGGCGATCATGGGCGCCAAGAAGAAGCCCCTCGACGCCGTCACCGCCGGGGACGTCGGCATCGACACGAGCAAGGTCGGCGGCGAGCACTCCGCCGCCCAGTGGGTCGCCGCCAAGGCGCCGCCCGCGAAGGCCGCCGGACAGATCATCGAGGACGAGGACACCAACGAGACGGTCGAGCAGATCGTCGCCTGGCTCGACGAGAGGAAGCTGATCTAGATGTCGAACATCCTGGTCTACGCGCTGCACTACGACGGCGCGATCAACAAGAACTCCCTCGGCGCCGTCTCCGAGGGCGCGAAGCTCGCCGCGGAACTCGGCGGCGAGGCGCACGTGGTGATGCTCGGGGATGTCCCCCAGGAGCTCGCCGCCTCGCTTGGCAACTACGGCGCCAAGAAGGTGCTCGTCGCCGAGGGCCCCGAGGGTCTGGCACAGCCGCTGGTCGACGCGATGGCCGCGGCGATCTCCAGCGGCGGCTACAAGTACGCGCTGTTCGGCGGCGGTCTGCTCGGCTTCGAGATCGGCGCCGGCCTGGCCGCTCGTCTGGGCGCCGGCGTCGCGATGGAGGTCACCGCTGTCCGTGCCGAGGGTGGGGAGCTCGTCGCCGAGCGCCCGATCCTGGGTGACAGCGCGATCTCCGAGATCAAATACCGCTCCGAGGTCGGCATCATCATCGGTCGCCTCAACGCGTTTGAGATCAAGGAGACAGGCGCCGGCGCTGCCGCCGTCGAGCCCTTGAGCTTCGAGCTGAGCCCGCAGGCTCAGCAGGCGACGATGCTCACGCGCGGTGAACAGCGCGGCGCGGACGTCGACATCGAGGGCGCCGACATCCTCGTCGCTGGCGGTCGCGGTCTCGGCAAGGCCGAGGGCTTCCAGCTGGCCGAGGACCTCGCCGCGGCGTTCGGCGGCAACAGCGCCGTCGCCGCCACCCGCGCGGTCGTAGACGCCGGCTGGTACCCCTACGCCGCGCAGATCGGTCAGACCGGCAAGACGGTCGCGCCGAAGCTGTATCTCGCCGCGGGCATCTCCGGGG
>DASXMO010000038.1:0-2486 GCA_036495605.1 Solirubrobacteraceae bacterium
ATCTTGACGGCAAGACGGACATCAAGAGAGGCATCACCTACTCCCGCTTCGAAACGGTCCCCGACGCCCCGATCACGAGCTTCGAAACGATCCTGCCGCCGGGTCCCCACTCCGTACTCGCAGCCACAGCGAACCTCTGCACAAGCAAACTATCGCTCCCCACAGAACTCACCGGTCAGAACGGCGCCCAGGTCAACCAGAACACGCCCGTCACGGTCGAAGGATGCTCTCTGTCCTTTACCCGCACCGTCAAGAAGCGGAGCGTGATCCTCACCGTCTATACCCCCGAAGCGGGGAAGCTCACCGCCAGCGGCAAGGGCCTCAGCACCATCACCAAGACCAGCAAAGGCCAGGGCAAGACGACGATCACCCTCAAGCAGAGGAAGGCCGGGAAGCTCAAGACCACGATCCGAGTCGCCTTCACCCCCAGCAACGGCAAGAACCGCACCAAGCAGACCAAGACCACCAAGGTGGTCTTCACGAAGTAACGCACTATCGACAGCGCAGGCAGGCAACGGGTGGCCGGGCAGTCGCGCGAGCCAGGACCGTGCCTCCGGAACTACCCCGCTACCAGCAACCTGCAGACTTCCTCGAGCCGGGCGGCTTCGGAGGCAACCAGTTCTTCGCCGAGCCTGCGCAGGCCGGCGATGTTGGCGGGGCTCACGTCGTCGAGGCTGTCGCTGACGCCGTCGAGCGTCGTCTGGAAACGGAAGTGGCCGGTGCCGGCGCCGAGCAGTTCGTCGAGTTGGTAGTCGATGGCCGCGCTCGAGCCGTCCATGATCACCCCGAGCAGCGGGTGCGCCCACTGGATCAACCCCCAGTGCTTGGCCTGCTCGAAGGAGATCGACTCGGTCAGGCGGCCGGTGCCGAGCGAGACGATCAGCACCTCGGCGCCGGGGTTGTTGCGAGTGGCCTCGGCGTAGGCGCACATGGCGGGGTTGTTGGCGAAGGTGCCGCCGTCCACGAGCACGTAGTCGCCGTCCTGCTGGACGGGAGAGCGGACGTCCTCGGGCTCGAAGTACGTGGGCGCCGCCGAGGTCGCGCGGGCTACGAGCGTCATCGGGTAGTCGGGCAAAAGCGCGGCCGGTGGGGGAGCCGCGGCGTGCGGGGAGTCGCCGGCGGCACTTGCGCCGGCGCCGGCGGCGGGTCGCGCACGGGGGGTGAAGCTCTTGAAGAAGAGCGGTGCGTGGGCGTGGATGTCATAGGAGGGGATCAGCACGTCGGTCAGCGCCTGTGAGAGCAGGGCATCGCCCATGTAGTGCTTGAGCGCCCTTTCGAGGCCGTGTGCGGAGTACTTCTCCACGAGCAGCCCGTCGACGGTCTCGATCGTGCGCATGAGCGAGCGGTGGAAGATCTTCGGCCCTTCGCTTTCGTACATCCCGGCAAGCTGCTCGGCGCTCCAGCGCGGTTTCTGCTCGTCCTCTCCCGGCACCGTCACCCCGAGGGCGATGATCCCGCCGGTGGAGGTCCCGGCGATCAGGTCGAAGATCTCACACGCCGGCTGTCCCATCCGCTGCTCGATCGCGGCGAGCACGACGGCGGGGATGATCCCGCGGATGCCGCCGCCGTCGATCGAGAGGACCTTGATCGGTGCGTTGGCGGGCATGGCGAGTCACGATACGCGCTGTCGCCGAATTGCGCAAGTTGACCAAGTTCGAGTGGGCGCACCGAACTTGGGAGTTGTTCGGGCCTACTCGCCGACGATCATCACCGCGAACCCGTCGTGGCCCTTGGCACCGACGGTCTGCACGGCGGTGGCGCTCGCGCTGACACGGGGCTCTGAGGCGACCAGCTCGTAGAAGCGGCGCACGCCCTTGATCAGATCATCGCCGTGCTCGGGGTCATAAGCCTCGGGATCGAGGATCGCGCCGTCGCGCACGACGTTGTCGCCGACGATCACCGTGCCGGGACGGGAGAGCTTCAGCGACCATTCGAAGTAGCCGGGGTAGTTCTGCTTGTCGGCGTCGATGAAGATCAGATCGAACGGGCCGGTGCCCTCGGCGTGGAGCTCGGGCAGGGTCTCCAGCGCGGCTCCGACGCGCAGCTCGACCGCGTCGGCCACTCCGGCGCGCGCGATGTTGGCGCGGGCGACCTCGGCGAAGGCGGGGTTGGCCTCGAGCGTCACCAGGCGCCCGCCCGCGGGCAGCGCGCGCGCGAGCCAGATCGTGCTGTAGCCGCCGAGCGTGCCGAGCTCGAGGATTGTGCGCGCGCCCTGCACACGCGCGAGCAGCTCGAGCAGCTTGCCCTGGTTGGGCGTCACCGCGATCGGCGGCAGTCCGGCCGCGTCGCTGTCGGCGAGCGCGGCCTCGAGCACCGGATCGGCTGGGAGGAGGCGATCGGAGATATAGCGGTCGATCGCGCTCCAGCGCGCTTGCGGGTTGGGCTGTGAGCTTGCGGTGTCGGGCATCGGCTGCTCCGGGGTCAACGCTATCCGATGCACGGTAGCTCCTGCGGCGCCTCGTTCGGCGCCGCGTTAGGGACCCGTG
>DASXMO010000039.1:0-2649 GCA_036495605.1 Solirubrobacteraceae bacterium
ATGCGTGTGCATGTCCCCTCAAACCCACCGCGGACTCGCAGTTGCGCCAAGGCTGCGGGATACAGCCCGCTACTGGTCCTCCCGCCCGACCTCCTGGTCGTCCGCTTCGAGCACGTCCTCCTCGTCGTCCTCGGCGTCGCCCTCGATCGAGTGCTCGCCGCCGGGGTGGTAGGCGACCTGGAAGCGCTCGATCAGCTCGTCGCGGCGGTGCTCATCGACAGGAGACTCGTCGGAGACGAGCACCCATTCGTCGCCCTCGAAGTCCTCCATGTTGAAGATCTCATGGTCGAGGTCGGGGGAGTCATCGACGACCAGCAGCACCTCGGTTTGAGGGTTGAAGTAGGTCCCCGGACGGATCGTCAGCTCGTCCAGCTCGAACGTGCGGTGCTCGGCCATGGGGCGTTTATACCCGAGAGCGCTATCCCAGTGCGCGCCGGGTACGTAACAGCGTTCCTGAGCACGCAGGGCAAGCTGGGCAAGAGGACGCGAGGGAGCGATTTGGCGTACGGACGTACGCGAGCGACTGAGGACGCCGATCCAGCGCCGCCACGCATGCTTAGGGGTTCAGCTCGGCCATGGTGCGCGCGACCTCCGCCTCGACGTCGAGCGGTTCGAGGCCCTTGCGTTCGCGGCGTTCGTTGCGGGCGATCACGAGCTGCAGGACCTCCTCGGCGATCCCCGGGTCGTGGCCTGCGTTCGCGGGCTGATCGGCCATCAGCTGGGCGACCTCGGCGTCGATGTCCAGCGCCGGTTCGCCGCGGCGCTCACGCCGCTCGCTGCGCGCCTGGAGCATCTGGCGGATTTCCTGCTCGCGCTCGGCGCGCTGGAGCTCGGGGTTCATGGTGATGGAGTCGTATTCGGGGCCGCCGCCATGCGCGAAGGGCGATGCGCCGCCGGAGTGCTCGCCGTCGCCGGGGAACCCGCCCGAGCCGATCTCGTCGTACATGCTCCCTCGGGAGAGCAGGAACACGATCGACATCACCACCGACAGCCCCACGGTGCCGAAGACGACGATCGGGAAAGCAGCCTGCATCGAACGATTGTACGTCTCCTGCGCGGGCCATTGCCCAAGCGCCCTCCCTCCGCTACCCTGCTCGTTGACTGACTGGTCAATCTACACAGCGGGCGAGAGCCATGTTCACGGAGGCGCGAGAGCAGAGAATGGTCGATTTCAGCTTGACAAACGAGCAGCAGAGCCTGCGCGAAATGGCGCACGATTTCGCCGAGAAAGAGATTCGCCCCGTCGCCTGGGAGTACGACAGGGACGGGACCTGGCCGCAGGACATCGTCGAGAAGGCCTGGGAGGTCGGCTTGATGAACAGCCACATCGAGGAGGAGTACGGCGGAGCGGGCGCCGGCTATCTCGACGGCTGCCTGATCGAGGAAGAGCTCAGCTGGGGCTGCTCGGGCATCCAGACCTCGCTCGGCTGCAACGGCCTAGCGACCGCGCCGATCATGTTGGGCGGCTCGGAGGAGACGAAGAAGAAGTACCTCGGCATGCTCACCGAAGCGCCGAAGCTCGCGTCCTTCTGCCTGACCGAGCCCGACGCCGGCTCGGACGTCTCGGGCATGCGCACGACGGCGGTGAAGCAGGGCGACAAGTACGTGATCAACGGCTCGAAGTGCTTCATCACGAACGGCGGCTACGCGGACTACTACACGGTCTACGCGAAGACCGACAAGGACGCAGGCCATCGCGGCATCAGCGCGTTCGTGGTCGAGCGTGACTGGGGTGTGGTGGTGGACAAGAAGGAGGACAAGCTCGGGCAGCGCGCGTCGAACACGGCGACGATCTCCTTCAACGACGTGGAGGTTCCGGCCGAGAACATGCTCGGCGAGGAAAACGCCGGTTTCAAGCTCGCGATGATGACGCTCGACCGCACGCGGCCCGGCGTCGCCTCGATGGCCGTCGGCATCGCTCGCGCGGCGTTCGAGTTCGCCACCGACTACTCGCGCGAACGCGTGCAGTTCGGCGTGCCGATCGCGATGCACCAGGCGATCCAGTTCATCATCGCCGACATGGCCACGGAGATCGAAGCGGCTCGCCTGCTCGCGTGGAAGTCGGCCGTGATGCTCGACAACGGCGAACGCAACACGCTGATCTCCTCGCACGCCAAGCGTTTCGCGGCTGACACGGCGATGAAGACGGCCACGGAAGCCGTGCAGGTGTACGGCGGGTATGGCTTCATCAAGGAGTACCCCGTGGAGAAGCTCTTCCGCGACGCGAAGATCATGCAGCTCTACGAGGGGACCTCGCAGATCCAGCGCTTGGTGATCGCTCGCGAAACGCTGCTTCCGCGCAGAGCGGAGGAGCCGACTGCCGTTCCGGCTTAGTCGTCCGGGGCCGTGCCGCGGTGGCTGATGAGTCGATCGGTGCCATTCGCGGCATGCGCGGAAACTCTGAGGCCCGCATGACTAATAAAAAAGCTGATGGTGTGGGCCGTACCGCAAGCGGTACGGCCCGGGGGGCCGCATGCGGCCCCCCGCGGGGCGTGCATGCACGCCCCGACCGACGGCGCATGCGCCGTCGGAATGACCTGCCGCATGCGGCAGGTCACGAGACCGCACATGTGCGGTCTCGCCTGGCGGCGCGAAGCGCCGCCAGGGACGACATCAGCTTTTTTTCAAAGCATGCGGCGACCATCCGTA
>DASXMO010000040.1:0-7225 GCA_036495605.1 Solirubrobacteraceae bacterium
GAGACGAACGTCGGATCGTCCGCGAGGTGCTCCGCCAGCAGCTTGGCCGCCACACGCCGTTCCAGGCGCATGTCGAACGCGAGGTGCACCGTGGACATCCCGCCGAACCCGAGCCTGCCCTCGAGCCGGTAGCGCCCGGCGATCGTGTCGCCGTCGTTCACGCCCGTCCACCTCGCGCCGTCGGCGGTCCATCGAGAGGGGTGCGGGCGTGAGCCGCGCCGGTCGGGCTCATTTGCCGTTTTCCTGTCCGACCGCTCCCGGGCCCACACCGCCGGATTCACCCTGTTCGTTGCCCTTGCCTTCCGCCGAGCGTTCGCTTTCGCCGGGAGCCACCGTGCCGCCGCCGTTGTTCGGCGGGGTGACGGGGGCGGGGGGCGGTGTCGTCGAAGTGCTCGTAGTGGTTGTGGGCGTTGTCGGCGTGGTCTCGGTTTTCGTGGTCGTGGTGCTCGTGGTCGTGCGCGGCGTGCTCGTCGTGTTCGTCTGGACGAGCGGCTGTGTGCACAGTGCGAGGGCGCGTTCGCGCAGGTTCGAGATGCCTTCGCTCAGCCGCTTGTGCAGTCCTGAGTCGATCGTCGCAGGCAGCGACGCGAAGTCCTGCTCGGTCTTGTTGATCGCTTCGGTCGTCGGCGTGCAGTTCCCGCCCCCGCTCTGCGCCGCCTGTGCGATCGCTTCGAAGTCGCTCTGCAACGGCCCTGCGTTGGCGATCGGGATCAGGCCCTTGCCGGAGCTGCCGCAGGATACGAGCACGATCGCGACCGCGACCCCCAATAGCGCGGCCGCGAGCAGTCGCAGAGCGCTCGCCAGGGGAGAGCGTTGTCGGTCGCATCGTCCGTTCATGGTCACTGACCGTACTCCAGCCGCTCCGCGAGCGAGTCCGGCAGGCGCGCCGCGCGGATCGCGGCGGCCGCGCCCGCGACGTCGTAATCGGTCCGCTGAAACGACGCCGTGAGGCCGTCGAGGTCCAACATCAGCCACGAGGCGCGCGGGTCGCCGTCGCGGGGCTGCCCGACACTGCCGGGATTCAGCAGCCATTCGCCCTCGGAGATGTCCAGGTGGGCGCCCTCGCGTCGAGGTTCGCCGCTGGCGAGCTCGCCCTCATGTCGCATGAACGACAGGGCCACGTGGGAGTGGCCGATCAGGCAGACGCGGTCCGGCTGCCTGTCCAGGCACAGCTCGGCGAGCAGGGCCGAGAGCACGTACTCCCACACGGGATCGCGCGGGCTGGCGTGATAAAGCCCGATCGGCCCCTCCTGCCCCTCCGGGCGCAGGCCGGCGAGGAAGTCGAGGTGCTCGGCGGAGATCACCTCCTGCGTCCACTGCGCCGCGAGGCCGGCTCCGCGGGAGAACTCCCCAAAGGAGATCTCGCCGGTGACGGCGAGATCGTGGTTGCCGGCGAGGCAGACGGCGGCGTGCTTTGCGGCGAGCGCCACGCACGCGTCAGGCTCGGCGCCGTAGCCGACGAGATCGCCCAGGCACCAAAGCTCCGCGGCGTCGCTCGCCGCGACCGCCTCGAGTACGGCCTCGAACGCGTGTCGATTGCCATGGACGTCTGAGACCACCGCGACCTTCATGGACGGCCGATGGCGCTTCGCTGGCCGATCGTCGGTCCCGCCTGGCACATTCTCGTCTTACTCTCCTTCTGGCTCCCCCGCCTCGGCTCCGCCGTACTCGGGTAGGTTCTTGATTCCCTCGCGGGTTCGCCACTTGGAGTAGTTGTCCTCCATCGCGTCGATCAGCTCGCGCATAAAGCGCGGGGAGAGGTTGACCCGCGAGACGACCACGCCGGGGACCTCCTCGGACTCGACCTCGTGGTCGACGCGCGCGAAGGTGACCGTGAACTCGTAGTCGGAGTGGCTGACGTTGGCGAAGTTCGCGTATACGCCCCCCATGATCTCGGGGGAGAGATGAATGTTTATGTGGCGCTCGGCGCCCGGGTCTTGGTCGTTCACGTAGTTAGTATCCCAATCTGTGAGTCAGATGCACGCGATGGGGGCGAGGGCCCCCGTAGATGAACTGCGCGACGCGGTGCTCGCGAGCGCGGAGGCGCTATTGAGCGCCGACACGTCCGCCGGGGCATCGAGCCTCGGCCGGCCCGACGCGATCGTGCTCGAGCGCCCGCCGAAGGCCGACTTCGGAGATTACGCGACCAACGCCGCGCTGCTGCTCGCGCCCTCGCTGGGCAGCCCACCACGTGAGGTCGCCGAGCTCCTGGGAATCGAGCTCGCACGCCGTCTCGGCGGGCGGCTGGCGCGCTTCGAGGTCGCGGGACCGGGCTTTCTGAACATGTTCCTGGACGATTCCTGGCTGCGCGGAGCGCTGGCTCGCGTGCTCGCGCAAGATTCAACGTTCGGCGCCGGTGGCGCGGACTCGCCTGAGCGCATCCTGATCGAGTTCGTCTCGGCCAACCCCACCGGGCCGATGCACGTCGGTCACGCGCGCAACGCCGCCTACGGCGATGCGCTGGCCCGTGTCCTCGCCTTCCACGGGCACGAGGTCGAACGCGAGTTCTATGTCAACGACGCCGGATCGCAGGTGCGAGCGCTGGGCGAGTCGATCAGCGCCGTCGCGAGGGGACAGGAGATCCCCGAGGGCGGCTATCACGGTGAGTATGTCGGCGAGCTAGCCCGGGAAATCGAGGGCGCGGCGACCCTCGACGCCGCCGAGCTCGGGCGTCTTGCGGTCGGCGTGATGATCGCGCGCATGCAGGTGACGCTCGGCGCCTTCGCCGTTGAGGGTTTCGACCATTGGCAGTACGAGTCCGCGCTGCACGCCGGAGATCCAAGTCCGGTGGCGCACACGCTGAAGACGCTCGAAGAGCACGGCCACACCTATCGCGAGGACGGGGCGTTGTGGCTGCGCACGACCGACTATGGCGACGACAAGGACCGTGTGCTCGTGCGCTCCTCCGGCGAGCACACCTACTTCGCCTCGGACATCGCCTACCACCAGGACAAGCGCGAGCGTGGCTTCGAGCGCCAGATCGACGTATGGGGCGCCGACCATCACGGCTATCTGCCGCGGATGCGCGCCGCCTACGCCGCACTCGGCGGAGACCCCGAGCACTTGGAGATGCTGACGATGCAGCTCGTACATCTCGTGCGCCGCGGCGAGCGCGCGCAGATGTCAAAGCGCGCGGGGGAGTTCGTCACGCTCGACGACCTCGTCTCGGAGGTCGGCGTGGACGCCGCGCGCTGGTTTCTGCTCTCGCGCTCGCACGACACGACGATCGACCTCGACCTCGACCTCGCGCGTGCGCAATCGCGCGAGAACCCCGTCTACTACGTGCAGTACGCACACGCTCGCATCGTCTCGGTGCTCGCGCTCGCAGGCCCCGAGCGCGTCGCCGCCGCGCTGGCTGACACGACACGCGAGGACGCCGATGCAGGCGAGACCGGCGGGGGGGACGAGAGCGCCGGCGCGGCTGGGGGTGGCGGCTTGCCGACCGATGTGGGGGCGGGAAGCGAGGGAGCCCTGCATTCGAGCGAGCGCGCACTGATCAAGCAGCTGCTTGCCTTCTCCGACGAGATCTCCGAGACCGCTCAGCGCCGCGCGCCCCATCGGATCGCCGCCTACGCGTTGGAGCTAGCGCAGGACTACACCTCCTTCTACGATGCCTGTCGCATCGTCGATGTGGACACACCCGACGGGTCGCGGGGGGGCGCGGCCAGTGTCGAATCGTTGCGCCTGGCGCTGTCAGTCGCGGCTCAGCGCACGATCGCGCGCTGCCTCGATCTGCTCGGGGTCAAGGCACCCGAGCGGATGTAGGCGCCATTGCGCTCCGCCGGGGCCGCGCCGCCCGGTTTGCCGCCCCGGCTCGGTTCAGCCGTCGAAGCGCGCGAGATCGGCGTCCAGGCGCGCGCGCTCAGCGGCGCCCAACGCCGGCACGGACGGCGAGTCTGGTGCAGCGCGAGTGCGCCTACGCCAGCGGGGCAGGAGCAGCGCGAACGTTGCGAGCAACGCCAGCACGGCCGCGAGCGGTACGAGGTACGCCGTCAGGTCGAAGCCGTGCGCGCTCGGCAGGCCCAGCGCAGTGGGCCCGTATTGGCTCACGAGCGCGCTTTCGATCTCGGGCTCGGTCTTGCCTTCCGCGATCAGTCCCCTGATGAAGACACGCTCGCGGTCGGCCTGCGGGGACTCGGCGACGATCAGCGGGATTTTGCACGTCACGCACATCACCCGGCGTTCGATCGCCGGCAATGAAGCTCGCGCTGGGGCCGAGGAGGGCGGGGGAGTGGTGTAAGCGGTAGCGGCAAAGCCAACTGACGGGGAAAACGCCGTGATCGCGGCGAGCGCGACGAGCACTCGCCGCGCGTTGCGGGCTTGGGGTGGGGCGCCGGCGACGTTCATGAGCTGCTTTCCGCGAGCTTGATCGCGCCGTCGACGAACGCCGGCCCGATCTGGCCCCGCGAGACGGCCACGACGCCGCCGTTGCGGTCGATCACGAAGCTCTCCGGGAGCTGATCGGTGCCGTAGGCGTGCGCGAATTCGCCGGTCGTATCGCGCAGGTTCGGATAGGTGATGTGGTGTTCGCGCAGGAACGCCTGTGAGTCGGTCGAAGCGTCGAGGTAGGTCACGCCGAGCACCGTCGCGTCGTGCGCCCGCAGGCGGCTCTGCGCGTGCTCCAACAGCGGCGCCTCCGTCTGGCAGGGCACGCACCACGACGCCCAGAAGTTCAGCACCACGACCTTGCCCTTGTACGAGGCCAGCGAGTCGCCGGTACCGGCGGTCGCGCCCGAGAGCACCGGCAGCGTGCGTCCCGCCTGGGGTGCTGGAGGATGCTGTCCTTTGGCGACCGCCTCGTCGAGTGTGCGGCTCGCTCCCTGCGTGGTCACGCCGTAGACCAACAGTCCGATCAGGCAGGCGCCCGCGAGGCAGACGAGGATCGGTAGGAGACGGCCACGCACGGGATGGAGGATAGATGGCTCGCGGTCGAGCGCGAGGCGCCGTGCGAGCCTCCGGGCGTGCTGAGCAGGGGCTAAGATCAGCCTTCGCGCGGTGGTAGCTCAGTTGGTAGAGCGCGAGCTTCCCAAGCTCGAGGTCGCGGGTTCGAGGCCCGTCCGCCGCTTCTCTGAAAAATGCTTGGCCCTGCGCGCGGCCGGGCTTGGGCGGCCGGCGCGCGGGCGTGGCTGCAATAGTGGTTATCGTTTGCTCTTGACAAGCGTCAGGAATGGCGTTATGTTCTCTCGTGTTCATGACTCCCATTGGGGGATGTCGAGCACGATAGATCGGGTTTGGGTCGGTCTTCTGGACCGGTTTGAGCGCTTGTAGGGGATTGTTGGGGAGAGGGACCGGGTCGTATGAAGAGGGGTTGTTTTCGCGTGAGTCCGCTGGGGACAGGTGTGATGAGGGTCGGTGTGCGCTCAAGTGCGCCCGTAGGTAGATGCGTCAGCAGCGCTGACACATCTCTCTCTCTCTCTCGCTCTCTCTTGTCCCTGTAGTTCCGCTGGTCTAGCCTCTTCTTCGCGGTGTTTCTCGGGCCTCTCCAGGAGGTCTGGTCACTCGTGCCTCGTGCTGGGGGTGCGTAGTGGCTGCTAGCGCGGGTGTGTCTCGTGGTGGTGTCGTGGAGCGTCCGCGGCAGCGTGTGCAGGTGCGCGCGGTTGGTTCGCCGCGGGCGCAGGTCTCGGAGATGCAGCGCGCGCGTTTGCTGGGCGCGGCGGTGATGACGTTTGACGATTTGGGTTACGTCGGGGCGACGGTGGTTCACATCACCGCTCGCGCACGGGTGTCACGACGCACGTTCTATGGCCTCTTCTCTGGGCGCGAGGCGTGCCTGTTGGCGATCTTGCAGGACACCGTCGAGCGGGTTGAAGCCGAGTTCGCGCGCGTGAACCTCGATGCGTTGCCGTGGCAGGAGCGTGTGCGTACCGGATTGGGGAGCATCCTCTCGGTTTTGGATCGTGAGCCTGCGCTGGCGCGGGTGTGTGTGGTGCAGAGTGCGCGTGGTTCGCAGCGCGTGTTGGAGTATCGCGAGGAGATTCTCGCGCGCTTGGCGGGTGTTATCGATGAGGGGCGGCATGGAAGCGCCCGGGCGGAGCGTATCCCACCGTTGACGGCGGAGGGTCTTGTCGGTGCGGTTGTGGCGATCGTTTACAAGCGCCTGCTCAAAGGTACGGGGAAGGAGTCCCTCACGGGTCTCTTGGGTGAGTTGATGAGCATGATCGTGCTGCCGTATTTGGGGCCGGGGATGGCGCGTAAGGAGGGTGATCGTCCCGCGCCCTCCTGGCTATCGAAGGTGGATGAGGTGGTGCGGCATGAGGCATCCAGTACGGGTGCGGAGGATCCGTTGAAGCACGTGCCGATGCGTATCACGTATCGGACGGCGCGGGTATTGCAGGCCGCGGCGGCTCATCCCGGGGCGAGTAATCGTCGTATTGGTGAGCTCGCTGACACTTATGACCAGGGTCAGGTCTCGAAGCTTCTTAGGCGTTTGCAGCGTTTGGGATTGCTCGTGAACGAGGGTGGGGGGCAGAACAAAGGCGAACCCAACGCTTGGAGCCTGACCGCGCTCGGGGCGAAGGTCACTCAGCAGCTTGCGCTGGATATCACTAACAGTCGAGAGACGGAGGGATTGACATCATGACGCCGACCGGCGCTACCCGGAGTACCCGTATGAAGTTTCGAGTGGGCATGCGTGGGCGTGCGTCTCGTTTCGCTTTGTCAGCAGTGGTGGTGGCTCTGTTTGTTCTCGTGCCCGCGGCGCAGGCGTTTGCTGAAGAAGCGAGCCTGAAGTTGAACATCGCTGGTACCGGCAGTGGTGAAGTTAAAGACGAAGCAGAAGGCTCTGCTATTGGGCTGGGCACGCCACCGATCGCATGTTCCTACGATGGCACGAGCACTAAAGGTGAATGCAAAAACGTTCCCGGTCTGCTCAATGGAGAAGCAGGCTTCTACGCTGCGCGGTTGCACGCTGTCCCGGCCGCCGGCTCTGAATTCGTCGGTTGGCGGGTGGAACAAGGACATGACGCGGGAGAATGTCTGCCGGCCAGCTTTTTCGGCCCCACTACCTGCCTTGTTTACAACGAAGAAGAAAATGAAGAAGACGAATGGGTGATAGCTGCTGAATTCAAGCTTGCCGGCAAATCCTCATTCAAGTTGAATCTCGGTACGTCGGGTACGGGTTCGGGGACGTTCAAGTGCAAGGTCGATGGTGGCGCCGAAGAAGCATGCCTGGCGGAATATGAAGAAGGCAAGACGGTTGAAGTGGTGCCGCATGCGACGACAGGAT
>DASXMO010000041.1:0-4874 GCA_036495605.1 Solirubrobacteraceae bacterium
CGCTCGATCACCTGGTCGAGGTTCGCGAACGCCCCGCCGCAGATGAACAGCACGTTCGTCGTATCGATCGTCAGGAACTCCTGGTGGGGATGCTTGCGCCCGCCCTGGGGCGGCACCGAGGCCTGCGTGCCCTCGAGAATCTTCAGCAGCGCCTGCTGCACGCCCTCGCCGGAGACATCGCGCGTGATCGACGGGTTGTCGGCCTTGCGCGCGATCTTGTCGACCTCGTCGATGTAGATGATCCCCGTCTCGGCCTTCTTGACGTCGTAGTCGGCGGCCTGGATCAGCTTCAAGAGGATGTTCTCGACATCCTCCCCTACGTACCCCGCCTCGGTCAGCGCGGTCGCGTCGGCGATCGCGAAGGGAACGTTCAAGATCCGAGCGAGTGTCTGGGCGAGCAGCGTCTTGCCGCATCCGGTCGGTCCGAGCAGCAGGATGTTCGACTTCTGCAGCTCGATCTCCTCGTCGCCGGAGGTCATCATCTGCACCCGCTTGTAGTGGTTGTAGACCGCCACGGACAGCGTGCGCTTGGAGGGCTCCTGGCCGACCACGTACTCGTCCAGGACCTCGTAGATCTCGCGCGGCTTGGGCAGGTTCTCGAGGTCGAACGCCGGCGGGGCCGCGAGCTCCTCGTCGATGATCTCGTTGCACATGTCGATGCACTCGTCGCAGATGTACACGCCCGGCCCGGCGATCAGCTTCTTGACCTGCCTTTGCGACTTGCCGCAGAAGCTGCACAGCAGCTGCTCGTTGGTGTCTGTCGGTCTGGCCATGGTTCAGTGCTCCTTCACATCCCGCTCGCCAGGGCGCCGGCGCCCTAATGCTCCGTGATTACGCGATCAATGATGCCGTACTGCTTGGCCTCCTCGGAGGACATGAAGTAGTCGCGCTCGGTGTCTTTGCGCACGTCCTCGAGCTCCTTGTGCGTGTGCTTGGCAATGATCTCATCGAGCCGTTTGCGCACGTCGATGATCTCCTTGGCGTGAATCTCGATGTCGGTCGCCTGCCCCTGGAAGCTCGAGCTCACCTGGTGGATGAGGATCTTGGCGTTCGGCAGAGCCATGCGCTTGCCCTCCGCGCCGCCCGCCAAGAGCAGTGCTCCCATCGACATCGCGATGCCGACGCAGATCGTCTGCACCTTCGGCTTGATGAACTGCATCGTGTCGTAGATCGCCAGCCCCGCGTACACCGAGCCGCCGGGCGAGTTGATGTACAGCGAGACGTCCTTCTCCGGATCCTCGGACTCCAGATGCAGCAGCTGCGCGACGATCAGGTTCGCGATCTGGTCGTCCACGGGCGTGCCGAGGAAGATGATCCGCTCGTTGAGCAGACGGCTGTAGATGTCGAACGCGCGCTCGCCTCGCGAGGTCTGCTCGACCACCATGGGTACCAGTGGGCTCATCGTCCTCGCTTCAGTTTGTCATCGCCGGCTCGAATCCTTCAGCAAACGCGTCGGTGTCGTTCGGCCCGCGAACCCACCGACATCTACCGCAACCGCCATCTGCGCGTCCAACGTTAGCGCTCCGGCGTCCACAATCCGCCGCCGCCGGTGCTCTCACCGCTCGCGATCCCCGCGCCGGCCGGCTGCTGCTCGGAGTCCTTCTCGGGGGTCCACAGCTTCTCACGCGCCTGCGCCTGCTCGATCGGAATCGGCTTGGCTCGCTCCGCGATCAGCGCGACGGCCTGACGCGCCGCGAGATCCTCGCTCAGCTCCTCCACGCGTCCCGCCTCGCGCAGCTGGGAGAGAACCTGCTCGGGCGCGATCCCCTCGCGCTCGGCCATCGGCGCGACGGCTGCCAGCAGCTCCTCCTCGGACGGCTCGATCCCCTCGGCTGCGACAACCGCGTTCAGCACCGCCTCGCGACGTATGCCCTGCTCGGCCTCGGGGAGCATCTCGGCGAGGATCTCCTGCTCCTCGCGTCCCACGATCTGCAGGTAGGCCTCGCGCGTGATCCCACGGTGGGAGAGCGTGTGCAGCATTCGCTCCCACATCTCCCGGGCGCGTGAGCTCGCCAGCTCCTCGGTGACGGGCACCTGCGCGTTGTTCACGGCCGCGTCGAGCGCCGCCTCGCGAAACTCCTCGGTGACACGCTGTTCCTCGGCCTCGAGGATGCGCCGGCCGATGTCCTCGCGCAGCTCGTTCACGTCGTCAAACCCGGCATCGACCGCGAAGTCCTCGTCGACGTCCGGCAGCTCCTTGCCCTTGACCTCCTTCACGGCGATCTCAAACGACGCCTCCCGACCGGCCAGCTCGGCGTTACCGTAGTCCGCCGGGAACTGCAGCTCCACGCTGCGCGTCTCCCCGGCCCCGGCTCCGAGCAGGCCCTCCTCGAACCCCGGTATCAGCTTGCCGCCGCCCAGCTCGATCAGCTGGTCGCGACCTTCGCCGCCCGCGAATGCGATCATCGTCGTCTCGCCGGTCTGCTCGTCCACGGTGGGCAGACGCCCGACGTAGTCGACAACCACGAAGTCGCCCTCGCCGGCGGGGCGCTCCGCGGTCTCCAAGCGCGCGAGGCGCTCGCGCATCGCCTGCACCTCACGATCGACCAACTCCTCATCGAGCGCCGCCTCGCGGCGCCCCACCTCCAGGCCGGAGTACTCCCCAAGCTCCGCCACGGGCAGCACCCCGATCTCGAACGAGAACCGCAGCGCCTGGTCTTTCGTGGGCAGCTCTCCGAGGTCGATCTTCGGATCGCCGATCGGAACGATCCCCGAGTCTCTGATCGCCTCGGCGTACCAGCTGCCGAGACCGTCGCGCACCGCATCCTCGAGCACTGCATCGCGGCCGAGTCGCTGCAGCACCAATGGCGCCGGCACCTTGCCCTTGCGAAAGCCCGGCAGCTTCAACTGGCGGCCGAGCTCACCGGCCTTGCGCTGTACGCGCGCTTCGATCTCGCCCGGCGCCACCTGCACCTCGACGCGCACGCGCGACTGCGGAAGCTCTGCGACGGCGGTCTCAACGGGCCCGGTCATTGCCGCCACGATACCGTCCGTCCGATGGGGACCGTGCGCCCGCCCGCCCGCAGACGCCTGGAGACGTGGCTGTGGACCGGCCCGCTGGGGCACCTGCTCGGTGGAGGCGTGGACTTCTGCCACGCCCTCGCGGTCTACCTGCTCGCCCGTCACCGCGCCCGTTCCGCCACTGAGACAAAGAAGTGACGTTCCCGCTCGCTTTCGCGAGCGCTCCGCGCAAACGCACGCGCCCCGCGCGGGCGTCCCCTCTTCGAGACGCCACGCGCGAGGGCACCCCCTAAAACTACGCCGCCGCCACCGCCGGCGCGCCACCGAACTGCAGCGCCACCCCGCTCGCCAGCACCAGCACCGGGCACGTCGCGATCTCGATCAGATGCGACGCCGAGGAGCTGATCGACACGCGACCCTGCTCTGCTCCCGCACGCGAGTCGATCACGAGCAGGTCGGCGTCGGCATCGGCCACCGGTACGACCTCCCCGCCGAGCGCGCCCGCGATCGACTGCGCCGTCGCCTGCGAGCCACCGGCGCCGCCGGCCTCGCCGACGGCGACGATCCTGCGCGCCGACCCCTCTTCCTCGGCCAGGCCGACGGGAGCGATCCCCACGGCGACGCTGCCTCCCTCCAGCAGTCGCGCGGCCGAGTTGCCGATCGTCACATGACCGTGAGCGGTGTGCGAATCCGAGCAGAACAGCACCGCCTGAGCGCCGATCTGCACCGCCAGCGCCCGCAGTCCCCCCGGAGTCGAGCGGTCGGTCACCGCGTGAGCGCTCGCGAACGTGCCCGCGAAGTGCGCCGCGCCGCGATCGAGCACAACCTGTGCCTCCTCGTCGCTGACCGCCTCGTCGGTGTGACGTACGTAGCCGAGCGAGACCTCGGCACCGGCACGAGCCAGCAACGCGCCGAACGCGATCGCGTCGTCCTCGTTGGCGGTTCCGTCGTAGGAAACGATCACCTTGGTTGCCATTGCGAATCTCCTGTCTGTGAGCTTGCGGACGGTGGTGTTCTCAAGTTCTTGTTTCGCTCATCGTGGCACGATCTTGCCATCAGCTCCAGTACGATCCTTGATCTCTACGATAAGATCTACTTATGCTCAATGTGAACCGCCTGCGCATCCTCCACGAGGTCGCTTACCGCGGGTCCTTCTCCGCCGCAGCCGACGCCCTCTCCTATACGCAGTCGGCCGTCTCCCAGCAGATCGGCGCACTGGAGGCCGAAACCGGGATGACCCTGCTGGAGCGCCACCCTCGCGGGGTGAGCCTGACGGCGGCCGGACAGACTCTCATCGGACACGCCGAAAGCGTGCTCGCCGACCTCGATGCCGCCGAAGCCGCGATCGCCGCGATCGCCGGCCTGCGCGGAGGCAGGTTGCGGATGGCCTCCTTTCCCACCGCCGGCGCCACGCTGATGCCGCTCGCGATCGCCACCTTCCGAGCCCGCCATCCCGACGTCGAGCTGACCCTCGCCGAGGGCGAGCCCGAGGAGATCGCCCCGCGCCTGCGCACCGGCGAGCTCGACCTCGCGCTGCTGTTCGAATTCGACTCCTCGCTCGCGAACGGACGCGCAACCGTCCCCGGGCATGACGAGGAGTCGGAGCCGCTGCCGTCCGGACGCCTGACGCGTGTGCAGCTGCTGCAAGATCCCCTCTACCTGGCGCTGCCCCGCGCACATCGTCTGGCCGAGCGCCGGCGACTGCGCCTGGAGGACCTGCGCGAGGAAGCCTGGATCCAAACATCCAAGGACAGCCCCTGCGCGCGCCACGTCGTGCGCTGCTGCCACGCCGCCGGTTTCGAGCCCCACGTCTCCTTCCAGAGCGACGACTACCAGACCGTGCAGGGCCTCGTGGGCGCCGGTGTGGGCGTCGCGTTGATACCCGAGCTCGCCCTCTCGGTCGTGCGCGAGGA
>DASXMO010000042.1:0-8587 GCA_036495605.1 Solirubrobacteraceae bacterium
TCCTCCTAAGCGGTAGATCCAGGTTCGACTCCTGGCGGGGGCATTGGGGTAGAAAGACCTGTACTCAAGCGGATTCCGCGCTGACGATGCGCGCCGTTTTCGTCGCCTCGGGAGCGCCGATATCGCTCCTATTGTCACCTACTGCCATATCGTTGCCCTCGTGCGGACAGCGCCTGCCGGAAAGCTCTCCCACCGATTCCACCCTCTCGGTATGCTCAACTTGGCTGACCCGACGGTAGGCGACCCAACGCAAAAGGTCGTTGAATGACCGCATTCGTGTGTGCTCGAATCGAGTGGTGCGCCGCTTGTCTGCTCGCCCGTACCTGTGGTTTCTAGCCGCTGGCGGCTGGCGGGACGACGGTTGCGCGGTAATGAGGTGGACGCTAGCTGGTAGCTGTGGGCGGCTCATCCGGATCGGAGATGTCCTCCCGGCAGTGCGGGCAGATGATCGCCCTCGGCGAGACTCGTTCTGCGCAGAAGGGGCATTCGATGGTGGTGGCCACCAGCTCCTTGCGTGCGTCGCGACGGTGAGCCGAGAGGGCGAGCTGGACGGCTACGGCAACGACGGCGACAAACACCAGCAGGTACCAAATGGACATCGTTCCCCCTCGCCTAACCGAAGAGGCGCCTGCCGACGGGACGCCCAAGCACGGGATGGTCGCCATAAAGGACCCATTCGCTGTAGCCATGCCAACCCGCAGGCGTCCAGCAGGCGACTTCGTTCCTGCGCGCTTGATTGACCGGATTCGTCGCTACTACATTGCCGCGCAGGACACGATGGCAGGCGTTGACCTGGTTGGTGTGCATCTGCTGGGCACTCTCCGCCGTCGCAGTTGCGGGTATCGCGAGCGCAAGGACGGCTGCGGTGAGGACGATGCGCTTCATGCTGTTCTCCTTCGGTTGTGTACGCCTACCAGCACCCGATCAGAGTGAGTACCGTCCCCGCCACTGGACAGAGCCTCCTCACGAGCGCATCCCGGGTCACAAACGAGCGAGCCACGTGCCGCCAACGCCGTCTGTGGCAGCGCTCCATGACGCTCCGTGTGCGGCTTGGCAGTCGTCCTCGGGGTACCTGGCGCAGAATGTGGCAACACGGTTGGGCTGTAGAACCTAACACGATTGGGCTGCAACGTGCCGAGTCGTGCCCACACGCGATCCACTCCTCACTGGCCTTGGCGAGGCCATCCGCGATCTACGCGATGAGCAGGACATCTCCCAGGAGCGCCTCGGCCTCGACAGCGGCGTTCACCGCAACTACATCGGCGGGATCGAGCGCGCCGAGCGCCGACCGACCCTCGCCACCGTCGCAACGCTCGCGGTCACGCTCGGCATCCGACCGTCCGAGCTGATCGCCCGCGCGGAGAGGCAGGCCGAGCAGCACGGCGCCATGTGGCCGCCTGACGCGCAGCGAGATAGTCCGCGGTAGTCGTGCTGGGCGATTTCGCCCGACTGTGGCTGACTTCCCGCGCTCGGCGTCTGTTGCTCGTAGAGTGCTCGCCGTGGCTCGGTTCCCGTCCCTGAAGGCGAAGCAACTCCTCCGCGTGCTGCAAGCTCAGCCGCTTGGCTACCGGATCGTTCGCCAGAAGGGCTCGCACCGCAAGCTGGAAGCGCCGAACCATCCCGCGATCACGTTCGCCTTCCATGACAACCAGACGATCCGCCCATCGACCGTCAAGGACATCCTTTGCAATCAGGTCGGTCTTGCCGAGCAGGACGCGCTCGCGCTACTCTGAGGAAGCATGATGGTGCGCGTGCTCTATCGCCAGGACGAGGACACTTGGGTTGCCTCCTCCCCTGACGTGCCTCGTTGGACCGTTGTCGCCGACACCTACGCCGAGGCTCACCAGCTAGCCGAGGAGGGCGTGCGCTTCGCGCTGGAGCGCGACGACCTGACGGTCGAGCATTACGTCCCGGCCGGCGTCGCCGTCGCCGCGTAGCAGCCCTGGGCGATATCGCCGGGCTTCTGCCAGTGGAGCGCTCCCCACTGCCGGATAGCGGTCCCCTCGGGGTGTCTCGGGGGTTCGCGCGCGCGACACGATGCCCTGAATCCACTGGATGGGCCAGTGTTTTCGGGCCGTGAGCGTGAGCCCCGATCGTTCCTCCTAAGCGGTAGATCCAGGTTCGACTCCTGGCGGGGGCACTTCGCTCTAGGTCCTTTGTTCACCTGGTGTTTGGGGTCTGGGTGTCGGCGGCTACGGCCCGATCATCTCGATCACGATTCGTTCGGCGCTCTCGCGGTCATGTTGCAAGTCGTGGCGTAGGAGCTTCCAGACGAGCAGGTCGGTAGCGATTACGATCGCGGTCAGGCGCCGCTCGCGGGCTTTGCCGCGTAGGCCCCGCAAGCGCGTTGTGAACGTGGTTGCCGCCCAGTGGTGGTGGTAGGCACGCCCAGCTTCGGTCATCTGGTGAACGGCGGGTATGCGCTCCTCCTGGGAGAGCATGCGCAAGATCGCTGGGCCGTGCTCCTCGTAGCGGTCGTATAGCTGGGTGATCGCTGCCGGCACATCGTTAGTGGGTGCAGCGGGACGCTCCGCAACCTCCTGCCGGCCGAACCACGCGTATGCCGCGGTGAACAGTTCCTCCTTGGACCCAAAGCGGTCGTGCAGCGTCTGCGCGCTGACCCCGGCCTCAGTTGCGATCGCGCGCAGGCGGACTTCCTCGTAGGAGTGTGTGGCGAAGTGTCGCCACGCGGCGGACAGGAGGCGCTCGCCGGTCGCGGCGGCGGCCTCGGCGCGGGTCGTCATCCGGTACGGACGCTTGGGTGGCGGGCTCGACATATTCATCTGATATTGACTAAACTCAAATACTATGGACCAATCCTGATGGCGCGCATCCTTGCCTACACCTCGCCCGGGCGCAGTCACCTGTTCCCGCTCACGCCGATCCTCGACGAACTCCGCGACCGCGGGCATCAGGTGGTGCTGCGGACGCTCGCCTCGCAGGTGGCGCTGATGCGTGAACGGGGTTTCGACGCTGCGCCCATCGACCCCCTGATAGAGACGATCGAGCTCGACGACTGGCAGGCGCGCAACCCGCTGCAATCGGTGCGCGAAAACACGCGTGTGTTCTCCGCCCGCGCCGAGCACGACGGTCCCGACCTCTCCCGTGCAATAGCCGACACAGATCCCGACGCGCTGCTTGTCGACATCAACACCTGGGGCGGTCTCATGGCCGCCGAGGCGTGGGGTGGACCGTGGGCGGCGTTCTGTCCCTTTCCGCTCCCGCTGCGCTCGGTCGATGCTCCGCCGTTCGGCCCCGGTTTCGCCCCTGCTCGCGGCGCGCTCGGTCGAGTGCGCGACCGCATCGCGCGCCCGCTGGTGTTTGGGGCGGTCGAACGGCTGGGACGTCCGGCATTGAACGAAGTTCGTAAACGATTGGGACTGGCGCCGATCGCGACTGTTGAGGAGTGGTTTGCTCGCGCCCCGCTAATGCTCTACATGACCGCCGAGCCTTTCGAGTACCCACGCCGCGACTGGCCCGAGAACGTGGTCATGATCGGCCCGTGCGCCTGGGATCCGCCCGCCGATCCACCACCATGGCTCGAGCAGATCAGCCAGCCGATCGTCCTTGTGAACACCTCGACTGAATTTCAGAACGACAGTCGGCTGATACAGGTCGCGCTGCAGGCGCTCGCCGAGAAGGACGTCACCGTCGTGGCCACCCTTCCCGCCGGCGACCCCTCCGCTTTGCGGATTCCTCCGAACGCGCACGTCGAGCGTTTTATTCCCCACCGCCCCATCCTCGAACGTGCCGCATGCGCAGTGACACACGGTGGCATGGGCTCGACGCAGAAGGCGCTCGCCCACGGTGTGCCCGTTTGCGCTGTGCCCTTTGGACGCGATCAGCTCGAGGTGGCACGACGCGTCGAAGTCGCACATGCAGGCACGCGGCTACTCGCCAAGCGTCTGAGTCCCGGCCGCCTACGCGCCAAGATCACGCAGGCCATGACCCAGACCGAGGGAGCGCTACATATAGCCGCCGCCTACGCCGCCACCGGCGGAGCTCGCACTGCTGTCAACGCTATCGAGACACGCCTATTGAGCCAAGCCAGGAAATAGGTTCGCCGATGCTGAGATGGCCCCGTTCTGACGCTCGCGGCGCCTGTTGACTAGGCTCAATCTGGACCCGAAAGGCTCCGAAGCGCCAAGGTTACTCCTCAACCACGGACTGGAGCAGATCATGCGCAGCGACATCGTCCCCGGCGCCGGCTTCCCCGACTACGAGTTGCCCGATCACGAGAACGTTCCTCGAAAGCTCAGCGAGATCCAGGGCGAGGACCCCCTGATCCTCACGCTCGCGCGCGGGAACTACTGCCCCAAGGAGCACCAGCAGCACCTCGAAATTGCCGCGAACTACTCCAAGGTCGCCGTGGCCTACACGAAGATCGCCACGATCTCCACCGACACCCATCATTCCAGCCAGGAGTTCCGCGCGTCGACGGGCGCGCAGTGGCCCTTCCTGTCCGACCCTGAGCGGATCGTCCAGAAGGACCTCGACATCCAGGAGTACACCGACCCCGAGAACGACCCGATGATCCCCTACACCCTCGTGCTGGAGCCGAGGCTGACCGTTCACAGCATCTACAACGGATACTGGTTCTGGGGACGCCCCTCGTTCGTGGATCTCGCGCACGACCTACGCACAGTGACTCGCAAGATCCGGCCCGACTGGGATCTGAGCAAGCCCGGACTGCGCGAAGCGTGGGATGCGGGCGACTACTCGTCATTTCACGGATGGGACAAGCGCTCCTCCTAGCTCAGCGCCGTCTGGTAGTGGTGAATCTACGGGATGGCTATGGTTAGGCCTCCACGTATCGGGCCCTGGCTTGATCCGGTGGTGACTGACGAGATAGGCCCGTCGCGCGCGGATTGCGGGGTTCCAAAGTGGTGGTGTCCGCAAAAGGCCTTGTCATCCCGGGCAGTCGATCCAGCGGTAGATCCGTCCGTCGCGAACCTCGTGAAATGAGGGAGGGGCCGGCGGCGGATCCTTGGAGAGTCGCGCGATCACCTCGCGAGGGCCGTGCAGTTGCTCTTCGACGGCGGTCGTCCAGTGAACCTCGGGATGGAGCAGTCGTCGTAGGAGCGACCACTCGCGACGCTCGATCGCGTCGAGCACGGCACATACCGCTGGGACCTGCTCCGCCACATAGGGAACGTTAGGGGGAGTTCCCACCGGTTCCCGGTGCGAGTGCGATCTCGCGCGGAAATTCACGTAGCAACTCGAGCATCAGCGCCGCATCCGGCACCCTCTCCTCATTGCCCCCTGAGCCGAGCGCGAACAGCCGCTCGATAAACGTCTCCCAGTCAAGCGCGGGGCGCATCTGGATTCGAAGATGTACGGGCTCATCGGTGGGGTTCCAGGCCACGTGCGGCACGCCTGGCTCGGCGACGATCACTTCCCCCGAAGTTGCCATCCGCTCCACCCCGCCAATGCGAAAGCACGCGGTGCCGGCGATGACCCGCCAGCTCTCCTGCATCTCGGGGTGCATGTGCTCGGGTGCTCGGTGTCCGGGTTGCGGCCAGTAGTCATCCATATCCAGGAGCGTGCCGCCCGTTTCCGCTGCGGTCTTGCGGAACACGATCCGCTCACCTGTCACCGGATTGACTAGCTCCTCTCCAGCGCGTGCCACCGTTCGATCATGGCATACCGATCTGCCGCTGATGCTGACTGCGGTGACCGCCAGTTCCCGATTTCGCCCGGCTACCTCAGCTATGCCCGCCGTCGCTTGAAGCCAGCGCCTGGTGGGGCGAGTCTACCGCGACGTCCTCGGAACGGCTGGGTCTGATGTGTAACGGACATACGCGGTAGTACCCTCTCCCGCATGGGAGTGCTCCAGGAGCTTGCCGTTGAACTCGATGCCGAGGAGCGCACGCTGCGACGGGCCGTCGCTCAGGGCGCCACGCGCGCTACTCGGAGCGGACCACGGCGGCTGCGACTTGCGCCGGATGAGCTTGAGTATCTCCGAGTTCACTGGCCGCTTCTCTCCAACCTGCGCCGCGCGCTGCGCACAGAGCCGGGCGTTCGTCTCGTCGTGCTCTATGGATCGCTGGCGCGAGGCGACGAGGACGCGGGCTCGGATCTCGACCTGCTGGTGTCGTTTGCCGACGGACGCGCTTTGACGGCCGCCAAGCTGGCCGTTCGCTTGGAGCACCTCTGCGACCGTAAGGTCGATATCGCTGACTTGCAATGGGTGGAGGCTCGGGCCCCGCTCCTACTGGACCGAGTCCTCGACGAGGGGCGTGTTCTGATCGATCGAGACGGGAAATGGTGCACGCTACGAGAGCGACACTCCACGATTCGCGTGCGTGCTCGCCGTGCCTACCGTCGCCAGATGGCTGGTGCTGCTCTCGCGATCGAAGAGATGACCCTTCGGTGAGCGATCCCCCCGACAGGATCGACCGCCGTGCGTTTGCCGCCGAGCAGGCCAGGCTGGGACGCTTCTTCGAGACGATTAACAAGCATCGCAAGGCCCTCGACCTCGCAATCGAGGAGGGCTTTGGCGGCGAACTGGATTCTGCCGAATGGAGAACCGCCTTCGAGTCTGTCGAGCCCCGTGACGCCAATCGTACGATGGTTGTCACCGGCGATCACTCGGCTGCGCTCAACGCCTACGTCGAGATCCTCCGGGCCAGCGCCGGCGCCCGTCTGATCGGGCTGCTCCCATATCGCCGTCCACACGCCAGCCAGGTCTTCGAGGCGATAGTCGCCGACAACGGGTTGACAAAGGCACAGGCGGGGTTGCTGAACGAGCTTTATCTCCTGGAGGGACGGTTGGAGCACGCATCACCAGATGTCGATGCCGAGGAGGTCCGTACAGCAGTCGAGCGCTTTCGCCGGGCCATTCCGAGGTTCATCGAGAGCACACGCAGCTGGCTACATCGGCACGGTATCGAGTTTCAATAGCGGACCCATCCGGGTGGTAGCCCGATTCGGCTACCCAACAGGGCGTGCTCTCACAGGCGAGGCGCGATTCATGCGAGGCGGTAGCGCTGTTCCCTCAGGCCTTGCGGTCGAGCTTCAGCTCGCACATGTCCACGGAGGTGCGGGTGCCGGGGGTCTCGGAGGCGTCCATCGCGTCGAACGCGCGAGCGGCGGTCTCCATGTCCTCCTCGGTGGCGAAGTGTTGCAGCACGACTGCCGTGCCCTGTGCCTCGTCGTGCAGCATCGTCAAGGCGGTGGCGGGCACGCCGGGGGGCGGTCCGTCGGACTCGTTGATCTGTCCGATCACAGCGTTGAGGCGCTCGGCGTTTACGTTGGTGAATCGCACGACGCGTACATACGACATGGGTATCTCCTCCCGTTGACTGAAGTCAAACATACACCCGCACAGCGCGCGGCAGAAATGAGCTTTGTGTGCTGCTCGAGACCGCCCTGCTAGCGCGGCATCAGCTGGACGATCGGGATCGTCCGGTTGGCCTGTGCGGCTTCGCTGCGGTATGTCGCGTAGGGCGCGAAGACACGGTCGGCTAGCTCCCAGAGCCTGGCGCGTTCGGCCTCGTCGTCGATGACGCTCGCCCGCATGGAGATGCCTCCGAACGTGACATCGGGATTGGCGAGGAGATTGTGAAACCAACCCGGATGGTTCGCGGCGCCCGCCTTGGAGGCGACGATCGTGACGCGCTCCTGGTCGTGGAAGTAGATGACGGCGTTGCGCCGCACAGCGCCGCTGCGCGCACCGCGGGTTTCGAGCAGGGCGGTGGGAAGGACGAGACCCATACCGAGTCGTCCGCGGGTGAGGCGCAGCAGATACGGATCGACCTTCCAGACGACCTTGGCGGAGAAGAACCTGCCGGGGCGGGTACTGGAGAACGCGGCGAACGCGCGGCTGAACGAGCCACGCGGCTGGTTGGGATCGACGTATCTGAGCCGAGCGGGCATCGCCTGAATAAGTGAGTCTTCCACACGGACCTTGCAAGGCGACCGCTGGGATGATGCTGCTAAGGCAAGGCGACCGCTGAGATGATGCTGCTAAGCCCCGTTCGGAGAGGGCTTGTCCGGGGAGGGGTGCGAGCATGTGGCGTATGTCTGCTCACCGCGACCTGGCGCGCATCGTCGGCGCTGAGCACGTGCTCGAGTCGCCGCCGCGACGATCGCCCTACAACGAGGATGCCTCCCACCGCGCCGAGCTCGTCGGCAGGGCGGACGCGATAGTGCTGCCGGGCAGCGCGGAGGAGGTCGCCGAGGTGGTGCGCTGGTGCTACGCGAATGACGTACCGATCGTCCCGCGCGGCGGGGGCACGGGCCTGGTCGGCGGGGCGGTGCCGAGCGAGGGCGGAGTGGTGTGCTCGCTGGAGCGCCTGCGTGCGGTTCGCGAGCTCGCGCCGGAGCTGTGGCGGATATACCCCGAGGCGGGCGTGAGCACCCATCACGTGCGGCGGCTGGCGCGCGAGAACGGGCTGATGTTCGCACCGGACCCGGGCGCGCCCGAGCAGTCGCAGATTGGCGGCAACGTGGCGACGAACGCGGGCGGTCCGCACGCGCTCAAGTACGGCGTCACCGGAACGTGGGTGACGGGCTTGGAGGTGGTGCTGGCGCCGGGGGAGCTCGTGCAGGTCGGTGGATGGGCGCGCAAGGATGTGGCGGGATA
>DASXMO010000043.1:0-13957 GCA_036495605.1 Solirubrobacteraceae bacterium
CCCAGGCCGAAGCTGCCGACGCCGGCGAGCTGTGTCTCTTCGCCGACGATGAGGTTGAAGCGGAAGTCCTCGGCGCCCGCGCCGCCGAAGCGCTCGGGCACGGCCATGCCGAGAAAGCCGCCGCGACCGGCGAGCGCGAAGACCTCGCGGGGGACGATGCCGTCGCGCTCCCACTCGCCGTAGCGCCCCTCATCGCCGAGCACCTCGCGCTGAAGGAAAGTGCGGAAGCTCGCGCGGAAGTCTTCGTGTACGTCCTCGAACAGGGTGCGTCGCATCGTGCGCAGACCCTACCGGGCACGAGCGACCCGCCGACGATCTCGCGGGAGGCATGGAACCTGTCCCGCTGGACTCGCGGGCTCCTATCGTGATAGGTCCTTAGCAGGAGAGACGGGCAGGGGCGTCGAATCAGACCGCCGATGAAGCGTGTCGCGACTCCCACCGCGCCGGCGCCGCCCGTGAACGGCACGAGCGAGCACCAGAGCCTGTCGAAGTACATCCGTGCGCGCTTCGACGAGTGCTCGCGTTCGCAGAAGGACGTGGCGCAGTACATCGTCGATCATCTCGACGAGGCCGCCTTCCAGACCGCGGAGGAGCTGGCGCGCCGCGCGAACACCTCGAGCTCGACGGTCGTGCGCTTCTCGCAGGCGCTCGGCTTCGAGGGCTTTCCCGAGCTGCAGGCGGCGGCGCGCGAGGAATATCGCCGCGTGCACGCGAAGGCGCCGGCGGGCGCAACCGAGAGCACGAGCTCGACGCCGTTGTTCTCGCTCGACCAGAACGAGTTCGAGAGCGCGCTCACGGCCGACTACCTGAACGTGGAGGAGACCGCGCGCAAGGTCTCGCGCAGTTCCGTCGAGGCGCTCGTGCAGGCGATCGTCGAAGCCGAGAAGGTGCTCGTGGCGGGCACCGATCAGATGGCGTTCTTCGCGAGCTACCTGCGCCACCTGCTGATGCTGCTGGACCTGCGCGTGGACGTCGTCGCGAGCCCCTCCCAGGAGGCGCTCAGCCGTCTGGGGCGGATCGATCAGGACACGCTCGTGATCGGACTCTCCGCAGGCCGGCCGCATCCGCTGGTCGTGCGCGCGATGAAGCTCGCGCGCCACCGCAAGGCGCGTACGGCGGCGATCACCGACGCGACCCTCTCGGAGGTCGCGAAGCTGGGGCAAATCAAGCTGTACTACTCCTCGAACTCCCCCGCGTACGTGCGCTCGCACACGGCGCTGCTGAGCATCATCCAGGCGCTGGCGTACGGCGTGTACTCGCAGGACTCGGCGCAGTACGACGACCGCATCAAGGCCTTCCGGCTGAAGTAGTTACGGGGGATCTGGCCGCATGCGGCCAGATCCGAGGCAGTGCATGCACTGCCTCGTCGGACGGCGCATGCGCCGTCCGAGACGATGCCGCATGCGGCATCGTCCGGGGCCGCACATGTGCGGCCCCGCTGGGGGCACACGTGCCCCCAGAAAAACATCCCAAGCAGTTCTTACTCTGGGTGAGCCGTCTGCGGACGGTTGCGCCCTCGCCGCCGGACGCGGTCTCTGAACTCACTAACCGGAGTTGGCGGGTTCGACTCCCGCCGGGGGCGCTACACTTTGAGACAGTGAGTCCAGGGTCCCGTTAGTTCGGTGGCAACCCCGGTTCGTAGGCGACCCGCCCAGTGCGGGTCGTTTGCGTTTTAGAACCTGTTTCAAAAAGATCGGCACGTCCGGATGCGTCCCTGGACACTGCGCTGACTGATCGAGGATCTATGGGATCCTCGCGATCGGCCAGCCACCTGACGGCTTGCGCGTGCTGGCCGATCCCGGATGATCGGTAGCACGCGCTGCACCGCCCCGCGTCGCCCAGCTTGATCCATGAACGCCATACCGATCGGAGATCAACGGGATCTCCGATCGGCCAGCACCGCCTATTTTGAAACAGGTTCTCAGCCCCGCAAGCTATCCTCCCGGGTATGCGCGACGAGGCGACATTCCGGGTGAAGACGGGCCTGGCGGAGATGCTGAAGGGCGGGGTGATCATGGACGTGGTCACGCCCGCGCAGGCGACCGTCGCCGAGGAAGCCGGCGCGGCGGCGGTGATGGCGCTCGAGCGCGTGCCCGCCGACATCCGTCGCGACGGCGGCGTGGCGCGGATGTCCGATCCGGAGATGATCGAGGGCATTCAGAAGGCGGTTTCGATCCCGGTGATGGCGAAGGCGCGCATCGGCCACTTCATGGAGGCGCGCGTGCTTCAGGCGCTCGAGGTCGACTACATCGACGAGTCCGAGGTGCTCACGCCCGCGGACGAGCGCAACCACATCGACAAGCACCCCTTCACCGTGCCGTTCGTGTGCGGCGCGACGAACCTGGGGGAGGCCCTGCGCCGGATCGGCGAGGGCGCGGCGATGATCCGCTCCAAGGGCGAGGCCGGCACGGGGGACATCGTGGAGGCCGTCCGGCACATGCGCGCGATCGGCGGCGAAATCCGTCGCCTGGGCACGCTCGGCGAAGACGAGCTGGCGAGCGCCGCGAAGGAGCTCGGCGCGCCCGTAGACCTCGTGCGGAGTGTCGCGGCCGACGGGCGGCTGCCGGTGGTGCTGTTCTGCGCCGGTGGCATCGCCACGCCGGCGGACGCGGGGCTGATGATGGCGCTGGGCGCCGAGGGCGTGTTCGTCGGCTCGGGCATCTTCAAGTCCGACGACCCGCCCGCCCGCGCGCGGGCGATCGTCGAGGCGACCACGCACTGGCAGGACCCCGAGCGCGTCGCCGCCGCCTCGCGCGGTTTGGGGTCGGCGATGGTGAGCCTCGAGAGCTCGAAGCTCGAGCACGAGGAGCTGCTCGCGCAGCGCGGCTGGTAGGGGGCCGATGACCGGCGCTGGCCGTTGTTCTCGGACTCGACGTGGGCCCACCACGCCTTCGTCCTTGCGTCCTGGGCCAGCTTGGTCCTCGACCCCCCTACGGTGCTTGTGTCGATAGTCGGCGTCCTCGCCCTGCAGGGCGGGTTCGAGGCGCATGCGCGTGTTCTGAGGGAGCTGGGTGCGGACGTACGCGAGGTGCGTACGGTCGCCGACCTCGATGACCTTGAAGGACTGGTGATCCCGGGAGGCGAGTCGACGACGATGACGCTCGGAATCGAGCGCGAGGGACTGGCCGAGCCGCTGCGCGAGCTGGTCGGGTCTGGCGGCGTGCCCGTGCTGGGATCCTGCGCCGGGCTGATCATGCTCGATCGTGAGCATCTCGGCCTGATGGACGTGCGTGCCCAGCGCAACGCGTTCGGACGTCAGCTGCGTTCCTTCGAGACGGACCTCGACGTGCGCGGCCTGGAGGGAGGTCCATTGCGGGCGGTGTTCATCCGCGCGCCGTGGATCGCCGAGCACGGACCGGACGTGGAGATCCTTGCCGAGGTGGACGGTCATCCTGTGGCGGCGCGTCAGGACGGTCTGCTCGCGGTCGCCTTCCACGCCGAGCTGACGGCTGACGATCGGATCCATCGGCTGTTCCTGAGTTCCCCGCGCTGAGCAGCGGCTCCTCGAGCGCACCGAGCACGGCGTTGACGGCGTCGCGGATCTCGCCCACGAGCCGCCCTTGGTCCTCCAGCAGCTGCGCTTCGGTCCAGGACCAGGAACGCGCGACGTGCAGGCTCGGGCGCAGGTGCGCGAAGCGCCGCCCGAGGGCGCGCAGGAACGGGTCCAGGCGCTCGCTGTCGCGCTCGGAGGCGTAGCCGCGCTGCAGCAGCCACGGCCACAGCTCGCCGCGGATCGAGTTGCGGTGGTGCGCGCCCACGTGCGACCAGTCCTCGCCCTCCCAGCGACGCGCGTACGTGCTCGCGTCGAGGGTGCACGTCAGGTACACGCGCGTGCGCCGTGGCGCGTTGCGAAACCCGAGCAGCGGCTGGGGCTCCACGCGCCACCCCGGCGGCGCGTGGAGCTCGCATAGGCGCTCGGCGTGACCGGCCGCGTAGAGGTGTTCGGCCTGGGGCTTCAGCTCGCCGGGCCACATGTGCAGGGTGAGGCGGTCGTCCTCGTCGATGTCTAGCGCGGCGCGCTGCAGTGAGAGGGCGCCGAGCGCGGTGTCCAGGCGCACGTGCACGAGGCCGACGCGCTCGGGCTCGATCGAGGTGGCCTCGCGCAGCAGCGTTCGCAGGCGCCACTTGCGCCGCGTCGGGTCGCCGCCCACGCGGCGCAGGCTGCCGAAGGGGAGCAGCTGGCCGAAGTCCTGGTGGGCGTAGCTGAGCATGTCCTGCACGAGCGCGTGCTCGGCGGGGGAGAGCACCCCGATCTCGGCCAGCCGCCACCACGCCTCGAGCAGATCGTGCCAGCGCAGCAGGCACGTGCGCCGCTGCGCGAAGCGCACCCCGCCGAGGTTCAGCTCGCCCACGCGATGGCCGTTGCGCTTGGCCCATTTGCGGCAGACCTTGCTCTCGAGCAGCACCACCAGCTCGGGGTCGAAGCGCAGCACCCC
Organism: Solirubrobacteraceae bacterium; assembly: GCA_036495605.1. Taxonomy (GTDB): domain Bacteria; phylum Actinomycetota; class Thermoleophilia; order Solirubrobacterales; family Solirubrobacteraceae; genus Palsa-744. Next base: position 4,437 of record DASXMO010000043.1, read on the forward strand.
GTCGAAGCGCTGGCCGCGGTCGGTGTCGGTCACTTTCGCATCGATCTCCGGGGGCTCGAAGTCGGGCGTGAGGAACACGCTCACGAGCCTTCCCCGCTGGATCTCGCCGCCCGAGGCGCCTTCCTCGGAGGGATCGACCAGATGCGCGGCCTGCAGGTCGATCGTGCAGTCCGGCAGGTGGCTCTGCGAGGGCTCGCCGATCTCGTGCAGCAGCGCCTCGCGGGCGAGCGGCACGAGCCGCAGCACGATCATCGCGGCGCGCGTCAGCTGGTCCTCGTGGCCGCGCCCGAGGTCGCGGTAGGGCTCGAACACGTTCAGGTGAGGGTTCGAGGTGCTCCCCTGCACTGCCGCGCCCCCGCTCACGATCTCACTCCCCGGCCGACACCATCTGTCAATCAATCACACCGTGAATCGATCAATGATGATTGACTCACGATATGTGCCTCTATGTCCATAGACGATACCGCAACGGTGCGTTTCTGACCAGCGGCCATCGACGGCACGCAGGCGCGGCTCACGCTGCCTCGAACCGCACGACCCCGACGCCCGCGCCGCTGCCGGCGTCCTAGCGCTCGACGACGCGGCCTTCGTCCAGCAGCAGATCGACGTGGCCGAGCACCTCGGACAGGGTCAGGTAGGCCTGCGTGACCGCGACGTTCCCCCACAGCTCGGTCGCGATCTCGTGTGCGGTGAGCGGGCGCTGTGCGATCAGACCGTGGATTCGCTCCGCGCGCCGGCGGTGCATGTACAGACGCGAGGCGATCAGCGAGGCATGATCGGCGATCGGCGGACCGTGGCCGGAGAGCACCAGCGACAGATCCATCTCACGCGTACGCTCCAGCGAGGCGATGTAATCGATCAACGCTCGCGGGCGGGGGCCGGTGAAGTCCGGCCCGGCGTCCAGCGGCCGCGCGAGCAGGGGATTGGAGGAGATGTTCGCGAGCAGGTGATCGGCCGCGAACATCAGCGTGCGGGACTCGTCCACGAGGACGGTGTCCGAGGGGCTGTGGCCGGGACGATGCAGCACGCGCAGGGTGCGATCTCTCAGGCGCAGCTCCTCTTCGTGGCGCACCGGCCTTGTCACCTCGACGGCGGCGCCCCACGTGCGAAAGCTCGCCGAGACCGCACGCAGCGCGGTGATGACGTCCGTGGGAATGCCGTGGCGCAGCATCACCTGCTGGGCGAAGCGGTCGTCGAGCTCGGTTGCGGGCTCGAAGGCGCGCAGGTAGGGCGCCAGTGCGGCGAGCGCCGCGACCTCGGCGCCGGAGCGCTGTGCGAGGGTGGCGGCGAGCCCGAAGTGGTCGACGTGCTGGTGGGTGACGATCAGCAGCTCAAGATCCTCGACCGCGTATCCGTGAGCGGCGAGGCCCCGCTCGAGCTCCTGCAGAGAACGCTCGCTGTTGGGGCCCGAGTCGATCAGCGTGAGCGGCTCATCCTCGATCAAGTACGCGTTCACGCGGCCGACCTGAAACGGCGTGGGTATCGCCAGACGATGGACGCCGGCCCCGGCCGCGCGCCCGAGCAACTCCTCCTCGCCCGGTTCGTCGACTCGACGCTCGGCTGGGGTCACGAGCCCGCAGGGCAAGCTGGGCAAAAGGACGCGAAGGAGCGCTTTGGCGTACTACGTACGCGAGCGACTGAGGACGCCGATCCAGCGCAGCCATGCGGGCTCGTGAGGGTCACGAGCGGATGAGGGCGAGCACCTCGTCGCGGCGACGCTCCATGTCCTCGCGCGACACGAGCGACTCCAGGCACAGCCGCAGCAGCGGCTCGGTGTTGGAAGGTCGCACGTTGAAGTGCCAGTCCTCGTAGTCGACCGAGATCCCGTCCAGGTGTTTCAGGCGAGCATCGCCGTAGCGCTCGGCGATCTCGGCCATCTTCGTCTCGGGGTCGGAGACTTCTGAGTTGATCTCGCCCGAGATGAAGTACTTCGCGCGCAACGGCTCCAGCAGCTGCGAGAGCGAGCGGCCCTCGCGTGCCAGCAGCTCGAGGATCAGCAGCGCCGGGATCGTGCCCGAGTCGGCGCAGTAGAAGTCGCGGAAGTAGTAGTGCCCGGAGACCTCGCCGCCGAACAGCGAGCCCTCCGCCCGCATGCGGGTCTTGAAGAACGCGTGCCCGACGCGGTTTACGTATGGAACGCCGCCCGCCTCGCGCACTATGTCCGCGACCGCGCGCGAGGCACGCACGTCATACAGCACCGCCTCGGGGTGGGCGGGGTCCGATTCGGCCTTGCCGAGCAGGGACTGCGCGAGCAGTGCTGTGAGGAAGTCGCCGTCCACGAACTCGCCGGTGTCGTCGATGAAGAAGCAGCGATCGGCGTCCCCGTCCCACGCGATCCCCAGGTCGGCGCCGCTCTCGCGTACCTTGGCGATGATCGCCTCGCGGTTCTCCTCCAGCAGCGGGTTGGGCTCGTGGTCGGGGAAGGTGCCGTCGGGCGTCCAGTAAGTCTCGAGCAGCTCCAGTCCCAGACGCTCGAGCAGCGGGCCGACCATCGGCCCGGCCATGCCGTTGCCGCCATCCACGACCACCTTGAGCGGCCTGTCCTCGCGACCGGCGGGTGAGCGCACGATCTCGGGATCGATGAAGCGCAGCGCGTTCTCCTGGAACTCTCCGTACACGTCCACATCCTGCGCCGTGCCGCCCCCGGGAGCGATGCCGAGGCCTGACTCGATCGCCATGCGGATGTCCTGGATGCCGGCGTCTCCGGACAGAGCGATCGCACCGTCGCGCACGAGCTTGGCTCCGGTGTAGGCGGCGGGGTTGTGCGAGGCGGTGCACATCAGCCCACCGTCGAGCTCGCGCGAGCCGACGAGGTAATACAACATCTCCGTGCCGACCTGACCGGCGTCGATCACGTCCGCTCCCTCCTCCAGGAGACCGATGCGATAGCGCGCGGCGAGCTCGGGCGCACTCAAGCGCATGTCGCGTCCCAACCCCACGCGCAGCTCATCCACGGGCTTGCCCACAAGCCCCGACAGCACCTGCGCGAACGCCCGCCCGATCGACTCGGCCGCGTCGCCGTCCAGCTGCTCGCCGTAGAGGCCGCGGATGTCGTACGCCTTGAATATGCCCGGGTCGGGGGACGCCATGCGGCCTCGCATCCTAGACTCCATCCCATGTCAGGACACTCCAAGTGGGCATCGATCAAGCACAAGAAGGCGATCGTCGACTCGCGCCGCGGCCAGCAGTTCACCAAGCTCACCCGCGCAATCACGGTCGCAGCGCGCGACGGTGGCGGCGATCCTGTCGGCAATCCCGCGCTCGAGCTGGCCATCCGCAAGGCCAAAGAAGCCTCCATGCCGAAGGACAACATCGAACGTGCGATCGCCAAAGGCACCGGCGCGGGCTCCGATGGCGAGGCGGCGTTGGAGACGGTGCTCTACGAGGGCTACGGGCCGGGCGGGGTGGCACTCCTGGTGGAGGCCGTGACAGACAACCGCAACCGCACCGGCGCAGACGTCCGTCACGCCTTCTCCAAGTTCGGCGGCTCGCTCGGCGAGCCGGGCTCGGTGGCCTACCTGTTCGACAAGCGCGGCGTCATCGCGGTGGACGGCGAGCGTCACACAGAAGACGATCTGATGGCCGCTGTCGAGGCGGGAGCGGAGGACATCGCCTCTGAAGACGGCGTTTGGGAGGTGCTGACGGCGCCGGCCGACCTGGCACGCGTGCGCTCCGCGCTCGAGCAGGCGGAGGTGGCGATCGAGCGCGCCGAGCTCGAATACCGGCCCTCCACGCTCGTGCCGATCGACGAGTCCCAGGCGTCGAGCCTGATGAAATTGATCGAGGCACTCGAGGAGAGCGACGACGTCGGCGAGGTGCACGCCAACTTCGACGTCCCCGCCGAGGTGCTCGAGCGCGTTGCGGGCTAGGCCCCTCGTCGCGATCCTGTGCGGCGGGCGCGGCACGCGATTGCAAGAGCACACCCGAGAGATACCCAAGCCGCTCGTGGAGATCGGCGGCCATCCGATCGTCTGGCACGTGATCCAGCTCTACGCGACGCAGGGCTTCAGCCGGTTCGTGCTGGCGACTGGCTATCGAGGAGAGCTGATCGAACGATTCGTGGCCGAGAGCCGATGGCCCGAGGGGGTAAGTGTGGAATGCGCGGACACCGGATTGCAGACCCCGACCGGCGGACGAATAAAGCTGCTGGAGGGACGGCTCACCGCAGAGGAGACGTTTTGCGCCACCTACGCCGACGGCGTGGCGGACATCGACCTCGACGCGCTGCTGGCATTTCACGACGCCCACACGGCGAGCGCGACGATGACGGTCGTGCGCCCGCACCTGCAATTCGGGGTCACCGAGCTCGACGAGGAGAATCATGTGACGGGCTTTCGCGAGAAGCCGCGTTCGGAGCACTGGATCAACGGTGGCTTCCTCTGCCTGCGCCAAGATGCCCTCGACTACCTCGACCGCGACAGCGTGCTCGAGCGTGAGCCGCTGGAGCGCCTGGCGGCTGCCGGTGAGCTGCGCGCCTACCGCCACGACGGGTTCTGGGAGTGCATGGACACTTACAAGGACGCCGTCGCGCTCAACGACCTGTGGGCCTCCGGTGAAGCGCCCTGGGCAGCAGGGCCGCAGGCAGGCGTCCGGGCGGGTGCGCAGAATCACGTGGTGTGATCGTTCTCGGCATCGACCCCGGCCTGGCCAACACCGGCTACGGCGTCGTGGCTCACCGTCAGGGCCGTCTCGTGGCGCTCGACGGCGGCACGATCCAGACCGCCTCGGAGCTTCCGATCGAGCGCCGGCTCGCCAGCATCCACGCGGCCGTGAATGCATTGCTGGCCGAGCACGAGCCCGACGGAGTGGCGCTCGAGGAGCTGTACTTCGGTCAGAACGTACGCACCGCCTTCGCCGTCGGGCAGGCCCGTGGCGTGGTGCTGCTGGCGGCCGGACAGCGCGGCCTTCCCTGCGAGAGCTACACGCCGCAGGCCGTCAAGGGCGCGGTCTGCGGGAACGGACGGGCGGGCAAGGAGCAGGTCGCGCGCATGGTCGCGGCGCTGCTCTCGCTGCCGGCCCCGCCGAGCACCGACCATGCCGCCGACGCGCTCGCCGTGGCCGTCTGCCATCACAACCGCGCCCCCCTGATGCGCGCGCTCGCGGGAGCCGGTGCGGGCGCATGATCGGTGTGCTCAAGGGCGAGGTGATCGTGCGTCGTGCCGACCACGTCGTGCTGCTCTGCGGCGGTGTCGGCTACCGCGCGGCGGTGTCCGCGCAGACGCTCACGCACGTACCCGCCGCGGGCGAGGAGACGATGCTGCACACCCATCTGATCGTGCGTGACGACGCGCTCACGCTCTACGGGTTCCACGCCGAAGCCGAGCGCGACCTGTTCCTGATGCTGCTCTCCGTACAGGCCGTCGGTCCGAAGGTCGCTCTCGCGGTCCTCTCCGGCGGGCCCACGCGCGAGCTGATCGGGGCGATCGCCGGCGGGGACGCCGCGCGCTTTCAGGCGGTCCCCGGGATCGGCAAGCGCACCGCCGAGCGCATCATCGTCGAGCTGCGCGAGCGCGTCGTGGGGGTGCACGGCGCTGTCGAAGAAGGCCAGCACATCACGGCTCGCCGAGGGGACGGTCCACGCGGGCTCGCGCGCGACGGGCTGCTGGAGCTCGGATACGCGCCGGGCGAGGTCGAGGAGCTGCTGCGCGCCGCCGAGGGAGACAGCGCCGAGGAACTGATCGCGCACGCGCTGCGCGCCGCGAGAACGGGATGATCGAATGACCGAGACCGTCGATCGCATTCAGACGCCCTACCTCGTGCCCGAGGACGAGCTCGATCGCTCGCTGCGCCCGCGGCGGCTGGAGGAGTTCATCGGTCAGGAGACCCTCCGCGAGCAGCTCACGGTCGCGATCGAAGCTGCCGCAGCAAGAGGCGATGCGCTCGACCATGTGCTGCTGGCGGGGCCGCCGGGGTTGGGCAAGACCTCGCTCGCACAGATCGTCGCGAACGAGCTCGATGTGCCGTTCGTCCAGACCGCCGGGCCCGCTCTGGAGCGCAAGGGAGACATCGCGGCGTTTCTGACTGCGCTGGAGCCGCGCAGCGTGTTCTTCGTCGACGAGATCCATCGACTGCCGCGCACGCTCGAGGAGACCTTCTATCCGGCGATGGAGGACCACCGTCTGCCGATCACGGTCGGGCAGGGCGCGGGTGCACGCGTGGTGACACTCGATCTGCCCCCCTTCACGCTGATCGGGGCGACTACGCGCACGGGTCTGTTGACAACCCCGCTGCGCGACCGCTTCGGCATCCAGGCGCGTCTGGAGCCCTACGCCACGGAGGAGCTCGCGGCGATCGTCAGGCGCTCGGCGGGAATCCTCGCGATCGATCTCGACGAGGACGGCGCCGTGGCGATCGCCGCCCGTTCGCGTGGCACGCCGCGTGTGGCCAACAGACTGCTCAAGCGCGTGCGCGACTACGCCGAGGTGCGCATGGCGGGCGTCGTCACGGCCGCGGCTGCACATGCGGCGCTGGAGATGCTCGAGGTCGACGAGCTGGGCCTGGACCGCCTGGACAGGGAGATCCTGCGGGCGATCTGTGAGAAGTTCGACGGCGGGCCCGTGGGGCTCTCGACGCTCGCCGTCGCCGTCGGGGAGGAGCAGGACACGATCGAGGACGTATACGAGCCCTACCTGCTGATGCAGGGCTTGATCAAGCGCACTCCGCGCGGGCGCGCCGCCACGCCGGCGGCCTTCGCCCACCTCGGCCTGCAGGCGCCACCGTCGTCAGGATCGGCGCTGTTCTGAGTAGTGCTGGCGTCTTCGGCGAGCGCCGCTGAACACTCCTCGCGCAGGCCCTTGTGTACTCAGATCGGCTTGGGCAAGAGCTTGCGAGCGGGTCCGCCGGGTACGGAGCCCTCGATGCGTCCGCTTCCCTAGTCTGTGCCTATGGCTCACCCCTTCATCTGCCCCAACTGCGGTCACCGCACGACCGAGCTCGACCGTAACATCGGTTTCACGCGTCAGCCGAAGGGCTGCGCGAAGTGCGGGTTCGCGTTCCTCTTCGAGCTGCTCGACGACTACTACCCGGCGCCGGACGCGGCCTTCTTCGTGTGTGACGCCGAGGGCCGGATCATCGGTTGTGGCAAGAACTCCTTCGCGTTCACCGGCCTGGAGGAGGAGGAGGTCATCGGCCAGCGGGTCGAGCAGGTGCTGGGGCTCAGCTTCGCAAACGGCGACGACCCCGTCGCGACGGTTCTGGAGTGGGGGGTACGGGCCTTGGACAAGCCTGTGGTGGTCAGCGGCGAACGCGATGTGGCGGCGAGCGCGAAGGCCGACATGTTCCCGGCGTATGACGACGACGGCGGACTGTTGCTTGTACTGACCCCGGAGAAGTAGTCTCTTCGGACGATGCCCGCCTTCCAACCCACTACGCTCGATCGGCTCCGGGGATGAACGACCGCCGGCGCAACATCTTCATCCTGCTGATCGTCGCAGGCCTGTTCGCGGCTTCGATCGCGGTGATCGTGCTGATGCCGACGAAGCTCGGGCTGGACCTCAAGGGCGGCGTGCAGCTCGTCTACCAGGCCAGGCCGACGGCCCAGTCGAAGGTCGACCCCGAATCGCTCGAACGCTCAATCGACATCATGCGCAAGCGCGTCGACCAGCTGGGCGTCTCCCAACCCGAAATCCAGCGCAGCGGCGCGCAGGAAATCGACGTGGACTTGCCCGACGTCAGCAACGCACAGCGCGCCGAAGCCGAGGTCGGCAAGACGGCGCAGCTCTACTTCTATGACTGGGAGCCGAACGTGATCGGCCCGACGGGCAAGCCGGCGGGCTCGAGCGAACCGACTGCCACGGGCGGCGCCAACGCGGGATCCAGCGAATCTGGGCTGCCGCAGTACGAAGCGGTTCAGCGCGCCGCCAAACGTCCGGCGATCCTGCGCAAGAACGCGACGACATATGAGCCCGGCTGCACGCCCGCGCAGGCCAAAGGGTGCATCTACGGCAGCTGGTATCTGATCGACACGAAGCATCAGAAGATGCTCTGCACCGGCGGCAAGCCGATCTGTGAGCCGCAGGAAACCGAACAAGACCTCTACGCCGACGGCTACAAACCGCCGGCCGGCTCAAAGCCCAAGGCCGTGCGCGTGAACCCCGGCACGATCCTGCTGCAGGCCCGTCCCGTGGAATCCCCCAAAACCGGCAAGGTCACCCAGCAGAACCCAAATAGCTTCTACGTCGTCAACGACGACCCGGTCCTGACCGGGGCCGACATCACGAACCCCCAGCAGGGCTTCGACGAAGGCGGCGGTGGCTCGGGCGCGCCGAACGTCAACTTCGGGTTCACCTCGCACGGCAAGCAGGTCTTCCAACAGGTGACCAAGGAAATCGCCCAACGAGGCCAGGAAGCGCAGCTGCCGGGCGTCAGCAAGGAAGCCGCCCAGCAGCATTTCGCGGTCGCGCTCGACGGTCAGCTGATCACCGCGCCCTCGATCGATTACACCCAATACCCGGAAGGGATCGACGCCTCGCAGGGCTCGCAGATCTCGGGCGGGTTCACGATCACCTCCGCTCAGGCGCTCGCCGACGAGTTGCAGTCCGGTGCTCTGCCGATCCGCCTGGAACTGATCTCCAACTCGCAGGTATCGGCGACGCTCGGTAAAACCGCGCTGCACCAAGGGCTCGTCGCCGGCCTCGTGGGCTTTGCGGTCGTGTGCATGTTCCTGCTGATGTTCTACCGCGTGCTGGGCGCGATTGCGGTCGGCGGCTTGATCATCTACGGCGCTTACTTCTTCGCCCTGATCAAGCTGATCCCGGTCACGCTGACGCTGCCGGGGATCGCCGGGGTGATCCTCACGATCGGCATCGCGGCCGACGCGAACATCGTCATCTTCGAGCGCGTCAAGGAGGAGATCCGCGGCGGACGCTCGATCGTCTCCGGTATCGCCACCGGCTATGCGCGCGGATTCGCGGCGATCGTCGACGCGAACGTGGTCACGTTCATGACGGCATTCATCCTCTTCGCGCTGGCCACCGCGGAAGTCAAGGGCTTCGCGTTCATGCTCGGGATCGGCACGATGCTCACGCTGTTCACCGCGGTGCTCGCGACGCGCGCGGCGCTCGGCACGATGGGGCGCACGAAACTGATGAGCCACTCGTGGGCGCTCGGCGCCGGCAAGCCCAAGCGCCAGTGGACGTTCGACTTCATGGGCGCGTCGAAGTGGTTCTTCTCGCTATCGGGCACGATCCTGCTGATCGGCGCGCTGGCGATCGGCGGCAAGGGCCTGAACTTCGGCATCGACTTCAAGTCCGGCACGCGCATCCAGACAGCGTTCGTCAGACCCGTGACCCAGGCTGAAGTGAGCGCGGTGATGAATGCCCAGGGCTACCCCACGGCACAGGTGCAGAAGTACTCGAGCAAGGGCATCGGCGGCAGCGGGTATCAGATCTCGACGGAGAAACTGAAGCCGACGGCGGTGCACGAAGTCAAGAGCGCGCTCGATACGAAGTTCGGCAGCGGTCCGAGCTCGCCCGGCTCCTCGGCGATCAGGCCGCCGCGGCGCGAGCGGCGGCGCTTCTTCT
>DASXMO010000044.1:0-17721 GCA_036495605.1 Solirubrobacteraceae bacterium
CGAGCGGCCGTAGATCTGTTCGAGGAAGTGGATGAGCTCCTCGTGGCGGCGAAACTCGGGGTTGTCGTGCTTGATGTCGCGCGGGGAGAGATCGGCGAGCGCCATCACCTCGACCTGGTCGATGACCGCTTCGAAGATGCGTTCGCGGGGGGAGTACTGGTAACCGATGGTGACGAGGACGGCCTGGTTCTTGCGGTACTTGCCGGACTTGTCGCCGAGGCGGATGGTGGCGGTCTTGCGTCCGCGCAGGAGCTCGTCGGCGAAGATGGTGGAGTAGAAGTTGAGGACCTGCATGGCCGCAGGCAGGCTACCAATCTCGGCTCGTGGGGCCCTTACGAGGCGCTCTGGAGGCGCTCGAGAGCGCGCTCGATCATCGCGCGCTCGCCTTCGTAGCTTAGCGCGGTGAGGGCCTCGCGCAGGTCGATCCAGCGGGCCTCGAGCACCTCGTGATCGTGGTCGGCGGTGTCCCCTGAGCGGTAGGCGAAGAGGTAGAAGGTGACGGTCTTGGCCACCGAGCGTCCGTTGCGCCGGTACCAGTAGCGGGTCTCGCCGAGCTCGCAGACGGGCTCGGCGAGGATGCCGGTCTCCTCGCGGACCTCGCGTGTTGCCGCCTGCAGGACGCTCTCACCCGGATCGACGTGACCCTTGGGCAGCGCGAGCACGCGTTCGCCGTTGCCGGCGCGGCGGGTGGGAACGATCACGACGACCTGCTCGCCGCGGACGACGACGCCGCCGGCGGAGGTCTCGCGTCGCTTGGGACCGGGCGTGCGCTTTTTAGCGGCTCCGGCGTCATCGCCGTGCTTGGTGGCACGGCGTGGCTGCTTGGCGGGCTTTCGCGCCTGGCGGTGGGGTTCAGAAGACATACTTCTCGAGCTCTCGCGGGTCGTGCACCCTCAGGCGGCCGCGACCCTGGGAGATGACCCCGGCGCGCTCGAGCACGGCGAGGAAGCGGCTGGCCGACTCGCGTGAGGAACCGGCGAGCTGGGCGAGATCGGCCTGGGTGGTGGTGAGCAGCACCTCGGTGGGATCGGCACCTGCGCCGATCTCCTGCTGGACGAGGTCGCGCAGCACGACCGCTACGCGCGATTGGACGGTCTGGAAGGACTGGCGCGAGAGGCGCTCGTTTGACTCGCGCAGGCGCCGGCCCAGGGCGATCACAAGGCGCGTGGCGATGCCGGGGTGCTCGTTCATGAGACGACGCATGTCGGGGCCGAGCACGGCCACGACCGCGGTCGGCTCGACCGCCTCGACGGTGGCTGAGCGGCGCTCGTCCTCGAACATAGCGAGCTCACCGAAGATGTCGCCGGGGCCGAAGGTGGCAAGGGTGATGATGCGACCGTCGGAGTGCTCGCGCAGGGCGCGGGCACGGCCGGAGCGCACGATGTAGCAGGTGTCGCTGGAGTCGCCCTCGCGAAAGACGACCTGGCCGGGCTCGAACTCGCGGGGCACGGCGAGCTCGGCGATACGCTCGAGATCGGCGGGGACGAGCGTGGAGAACACGGGCACACGCGTGAGCAGCTCGACGACCTCCGCTGAGCGCATACCGGCCACGGAGCAGGGATATCACACCGGGCCACCGGCTCAGCCCGCGGTCTCAGCGCGTAATCTTTGGACGCGATGGGACCTTTGAAAGCGATCGCGGCGATGATGGCGGTCGGTGCGCTGGCGCACCCGCCGGGACATTCGCTGCTGAGCTCGCGCGAACTGTGGGCGACGATCGACGTGTGCAACTCGGCGAAGGAGCCGGACACGGTCGGAGTGCGCGGCTCGATGCCCTACGACGGGCACGTGCACGACGCGATGTACATGCGTTTTCAGCTGGAATACATGGACCCGAAGAGCAAGGCCTGGAGTGTCCCCGCGCACGGCGCGAACTCGGGCTTCATCGCGCTGGGGAGCGCGAAGTCCGGACGTCAGGGCGGGACGAGCTTTCAGCTGAGCGTGACGAAGGGTCAGCCGGGATACACGATGCGGGGCCTCGTGACGTTCCAGTGGCGCCGCACCGGCAAGGTCGTGCATCAGACCACACGCACGACGAGCGCGGGACACACGAACGTCGTACGCGCCGACCCGCCGGGTTACAGCGCGGCGCAGTGCACGATCCCTTAGAAGCGCGATTCCCGACAGTCGCTGGGTGAGAGCCACTACTTCGGCGGGCGCGGGCGCGAGCGACTGGATCCTGCACGTTTGGTCTTGCCCGCGGCCGGTTTGGGAGCCGATTTGGGTGCGGTCTTGGCGGGTGGTTTGCGAGCTTTGGCGGCTTTGGCGCTCGCTTTGAGCGCGCGTTTGGCGGGCGTCTTGCGCGCCGGCTTGGCGGCCTTGGCGGTGGTCTTCGCGGATTGCCTGCTGGCGAGCGTCGTGACGTTGCCGGCGTCCTTGCCGTCGTCTGGTGTGGAGGAGTCCTCCCGCGGTCGGTGGATCGGCGGCGCGGCCAGCTGCGCAGCCGCCGCGAGGCTGCGCCTTTTGGGGGCTCCGATGCGGGCCTGCTCGATCGTGTCGATCGCGACCTTCGGACCGACGTAGGGGGCGAGCACGACGAAGGAGATGTGGTCGGCGAGGCAGGGCAGGTAGCGCATGCGCTCGGCCGTGGAGTAGGCGCTGATGATGTCCCAGACCGCCCCGGTGATGGCTTCGGAGGCGATCTCGGGAGCGCGGCGCGGCGCGGGACCGTTGGCGGCGAGCATCCCGGTGAAGCGGTCGATCGACTTGGTCATGCGCGAGATCATTCCCGGGCCGACGTCGAAGAGATCGATGAACGCCATCCGCAGCAGCGCGGGATGGGAGACGATGTGTTCGATGAAGGCGTCGACGGCGACCGGCACGGCGTCCGCCCAGGAGGAGATCGGGGCGATCATCGTTTCGACGGCGTGCAGCGCTTCGGAGGCGAACTCGTCGACGACGGTCAGGAAGCACTCTTCCTTGGAGGCGAACTGCTTGTGGAAGGCCTCGGTGGAGATGCCCGCGAACTGCGCGATCTGGGGATCGGTCAGTTCGCCGTAGCCTTCGTCGAGGGTGAGGTGGACGACGGAGCCGAGCACCCGCGCGCGCTTGTCTTCGCTTGAGAGGAAGGCCGCCGGGGCGGGCGGAATCTCGGGAGGCTGTTTCAGCGCGATCGCATTCAGACGCGTGGTGGCGGGCGAGCGGTAGGCCTCGACCCAGTCGAGCATTTCATCGGTCATCGTGCGCAGCTCGCCGACGCGCTCTTCGCGAATGCGGTTGAAGACGACGTGGCGCACGCCGCCGACGATCGCGCGGGAGGCGATCGCGGGCAGCGGGGCGGTGTCGGGCGAGACCCTGAAGGCCGCACCGACGAGGCGCTCGTAGGCGTTGCCGGCGAGGTGCAGGCGTTCGCGCGCCTTGGAGCCGATGCCGAGCGCGTCGATCAGCACGAGGTGGGCGCCCTTCGGTTCGGCGACGATGTCGTCGAGGAAGGACTTACAGGAGGCGTGCAGACGGTTGGCCCAGCCGCGTTCGGAGGCCCAGGCCTCGAGCACGAGCTTGCGCGAACGGGCGACGACGATGTCGTAGGTCGCGAGGAAGCACTCTTCCTTGTTGGAGAACTGCTCGTAGAAGGCGCGCCGGGAGACGCCCGCGAGCCCGATCACGTGCGCGACGGTCGTGCGGTGGTAGCCGCGCTGGGCGATCGACTCGATCATCCCGCCGTAGAGGCGTGCGCGCTGGTGGCGGGCGACATCCTCGCGATCGAGGCCGTGCGGGCCGTGCGGCAGACGCCTGTACAGCGGCGCCTGATCGCCCTGTGAATCCGAATCCCTCTGAGTTCCGCTCATCCCCACGGTTCTGGAAGATAGGCGATCTCACGATTAATTGCAAGTTTTTTATAACAATATCCGTCGGATGTTTCCAGGGGTGTTTCCGCTACCTCCGAATGTCCGACAGACATTGGATTCGAACAGGCGCAAAAAGAGCCTCATTCCAATGGTCGGATGGGCCTTCAAAGCCCGTGTTCCTTGACATTCGAGAGGTTTTGGCCGCGAGCGGCCGATTACGGCCAGATCAGGCGCTGAGCGTGAGTCGGCGAGGGCCGGAGCGGAAGCCGAATTCTGAGAGCAATGTTTCCCATTGTGATCCGACGGCGGGCTCACCATCGATCCGCTCGAGCGCAAGCCGCCCGACGCGTCCAGCGCGGACGGCCTCAGCGAGTGCGTTCAGCGCCGTGCGCACCGGTTCGTCCTGCGCGCGAGAGCCGCCTGCGGGCCTCGTGGCAGCGCCCGCGCCCGCTCCGTCGATGGGCGCCAGCACGACGAGGCCGCGTCCGCCGCGCTCGACATACAGGACCGGGGCGCCCGCGACCAGCACGACGTGGGCGCCGGCCACGCGCGCGGGCCGGCGCTCGGAGGAGGCGGTGGGCCAGGGCAGCGCGGCGCCGTAGGGCTGCGCGGGGTCGGCGGCGGCGAGAACGAGCGGCTCGGCGTGCGCGGAGCGCAGCCGCTCGACGGCGCCGGGGAGCGCGAACTGCGCGCCGCCGAGACCCTCGACGAAGTAACCGCGGCGACAGACGCCGAGCGTCTCGAGGTTGCAGAGCGTCTCGTAGAGGCCGGCGAAGCCGCCCGCGATCCCCTCGGCCAGCACCTGCTCGCGGGTGAGGATGCCGTGGCGCTCGAGCAGCAGCTCGGCGAGCGCGCGGCGGCGCTCGCCGAGCGACGGTCCGTCGGCGCCGGGGCGGAAGAGGGACTCGGTCAGCGACCAGCGCCCGGGCGGGTGCACGGAGGCGTGTCCGCCGGCGCGCCGGCTGCGCGCGCCGAAGCGCCCGGGAATGGGAGAGCGGTCGGCCTGCGAGCCCGCGAGTGAGAGGCGCGCGCGCGGAGAGAGCGGCTGGCGCAGCGGGGCCCAGGAGTCGTTCGTGGCAGCGCCGGCCCAGACGAGGTCGAACAGCGCCTCGCGGATGGCCTCGCTCGGCAGGTCGAGCTCTGAGAGCAGGTCGGTGAAGAAGCGGGGCCCGGCGCGTAGGCGCTCGCGCACGAGCTCGTGCGCGAGAGTGTCGAGGCTCTGCTGCTGGCGGGCCTGCAGCGGCGGTGCGCCGAGCAGCGGGGCGTCCTCGCGGAAGTACAGCGCCACCCGCCCGGAGCGGCCCGACCCGGCCCTCCGGGCCGTGTGCCCGCCGGCGCCGACCCAGACGAGCTCGCCGCTTGAGCAGAGCGCGTCGAGCCACGCCGGCGAGTAGGCACCGAGGCGGCGTGGGAGCACGTCGCGCTCCCACGTCTCGGCGGACAGCGCAAGTCCCTGGAGAGGCACGAGAACCTCGCGCAGGCGGTCGATGCCGGCACCGGCGCCCGTATGCCTGTCGATGCCGTGCCAGGCCGGGAGGAAGGCCGCGAGGGTGCTCTGAGCGGAAGGCTCGATCTCCTTGCGCAGGGTCGCGAGCGAGGCGCGGCGCAGGCGGCGGAGGACCTCCACATCGGCCCATTCGACGCCGCTGCCGCCGGGGGCGATCTCGCCGCGGGCGAGCGTGCCGGCGCGCTCGAGCTCGCGCAGTACCGCGGAGGCGTCGACTCCGTAGCGCGCGCGCAGCTCCTCGCTCGCGAACGGTCCGTGGGTGCGCGCGTAGCGGGCAACCAGCTTTGCGAGGGCATCATCCACGTCCGCGAGGAACGTCTCGGGTAGGCCGCCCGGCGGGACCGCGCCGAGGGCGTCGCGGTAGAGGCCGGCGTCGTCGGCGGCGACGTAGCGCCGCTCGCCGGCGAGGCGCAGCGAGACCGCGCGCCGTTCGCGGCAGAGCCCGTCGATGAGCTCCTGGGAGTCGATCCCCTCGAGCACGCGTTCGCGAACCTCCGCGGTGCTCAGGTCGCCGAGCGCGCGCAGCGTGTCGTGCAGCTCGTCGCGCCCGGTGGCGCGCGTGAGCGGCGTGCGGCGCTGCAGCTCCTCGCGGACGCGCGCGAGCGCGTCGGGATCGATCAGCTCGCGCAGCTCCTCGGAGCCGAGCAGCTCGCGCAGCAGGTCGCGGTCGAGCGAGAGCGCGGCGGCGCGGCGCTCGGCGGTGGGAGCGTCCCCCTCGTACATGTAGGTGGCCACGTAGTCGAACAGCAGCGAGGAGGCAAACGGCGAGGCGAGGGGGGTCTGCACCTCGACAAGTGAGATCTCGCGCGAGTGCAGTCCGCGCAGCAGCATCTGCAGGCCGGGCAGGTCGAGTACGTCGCGCAGACACTCGCGGTAGACCTCGAGCACGATCGGGAAGTCGTCGTGCTCGCGTGCGACCTCGAGCAGGTTCTGGGCCTTCAGGCGCTGCTGCCACAGCGGCGTGCGCCGGCCGGGCCACGCGCGGGGGATCAAGAGCGCGCGGGCGGCGGCCTCGCGAAAGCGCGCCCCAAAGAGGGCAGAGGAGCCGAGCTCGGCCATGACGGCTTGCTGGAGGTCATCGGGCTCGATCAGCACGAGCTCGGAGATGGAGGGCAGCGAGCGGGCTTCGTCCTCGTCGAGGTCGGGCAGGCGCAGCACGATGCCGTCGTCGGACCACAGCGCATCGGCCTCGAGGCCGTAGCGCTCGCGAATGCGCGCTGAGAGCGCGAGGCCCCAGGCGGCATGCACGCGGGCGCCGTAGGGAGAGAGCAGGCACACGCGCCAGTCGCCGATCTCGTCGCGAAAGCGCTCGAGCACGATCGTGCGATCCGAGGGCAGCACGCGCGTGGCGTCCTGCTGCTCGCGCAGGTAGGCGAGGAGGTTGCTCGCGGCGCGCTCGTCGAGGTCGCAGTCGTGCTGCAGCGTGGCGGCGTCCTGCTCGATCGCCCAGCGCGAGAAGATGCCGATCTCGCGGCCCAGCTCGAGCGGGCGCCCGGGCGTGTCGCCCTTCCAGAAGGGAACGGCGCCGGGAGCGCCCGGCGCGGGGGTGACGATCACGCGGTCGCGGCCGATCTCCTCGATCCGCCAGGTGGAGGCGCCGAGCATGAAGGTCTGCCCGGCGCGGGCCTCGTAGACCATCTCCTCGTCGAGCTCCCCCACGCGGCGCCCGTCGGGGAGCGTGACGGTATAGAGGCCGCGGTCGGGGATCGTGCCGGCGTTTGCGACGGCGAGCTGGCGCGCACCGCGGCGGGGACGGATCACGCCGGCGATCCGATCCCAGACGATGCGCGGGCGCAGTCCGATCGTGGAGCGGTCGCCGAAGGCGCTGTCGGGATAGCGGCCGTCGAGCATGTCGAGCACGCGCTCGAGCAGCTCGCGGGAGAGCTCTGCGTAGGACCAGGTGCTCGTGACGAGCACGTGCAGCTCGTCGACGGTGATCCCATCCTCCTCCTCGGCGGCAACGACGATCGCGACGATCTGCTGGGCAAGCACGTCGAGGGCGTTGCGCGGCACGACGATCGGCTCGATCTCACCAGCACGCATCAACCGGCAGACGACGGCGCACTCGAGCAGGTCGCCGCGGAACTTGGGAAAGAAGCGTCCACGACTGACCTCGCCGACCCCGTGGCCGGCGCGCCCGACGCGTTGCAGCCCACGGGCGACGGACCCCGGCGACTCGACCTGCAGGACGAGATCGACGGCGCCCATGTCGATGCCGAGCTCGAGCGAGCTGGTCGCGACGATGCAGGGGAGCTCGCCGGCCTTGAGCAGCTCCTCGACGTGCGTGCGCTCCTCGCGCGCGAGTGAGCCGTGGTGGGCGCGAGCAATCTCCCGCGGGGCACTGGGCGCCTGCCCATCGCCGGCCACACCCGCGCCCTCCTCGCTACCCGCGAGATCCGCTGCCTGCTCGCGCGCGGCGAGCTCGTTCAGTCGCAGCGCGACGCGCTCGGCCGCGCGGCGGTTGTTGACGAAGACGATCGTCGAGGTGTGCTCACGCACCGCGCGCAGCAGCTCGGGGTAGATCGCGGGCCAGATCGAGCCGCGCGTGGACTCGCCCCCGGCGACGGGCTCCAGCGGATCGGCGGGAGCGCCGGCGGGGAGATCGCGAGCGCCCGGTTCGGCCATCGACTCGACCGGGACTTCGATGCGCAGGTCGAGCTTGGGCGGCGCCGTCGCGTCGAGGATCGTGACCTCGCGCCGGGGACCGACGAGGAAGCGCCCGATCTCATCGAGTGGGCGTTGGGTAGCGCTCAGCCCGATCCGCTGCACGGAGCCCGTCGCCTGTGCCTCCAGGCGCTCCAGCGTGAGCACGAGATGGGAGCCGCGCTTGGTGGCGGCGACGGCGTGGATCTCATCGACGATCACCGTCTCGACCCCCGCGAGCATCGATCGCGCCTGCGAGGTGAGGATCAGGTAGAGCGACTCCGGGGTCGTGACGAGGATGTCGGGCGGGTGGCGCACCATCGCCACGCGCTCGCGCTGGGGGGTGTCCCCGGTGCGGATCGCGGTGGAGACGGCGTCGGCGATGCCGATGCCGCGCAGGGGCGTGCGGAGGTTGCGCTCGATGTCGTAAGCGAGCGCCTTCAGCGGCGAGACATAGACGACGCGGGTCCCTGGAGTGCGAGGGCCGTCCATCCCAGGTGCGCTTGCGAGCCGGCTGAGCGCCCCCAGGAACGCCGCCAACGTCTTGCCTGAGCCGGTGGGCGCGGACAGCAGCACGTTCTCACCGCGCGCGATCACCGGCCACGCCTTCGCCTGAGCGGGGGTGGGCTCGGCGAACGCCGCCTCGAACCAGGCGCGTACACGCGGATCGAAGCTCGACAGTGGCACCGTCCCCCAGGCTAGCGACAGGTCTTCACAGGCGCCGCGCCGTCAATGGCTGCGGCGCCCGCGGAGACCTGGCATCGTCGGGGGGACGCCTCGATCTCCGCTTGAGCATCGCCGGAGAGGTAAGGACGATGCCCAAGCACTCAGCCGCGGTGCACGTCCCTGTGCGGCGACCAAGACGAGATCTCATATGTCGTTCACTTGCTAACTTTAGTTCCGACTATCAGATATTGCCAATGGTGTTTCTCACTCACGGGGCTCGGGAGCATCTTTCGAAACCGCTAGGCAAATCTGACGGCTGGAACCGAGGAACGTAGAGAGATGTCCGCTGGAGGAGGGCCCCTGGCCTCGCCGTGCGGCAGGCGCCTCTAGGACTTCGCCCCGAGCGCCGCGGCCTGCGGAAGCCACGACGCCCGGGGACACCTCCGGGCACGGGACCGGCTCGGTCACCGAGCACGCTCCCCGCCGGAAGAGGGACGGCGGGGATCATCGATATTTGTACACGCGCGGAGAGCCGCCGTGGGGTCGTGTTTCCGACAGGCCGTGGCGCGGCGACATGCCCGACGGCGCACACGAAGGGCCCGCCGCATCCCTGCGGCAGGCCCTTGAGCACTGCTTTACTACGTCACGGCCACGAAGCCGCGATCGTTTGCTGCCTGTTTACTGCGTTATTCGCTTTCTTCGACTTCTTCTGCACCAGCCTGTTTCAGCGTCCCGTTGAGGATCGCCGTGTTATGCCCGGCCGCTGAAGGAACCCCCACCGAAGCGTTGACGATCGGATCGATCAGGAACGAGAAGATCCCACCGCAGCCTTCGGCTTCAGGCGCCGCGAACGAGTTGTTGACGAGCGAGTTTTTCGAGATCGTCAAGATCGAACCGGCTTCGTTGCTTTCAAGAGTCCCCGTGTTGCCTTTGATTGGTTTGTTTGGTTCGGGCGGACTCGTCGTGCCGGTGGTGAGTTCGATGACGACCGGTTTGGCGTTGGATCCGACGTAGCATTCTTCGCCTAACAGGGGGTTTTCCAGTTTCACCTTCACCGGCAACGACAGCGCCGTTCCCGTGGCCGTGAGGAGGCTGAGCTCGTTGAGCCCGATAGAACTCGCCGGCGCCGCCAGTTCGGTTGTGGCCGTCACACCCGTGAGTTTGTTTTCGAAGACCAGTTCACAGGCCAGTCGCTCGAAGAAGTTGCTG
Organism: Solirubrobacteraceae bacterium; assembly: GCA_036495605.1. Taxonomy (GTDB): domain Bacteria; phylum Actinomycetota; class Thermoleophilia; order Solirubrobacterales; family Solirubrobacteraceae; genus Palsa-744. Next base: position 9,814 of record DASXMO010000044.1, read on the forward strand.
ATTTCGGGGCAGTTGACCAAGCCCGCCAGGCCACCAGGAACGCTCTGTGGCGTTTTGGAGAGCGTGTTGCCGTCTGCCGCCCCGACAAACGTCAGCGCATGGGTTTTTCTGTTTTCGATGAACCCACCCTGAAGAGTGATCACATTTTTGATCGGAACGGTCTTTTTACCAATGATGAATTCGCCGCTTTCGGTCTTCGCGACGATGCAGCCGCTCAGGCCGGGGGTCGACAGCGGACAATCGGCGAAGGGAGCGAATTCCCCTTTGGGCGTCGCGAGCGCCGAGGAGGCCATCGCCCCCAACGCCGCAAGCGGCACGGCGAGGGCCAGCACCGCTATGCACGCCCGCCTGCGAGCGCGCGTAAGTTCTGCGAAACGACTCGTCATAATGTTCTATCCCACTTTCTCTTTGTTGCCTCTACCAGATATGGATCCTGCGTGGCGACCGTATTCGTTTCGGGGGTACACCGCAAGCAGCGTTTCCAACTCCCACACCCCGCCTGGCACTAGAGCTTCAGGCCAGCGGATCCCCGCACGGTTCCGTGTTCGCCGCGGAGGACGACTTCGATCTTCGTCTTACGGCGATGAGCTCGCGCCGCTCTGCCGCTCCGCGTGAGGGCAAGAGCGAGCCGGTGCGTACCCGCGCTCAAGGATTGAGCGTGCCTGCGCAGGTACCTGCCGCCGATCGTCACGACGCCCGGTTGGGAGGTCACGACCGTGACGAGAACGCTGCCGCCGCTGACCCTTGCCTTGAGGACCTTGACGGAGGGCTTCGGGCACCCGGTGACAGCGATCACCGTCGTCTGGATCTTCACGGCGTGGCTCTGTGAGGTGAGGCTGGTCGGCATCAGCAGGCGCTGGCCGCACAGGTTCGCGTTCGCGCTGAGCGCCGAGTGGGGACCCTCGGGGAGGATCGTTTGGAAGCTGCTGATGGGAGCGTCCGGAACGGTTTCAAAGCGCGAGTACGTGATGCCTTTCTTAATGTCGGTCGCGCCGTCCAGGACGACCTCCACGCCTTCGCCCTGCAGCACGAACTCGACGTCCGGGAAAGCCGCACCGCCGTGCGAGACGAGGTAGGCCGGACCCACGAGCGGGGAGCTCAATACGGGGGTCGTGGCAATCGCGGTGCCGATGTCCGAACCGACGGGGCAGCCGGCAGGGTTGGCGGCGAACTGAGCCTCCGTGCACGCCTTCTGCAACGTCGTCAGCCGCGCCGGCAGGGCCAGTGGGAGCTGCAGGTCGGCTTTGCGGATGTTCGCTTCCCCGCTTCGCTGAGAGATGGTCACGGTCAGGCTGGCGCCGGCGGCTTTGCTTGTGCGGCCAGCGGTGGAGGCAGCGAACGAGGGGTTGAACGGAAGGCTCGCGCAGCCGGCGACCGCAAAGGGGCTCGACGTGCTCGCGCTTGCCGGCGAGGGTGGCGTGCTGGAGATCTTGGCGCTGACGCTCGCGGATTCGCAGTTGGTGGGGTTGAACATGAAGTCCGGACGGTCGATCACGACGTGCACCGCCCGGATCTGCAACGGGATGCCCTCGAGGATGCTCGGCAGTGGATCGCTGAGGACCGTGATCTGCGCGGTGTGGGGATCGACGCGGATGGAGGAGCGCACGATCTCGCGGCCGAACCCGCCGTTGCCGGTGAGCGTGAACGGCCCGGCCACCGTGGGGACGATGATCGAGAGTCCGAACGGACCGCCGCCGTAGGGGCCTGTGAGGTACACACGTCCGCCGGTGACGGTGTAGGGGTCGTTGCCCGCGCCCACGGTCGCGACGGCTTCGCCGAGAAGGCTATCGGGGCCGCATTCCCCGTGGGCGGCCTGCGGTTCGGGGCACTGCTTCACACCCCGCAGATCGCCGAGCAGGCCCGGAGGAGTCGTGACTTCGATGCCGCCGAGGTCGCGTTCTCCGTCCTGACGCGAGAACGTGAGGCTGAATGGGGTGAAGGCCCCGGCGCGAGGATCGCTCGTGCCGGCCACCAACGACGGTGAGAACCCGCCGGTCGCGCAGCGCTGGTCGATCGCAAACGTGCTCGTGGGCTGCGCATCGGGCGTGTGCGGCGCGCTCCAGGGGGTTATGTCGGTGCTCGTGGTGTAGGAGCCGCAGGACGAAGGGGTCACCAGCGGCGCGCGTTGGCCTTTCTTGAACTCCAGCTTGAAGTCTTCGAAGGGCACCTGCGGGGTTTCGTCGAACGTCGCGGTCAGCCGGCCGCTGACGGGGTCGGGTTTGACTTCCCCGGGCAGCTTCACTGTTATGCCCGTCGCCGGATCATCGATCACGAGATACAACGCGACCAGGGAGTGAAACGGGTTCTGATCCTGGGTGGCGAGATACACAGAGCCCGGGAGCGGATGGTCCAGCAGGGGAGTGCTGACCTGCACGGTACCCAGCTGCGACGCGAGCGGGCACTGCGCCGGATCGTTGTCTTCTAGTCCAATCTGCTCTTCGCTGCACGCGGCCAGACCTCCGGCCGAGGCCGGGTTCACGACCAGCCCTTCCGGCAACGTGACGGCCGTTCTTTTCACATCCGCCTCGCCGAGGGTTTCGGGTTCCTCCGCCTGAGGGATGTGCAGATGGAAGGCGAGACCCGTGGGGGCGTCCGTTGCCCTGTTCGTCGGCTGCGCGTCGATCCCCGGCGTGAACGCGAGTGCTTCGCAGCCGGTCAACGGCGGGCTTTCCGCCGTCATGCCCTTCCACGCGGGGTCGGACAGGTCGGGGGCGCCGTCGGACAGATGAGCTCCGGGGTTCTCGTAGGAGTCGAGGTGGATCGCGGTGAGCAGCGGAGTGCTCGAGCAGCGCGAGGGGTTCGTGAAGAACGGGACTTCCGGACCGGTTTCTCCGTTCGCGAGCGCGGGGTCCCCGAAGAAGCTGCTGAGGACGCCCTGGATGGGGATCACCCCTACTCCCGGGACCCCAGGAACCGTGACGCGCACGTGCGTGGTGGCGCCGCGGCCCACGACACTCGCATACAGCAGGAACGGATAACCCGCGAACGTGAAGCCGAACTCGGCCGCGTAGCCCCGCTCGGGTACCATGTTGTAGACGGTCCGCCGGTCGGCGATGGATGCAGTGCTGTCGCCTCCGTACCCCCCCCCGTCGTTAAAGAGAACCGTGCCGACCCGCGTGTCCGGCGGACACGCGGAGTCGCCGAAACCGTCGACCCCCGTACTGTTGAGGACGAGCGCGGAGAGCGGGCAGCGGGGGGTCGCCAGCGGATCCCCGACCAACCCGGGAGGCAGGTCGACGACGACATCCTTGAGATCTTCGACGGCCTTCGTCGGGTTGTCGAGGTGGCCCTCGCCTTCGACTGTGTTCGTGACGCTTGTCGCGTCGAATCCGAGCGTGAAGGAACTCGGATGGGAGCCGGCCTGGGTGTCAGCGTCACCGTTGGGGCCGGCGAACAGTGTTCCGAGTTCAGAGACGCCGAAGGAGGGTGCGAGCGAGGGGTTGATATTCGTTTCCTGTTCGATCGTGACGGGCGCAGCGCCCCCGCCCGACACTTCGACCCGGTTGAAGAGCGTGCTGTTCGACGGCACGCCTCCGGCCACCGCGACTTCGATGCGCAGCGGCGAGGCGACGCCCCCATTGGGCCCGATCGAGTCGACCGAGTCGGTGCACGTGACGCTCGACCGGCCAGCCCCGGCGGGCGCGCACTGCCATTCGTGCGCGTTGAGGTTTTCCGCACCCGGCGTCGCCACGGTCGTCAGGCCCGCCGGCAGTGTGTCGGTGACCGTGACTATCCCTTCGCTGCTGCGCGCACCGACGTTGAAGAGCAAGATCGTGTACTTGTCCGCGCAACCGGAGCAAGCTCCAAACGACTGCGGATTGCTCGAGAACGCAGTCGGAGCGGGAACCGAGACAACACGCCAGGCGGGCACCGGCGTGACTGCTTGGGCGCTGCTCGCCGCCACCGCCAGCGTCGACGCCGCGAACACCACGCCGCACAGGCACCGCCACACGTCGGCCAGATCCCGGATCGAGTGACCCGGGATCACTTCCGTCTCCCGTGTGTCCGACTCTTCAGCGCACCGCGCTTCCCCTTTGAGCGTTTGCGAGTCTTGACCTTCACGCACCTACCGCGGATCAGCTTCTTGCCTTTGGAGCACTTGAGCGGCTTGCGCTTTGACGTGGCCGGTGCGCGTAGTGGAGCCCTTGCAGGAACAGGGGAGATCGATGCGAGGGCGTCGCCTTCTCCAGGAACCATCGTGCTCGGGGGAGAGCCGAGCACGGGAGGCGTGCTTACCGACCCCTGGCATTCCTCACCCGCACAGGAAGGCGCTCGCAACGGCGCCGGGAAGCCGCCGTCGATCCGAGCATCGTAGACGTCTTGCTCAGTGTCGCCATCCTGCCCGACAAGTTGATCGGATGTCGTGAAGAAGGCATCCCCGCCTGATGCGGACAGGCCAAGGACCCCAACCGACGAGCGACTCCCGGCCACGAACATCTCGTCACGACCGTCGGAGATCAACGATAGGGCGCCTTCGTGCCATAGGTAAGCGTTGTCTGCGTAGATGGGGGTGAGCACTCCCGGACTGTTTTCACTTTCGCCGATCAGACGATCGTTCACGGCGCGGGGAGTGAGACCGTCGAAGCTTTCGAACGCGACCCGTGAGCCGTCGGCAGAGATGGTCACCGGTGCGCGAGCGACCTGTCCGGCGTTTACGTTCGCTTCCGCTTCCCCCAGCCTGGCACCGAAGACGCCGTCGTTGCCGTCGTCGGCGAAGCCTTCCTGCCCGATCGAGATGCGCAACAGCTGGCCCGTACTCGCGTCATAACGGAAGATCTGCGACACGCTCGAGGTGTCGTCAGGGGTGAGCTGAGCGCTGCTCGCGAAGACGAGGAAGCGACCGTCGGGAGTCACCGCCGTGCGCGGCATGCCATCGGAGGCCGCGAGCGTTGCCACGAACCGGGTATGACCGGAGTTCGCGTCGTAGACGTAGAGGTTGCTGGCGCCCCACTGGGCCTGTGCGCCGACGCCGTTGGTCCCGGTCGCAAGGACGGCCCGCGCGACGAAGTAGACGTGCGAGCCGTCGGTAGAGATGGCCAGCACACCCTCGAGTTCCGGATTGGCCGCGGGCGGTTCTCCATCGGTGACGGGGGTGATCCTGCCGTCGGGATGCCCCACGCCAGCAGCGGGCGCCTGGAAGTCATACTCGTACAGGTTCGTTCCACGCCGTCCGGGCAGCAATTCCTGCGGGGTCGTGAAGAAGACCTTAGAGCCGTCTTCGGAGGCGCCCTGGAAGACCGCGTCCTTCAGGCCGGTCGTCGTATCGCAGGCTTCGCAGTCCTGCGCCGAGGGCTCGGAGATTGAGACCGTGTGGGCCGTCGGCTGTCCATTATCGATGCGCGCGAACAGCTCGGCTACTGGCGGCTGAACAGCGCTACTACACGTCTGCTGATCTTTGCCCATCGGAGTGAAATAGACAATCGAGCCATCGCTCGAGACCGGGTGCGCGCCGTGCGCGAGGACTACGCCGCATCGCCCGATCAATTCGCCCTCGTCATCGACGCCGACGAGCTCCGGGGGACCACCCCGGCCTTTGACATATTCGTAAAGCGATACGCCGGCGGCCGTTTTATCGCCCGGCCATAGGGGGTCGACTCCTTTCAGGAGGCCCACTGCCGCAGGAACCGAGGAGATGTCAAACAGTACGTGCGAAAGATCGCTCGAGGCCCCCGCGAATCCGAAATGATCGAGTATGTCGCCGATCCCCGCTTCGGGGGGGCGACCGGTACCTGGGGGACCTTCGGAGGCCGACGGAGGTTGGATCGGTCCCAAGTCGCCGAGCGCACCATCTGTCTCGCGTACATAGAGGTCGGCGGCGTACAACGATTGCGAAGTCGCGCGCAAGTACCAGAGCGTGGTCCCGAGATCCGGGCTCGCATCGAGATATTGATCCCACGGGTACTGCGAGGCCAGCGGATCGAGGTTCGTCGAGTTCCAGCCGGACGGGCCGCGGCGAAGCTCATACGTCGCTCCGAAGTTACTGGGGTTGTTGCCTGCGTCGCCGAAGTCACCAAGCGATTTGACTATCACACGCGAGCCGTCGGGTGAGACGGCCGTGAGAGACGTCAGCGCACCCTCCTTGAATGGAGGCGTGACGAGCTCGTACGCTCGGCATTCCGGGAGTTCGCTCGACGCGGGCTTCCCGGTCAACGGATTGACATCCGCGACCGCACGCAACGCTTCGTCGGGACACGTTGCCAGCCCAGCCGACGAGAATGTAGCTATCACTTCACTCGCCACAGAGAGCGTGACCTCGCACGGGCCCGTGCCGGAACAGCCAGCGCCTGACCAGCCCGTAAACATCGACGCGGAGGCCAGATTCGCACCAGGCGTCGCGGTCAGCGTGACAGTCGTGCCTTGGTTGAAATCGTGCGCGCATACCTGCCCGCAATCGATCGCCCCAGTGGCATCCACAACCGTGCCCGTGCCGGCGCCCGTCTTAATGATGGTCAATGCCTCCTGCGGGACCAACGCAAAGTCGGCTTTGACTTCGAGTGCGGTTGCAAGTGTCACCCGACACTCGTCCGGTCGCGGTTCCGCTTCGCAACCGGTCCACCCGGCGAACGTCGACGTCGGACCCGCATACGCCATAAGGGTGACGACCGCGCCTTCGTTGTACGAATGCGCGCAGGTACTCGGGCATTTGATTGCGGGAGGTTCGTCGGTCGATACCACCGTCCCACCCCCCCCGCCTGTCTCGGCGACGGTCAGCGTATGCTGCGTAACTCCCGTGAATTCCGCCTGCACATTTATGGGGCCTGTCACTTCGAGTTCGCATTCCCGTTCCATCGCCGAACAGCCTTTGATCACCATGGCTCCGGAGACCGACCAGGCCGTGAACGTCGAACTCGAATTCGGCGTCTCCGTAAGCTTGACTTTTTCACCGTTATGGTACGGCGATGAACAAGCAGATGGACATTCGATGCCTAGAGGCTGAGAACTCACGGTTCCTGAACCAGTGCCGGTCAGTTTGACTTCCACGGGAGATTCTGCGATAGACCTGAACTTCGCCGTGACTTGGGCGTCGCCTGCAAGTATCACTTTACAGGTCGGTTCTTTCGACCCGGTACAGTCGGAGCCACTCCATTCCAAAAATTGGACTCCCGACACCGGCGCCTCCGTGAGAACCACTTCCTCGGGAGCAAACTGTGCGGAGCACATATCTTCGCATCCCAATACCTTGTCAACCGTCTTTGAAAACGATTCGCACGCCCCCGTTGTCACCAAACCGTGATTGGGAAAACAGGGACGCGTTTCCTCGATGCCTGCCGGAGAACTCGAGACGGACGAGTTGCCTCCTTCACCCTGCCGTTTGATCGCCCCTCCAGTAACGACCACGTTGAGCGTGTCCTGCGAAACGCTCGGACCAAAGACGTCGACCACGCCTTCTGCTTGGCCGAGTGCCAACGTCGGATCATAGTCGGCGATGTAGACATCTCCGGAGGCGTTGATCGCAATACCTCCAGGATAGACGAAATGTTCCGACGGTGTCGCCCCGCCGTCGATCTGACCAAGATATTTGCCCGATTGATCAAACTCATCGATGACTTTGTGATCGGTATCCGCGACATAGACATCTCCAACGGAGTCCAGCGCAACGCCCGACAAGGCTCCCTTGGTTTCGAAATTAGTGTTTGCGAGTGGTTCGAGCAGAAAGCTTTCTGCCGGTGTTTCGATACCCGTTTGTTCCAAGAGTTTTTCGCCGCAGTTGTGGTACTCAATAAGAACGCCTGACGTTTCGCTCGGTACGAGGACGAAGAGATTACCCCCAGCGGCCGCCATGCTGACGGGATTTGCGCTCGGCGACGGCCACTGACAACTGTATGTTTCCCCGGTCGCCGCGTTGAACTCATCGATAACTCCTGCGTTGGCGCTCGGCGAAGCTTTGCCCTTAGGGTTGTCCACATA
>DASXMO010000045.1:0-14300 GCA_036495605.1 Solirubrobacteraceae bacterium
CGCCAGCACGTTCAGCCTGCCGCGGTGGGCCATCCCGATTACGACCTCCCGGCCGCCGTGCGCGGCCGAGAGCTGGATCAGCTCATCGAGCATCGGCACCGTCATGTCCAGGCCCTCGATCGAGAACTGGTGCTGGCCGAGGTAGGCCTTGTGCATGAAGCGCTCGAGCGCGTCGACCTCGATCAGCCGCTTGAGCAGCGTCTGCTGCTCATCGCTCGTCAACGGCCCGCGGAAGGCGCCCGCCTCGATGTGCTCGCGCAGCCACACGCGCTGGCGGTGCGAGGCGATGTGCTCGATCTCATACGCGATCGTCCCGCAGTAGGTCTCGCGCAGGTGCGGCAGCGCGTCCGCGAGCGTCGCCCCGGGCACGTACATGTGCAGGATCTTCGCCGGGATCTGCGCGGTGATCGCGGGAGTGAGCCCCACCGCCTCGGGATCCAACCCCGGTTCGCCCTCGGGCTCCGAGCCCAGCGGGTCGAGTCTCGCCGCGAGATGGCCGTGGCTGCGAAAGCGCGTCACGAGCGTGCTCGCCGCCTGCACCGCCTGCAGCAGTTCTTCACTCGCCGCCGGCGCCTGCGTCGCGGTCTCGCTCGCGGCGGCCGCCGCGGCCGCCGCCGGAGCGGGCGGGGCGGGGAGGGGGCCCAGCTCGACGCCCAGCGCGGAGAAGGCGTCCTCGTAGAAGCCGTGCTCGCCCTGCAGGTACTCCTCGATCTTCGCCAAGAAGCGACCCGACTCCGCCCCCTGGATGATCCGGTGGTCATACGTCGAGGTCATCGTCATGACCTTCTCCGCACCGATCATCTCGCCGATCTGGCCCAACCCCACGGGATAGGCGATCGAACCCGTCGCCACGATCGTGCCCTGGCCTACCATCAGTCTCGGCACCGAGGCGATCGTGCCGAGGCCGCCGGGGTTCGTGAGCGTGATGTTCCCGCCCTGCAGGTCGTCCGCGGTGAGCGTGTTCGTGCGTGCCTTCTCCACGAGCGCGTCGTACGCCGTCAAGAACGCATCGAAGCCGATCCCGCCGGCGTTGGCGATCACCGGCACCATCAGCGTCCTCGAGCCGTCCTTCTTCTCGACGTCCACCGCCAGCCCGAGGTTCACCTGCCCGTCCTGCACGCGGTGGGGCTTGCCGTCGATCTCGGCGTAATGGTCGGCCATCACCGCGCTGTCCCCCGTCGCCGCGCGCGCGATCGCGTAGGCGATCAGGTGCGTGTAAGAGACGCGCCTGCCCGCGGCCTTCAGCTCGCGGCGCCGCGCATCCAGCGTGCTCACCGTCAGGGTCCTGAAGCTCGTCGCCGTCGGGATCGAACGCGACTGCTCCATGTATCTCGCGAGCGCCGCGCTCCCGCCCTTCAGCTGCTGCGCGCCCACGGGCTTCTGCGCGCTCGCTGCGCGCGCGCCGTTGCCAGTCGTGCCGGCGGCTCCGTTCGCGACCCCGAGCACGTCGGACTTCACGATGCGCCCGCCCGGGCCGCTGCCGGCGACGCTCGCGAGGTCCACTCCCTCGGCCGCGGCCGCGCGCGCGGCCACGGGTGAGATCTTGGCGCCGTCGGGGACGCCCTGTCCGTCCGCTGTCGCCGGTGGGGTGCTCGTCGTCGCGCCCGCATCCGCGCCCGCGGAACTCGCTGCGCCCGTGCCGTTACCTCCGGGCTCCCGCGTTCCCACGCCGGCGCCGCCGCCGGCCGTGGCGCCGTCGGGTGAAGTCCCGTCGCCCGGAGCGATCCGCGCGATCACCTGCCCGACGGTCACCGTGTCGCCCTCCTGCACGAGGATCTCCGTCACCGTTCCGCTGGCCGGCGAGGGGAGCTCGACGTCGACCTTGTCGGTGGAGATCTCGACGATCGTGTCGTCGAGCTTGATCGCATCGCCGACGCTCACGTGCCATTCGAGGATCGTCCCCTCGGTCACCGACTCGCCAGCAGCGGGCGTCACGACATCTATTGTCTGCTGAGTGGTGGTGCCCGACGCCATGTCTTTTCACTCTAGCGTCCCTCGCCGCCGGACATCACCGGCGCGCTGTGAGGTTCTTCACAGAGTGTTCACGGACTCGCTTCGCCCGGAGTCCTCGGGGTTGAGGCGCTCTTCGCGCACGAACTCATAGCTGCCGAAGAACGGCCCGATCCCGCCCAGCACGGCCACGGCGACGGCGAGCCGCAGCGAGACGAGGCGCATGCGCGCGCACACGATGCAGGTCAGGGACATCGCGATCCACAGCAGGCCGTGGCCGAGACCCAGCACGAACGTCAGCGGTTCGGGCTTGCTCGCCACGAACGCGCACACCAGCAGGGCCGTGTAGATGCACGAGTGGCCGAACGACACCCACTTCAGGCGACCCCGCGTGAGCGGTCCCACATACGTCGGTCGCGGCCTTGCGTCCGGCGTTCGGGGCGAGCTCACTCCGCCGAGAGCCAGCGCGCCATCAACCGCAACGGCGCCTCCGCTTCGGCCGGCCAGCGATCGATGTCGCGCGGCCACCAGGCGAACTCGTCGTGCTCGGCGTCGGGGCGCACCTGCTCGTCGACCCCCTCCGCGAGCCACGCCTGCCCGACGAACATCACCATCCGGTGCGGCAGCTGCACGAGCGCCTCGCCGCGCACTCGCTCGGGTGTCACCGACCACTCCTCCGCGAGCTCTCGCACGAGGGTGTTCGCGGGGTTCTCGCCGAGATCGACCGAGCCTCCGGCGCCCAGCGCCCAGCGCCCGGCCCACGACGCGACCCAGCTCGCGCGCCTGCCCGCCAGCCAGCGCCCGTCTGCCGAGCGCGTCACGCACAGCGCCGCGACGCTCTGCGACGCGTTCTCCGGCATCAGCCGCAGCGCCCAGCGCTGGGGTTGCAGCTCCATTGCCAGCCCGTCCTCGGCGTCGTGCGTGTAACCGAGCAGCCGCGCCGCCACCCCGTCGTGGCTCGGCGACCCCCGTTTGCGTAGCGCGTCGATCGCCGCGTCCGCCGCCTGCGCGTCCTCGGACGATGGCTCGTAGTGATCCTCACGCCAGCTCGCGCTCACCCGCTCCAGCGGCCACGGTCCGCGCGCGAGGATCTGCGGCTGCTCGCTCGCGCTCGCCAGCGGCTGCAGCGGTTGCGGTTCGGATGCGGACTGCGATTCGCTCGTCATCGCGCTACAGGCTAGTGCTCCAGGTTTCCGCTCGCGCGGATCGCCCGCTTGAACTTGGCGCGTGAGCCTCCGCGGGGGCTCACGCGTACCGCCGGCGCGGACCTAGCGCGGACCTAGCGCGGACCTAGCACTGACCTAGCACTGACCTAGCAGGGACCTAGCAGGGACCTAGCACTGACCTAGCAGGGACCTAGCAGGGACCCATACACTCGCCCAGTGAACGTCCGTCTGCGCAAGCACTGGGGCTGGGGCTTCGAGGATCAGCAGCCCACCCCCGCGCAGGTGCGCGAGGCCGCGGCCGGGCTCGCCGAGCATCTGCGGCCGGCGCTCGGCGGCGTCGCGCTCGGCGAGGTCGAGTCGGCTGTTCCACTCCAGGCGCTCGAGTTGCCGGCGCCGCGCCTCGCCGCGCCGGCGTCGCTCGTGGACATCTGCGCGGACGACGATCGCGCGCGCGCCACGCATGCGCTCGGCAAGTCCTACTCCGACATCGTCAACGGCTTTCGCGGCCGGTTCCTCCATCCACCGGACCTCGTCGCCCGCCCGCGCGACGAGAGCGACATCGAGCGGCTGCTCGAGTGGTGCGCGGCCGAGCGCCTCGCGGCGATCCCCTACGGCGGCGGCACCTCCGTGGTCGGCGGCGTCACCCCTGAGCTCGCCGGCGACTACAACGGCGCCGTCTCGATCGACCTGAGTGCCCTCGACCGCGTTCTCGAGGTCGATCCCGTCTCGCGCTCGGCGCTCATCCAGGCCGGCGCCTCGGGGCCGGGGTTGGAGGCTCAGCTCGCCGAGCACGAGCTCACGCTGCGCCACTTCCCGCAGTCCTTCGAGTACGCCACCCTCGGCGGCTGGATCGCCACGCGCGCTGCCGGTCACTTCGCGACCCTCCTCACCCACATCGAGGACTTCGTCGAGTCCACCCGCGCGATCACCCCCGCGGGAGCATGGGAGTCGCGCCGGCTGCCCGGCTCGGGCGCGGGCGTGAGCCCCGATCGGATGCTCGCCGGCTCGGAGGGGATCCTCGGCGTGATCACCCAGGCGTGGATGCGCGTGCAGCCGCGACCTTCGCATCGCGCAGCGGCGGGCGTGCGCTTCGAGCGCTTTCTCGACGGCGCCGAGTGCGTGCGCGTACTCAGCCAAGCGGGCCTCTCGCCGGCCAACTGCCGTCTCATAGACGCGCGCGAAGCCCGCACGACGATGGCCGGCGACGGCTCCAGTTCGCTGCTCGTGCTCGGCTTCGAGTCCACCGACCACCCGGTCGAGGAGGGGATGGCGCGCGCGCTTGCCATCTGCGCCGAGCACGGCGGCGTCGTCGCGTCGGGAGCGCGTGGGGGGCACGGCGGGCGTGGCAAGGGTGACGAACGCGGCGAGCGTGGTGGTGGGGACGCCGTGAGCTCCTGGCGCGGCGCCTTCCTCGGCGCGCCTTACCTACGCGACGTATTCGTCGCGATGGGCGTGCTCTCGGAGACGTTCGAGACGGCCATCACCTGGGCGCGCTTCCCCGCCTTCCATGAGCGCGTCGTCGCGGCCGTGCGCGAGGCGGTCGACTCCGTAGCGGCGCCCGCAGCGCGCGGCGCCGGGCAGGTCAGCTGCCGCTTCACCCACATCTACCCCGACGGTCCCGCCCCCTACTTCACCGTGCTTGCGCCCGCTCGCCGCGGCGAGGAGGTCGAGCAGTGGGCGGCGATCAAGCGCGCCGCCTGCGATGCGGTGATCGAGAACGGCGGCACCATCACCCACCACCACGCCGTCGGACGCGACCATCGACCGTGGTATGACCGTCAGCGGCCCGATCCCTTCGCGCTCGCCCTGCAGGGTGCCAAGGCCGCGGTCGACCCGCGCGGGATCATGAACCCGGGCGTGTTGATCGATCCGCTGAGAGATCGCGCATGAGCGCTTGCGGGACGATTGCCGTGCTCGGGCCCGGCGGCGTCGGGGGATTGGTTGCCGGCGCTCTGGCCCGCGCCGGCAACGACGTGCGCCTGCTCGCCCGCGAGGAGACCGCCGCGACGATCGCCGGGCGGGGGCTGTCCGTGCGCAGTGTGACCCTCGGCGAGTTCGACGTGTCCGTGCGCGTCTGCACATCGCTGCCGGCGCAGGAGGACGTCGACGTGTTGATCGTCGCCACCAAGGCCGCCGGTCTGCGCTCGGCGCTGGAGCGCGTCCAAGGCGCGCCGCGGCTCATGCTGCCGCTGCTCAACGGTCTCGATCACCTCGCGCTCTTGCGCGAGCGCTTCGCTCCCGACACCGTGCTGGCCAGCACCATCCGCGTCGAGTCCGATCGCCCCGAGCCGGGAGTGATCGTCCATACAAGCCGCTTCCTGCTGATCGATATGGCCACCCGATATCAGGCTGCGCTCGAGGGCATGCAGGCGCTCGCGCGAACGCTCGAAGGCGCGGGCATCTCAACGCGGGTAACCCTGCCGGTGTCCGAGGGCTCGGAAGCGCAGGTGATGTGGTCGAAGCTCGTGCGTCTGAACGCGCTCGCCTGCACCACCAGCGCTCACGACAAGCTCCTGGGGGAGATCCGCTCCACGCCCGAGCTGCGCGCCGAGCTCGTGGGGGCGATCGAGGAGGCAAGCGCGGTCGGTCAGGCCGAGGGCGCACAAGACGTCGATGCGCAGACGGCCCTCTCCGAGCTCGAACGCGCCCACGACACGCTCGGCAGCTCGATGCAGCGCGACATCGCCGCCGGGCGCCCACCCGAGCTCGACGCGATCCCCGGCGCCGTCATGCGCGCGGGGGCGCGCCACGGGTTGCGGTGTCCGACGATCGAGCGGCTCGTCGGCCTGATCGCCGCGCGGGCGGGCCTGACCGTCGCGCCGGTCGATCTTTGACCACTGCGCCGGCCGATTCTTTGAGCGTCGCCCCACTGGATCGTCGGGCGCGCCCGTCATCGGCACGACCGTTCTTCCGGTTGCGATATCCCCGCTACTGGTCTTCGCGTACAGGCACGGCCGCGGGGACGAACTGCGTGCCGACCGCCTCCACGACCTCCTCCTCGGACTCGCTCGCGCCCTCGTCGTGCTCGCCGTCGCAGAGGACCCTGAAGTTGCCGCTCGTCTTGCCGTCGGCGTGGATCGTGATGCCCGGCAGCACCGTCTCGCCCTCGTCGAAGCCGAGCCGCTCCATGTCGAAGTGGGCGAGGCCGATGCCGTAGGCGGTGTGCGTCGGGTTCTCGCGATCGTGCGCGGCCACCGCTTGCGCGAAGCGCTCGAGGTTCTTCGCGATCTTGCCCGTGTCCGCCATCGCTCGCGTTCAGGGTACATTGAAAGGCGATGGCCGACGCCGACCAGGTGATCAGAACCGACGGGCTGACCAAGGTCTACCCCGGCTCTGACTTCAGAGCCGTCGACGGGCTCGACCTCAGCGTGCGCGCCGGCGAGATCTTTGGTCTGCTCGGACCCAACGGCGCCGGCAAGACGACGACCGCCGGGATGCTCACCACGCGCGTGATCCCCACCTCGGGATCGGCCTACGTCGGCGCGATCGACGTGGTCGCGCATCCGGCGCTCGCCAAGCAGCTGATCGGGATCGTCTCGCAGACGAACACGCTCGACCGCCAGCTGAACGTGCGCGAGAACCTCTACTTCCACGGCCGCCTGTTCGGCATCTCCGCCGCCGAGTCGCGTCGCATCGCCGACGAGCTGCTCGAGAAGCTGCACCTCTCCAAATGGGCCGAGGCCTCGGTCTACGCGCTCTCCGGCGGGATGGCGCAGCGGCTGATGATGGCGCGCGCGATCTTCCACCGTCCCGCCGTGCTGTTCCTCGACGAGCCCACCGCCGGCCTGGATCCGCAGAGCCGCCTCGCGCTGTGGGAGATCCTCGGCGAGCTCAACGGCGAGGGCCAGACGATCCTGCTCACCACCCACTACATGGAGGAGGCCGACGAGCTCTGCGATCGCGTGGCGATCATGGACCACGGCCGGATCCTCGCGCTCGACACGCCCAAGGCGCTCAAGCGCACAGTCGGCGCCGACACGATCGTCACGGTCAAGGCCGCGGGCGGCGAGATGGAGGTGCTCGCGCGGAGTCTCGCCGAGGAGATTGGCGAGGTCACGAACACGCGCACGATCGAGGGCGGCGTCGAGCTGCACGTCAAGGAGGCGCCGCGGCTCGTGCCCCGTGTCGTTAACGCTACCGAGACGGCGGGCTTTGAGCTCGCCGACCTGTCGGTGTCCGAACCGAGCCTCGAGACCGTCTTCATCAGCCTCACCGGGAAGGAGCTGCGCGACTGATGGCAACGACCACCGCCCCAGCAACGCCCGCAACCACAGCGCCCCGTCCGCAGATCGCGATCGAGCCCGCCCGCTCGACGATGGCCGCGAGCCGCTCCGCGCTGCTCGCGCTGATCCTGCGCGACCTCGTCGTGCTGCGCAAGAACTTCCTCGAGTTCGTCATCCGCACGCTCGTGCAGCCGTTCCTGCTCGTGTTCGTGTTCCTCTACGTCTTCCCCACGATCGGCCAGGGCGTCGGCGGCGGGGGCGGCAAGGTCGCCGAGTCGGCCTTCGCCACCGTGCTCGTGCCGGGCGTTGTCGGGATCACGATCATGTTCCAGGGGATCCAGGCCGTGGCGATGGTGATCTCGACCGAGTTCGGCTTCACGCGCGAGATCGAGGACCGGGTACAGGCGCCCTGCCCGATCTGGCTCGTCGCCGTGGCAAAGGTCCTCTCGGGCGCTACGCAGGGGCTGATCGCCGCGCTGATCGTCTTTCCGATCGCCTCCGTCGTGCACGCCAGCGGCGTCGAAGCGCATCTGTCGGTCACTTGGCCGGTGGTGATCACGCTGATCCCGCTCGCCTGCGTGACGATGACCTCGCTCGGCCTGCTCCTCGGCACCGCCTTCGAAGCGCGCAACCTCGGGCTGATGTTCGGCTTCGTCGTGCTCCCGCTCACGTTCCTCGGCGGCACTTACTACCAGTGGACCAAGCTCGCGCCGGTGCAGGTCGCGGGCATCCACTGGTTGCAGATCCTCGTGCTCGTCAACCCGCTCATCTACGTAAATGAGGGACTTCGCGCCGGCCTCACCCATGCGGCGCACATGCCCCTCTATGTCGTCTACCCCGTGCTCGTCGGCTTCTGCGCGACGTTCCTCGCGCTCGGCCTGCGCAACTTCCGCAAACGCGTGCTCGCCTGAGTGGTGTGCGTCGCGCCATGCCCTCATTGGACTGGCGAGGCGGGGTCGGGGGCGCGGGTCGGTGGGGGTGCGTGGCCGACGTCAGCCTTGTGCGGCTGGCGCCGCCGGCTTCGCCAGCGCCGCGCGCACGGCCGGTGCGACCTCGCCCGCGTAGAGCTCGGTCGCGCGCATCGCGCGCTCGTGCGGCAGCACGCCGACGCTGATGTGTCCGAGGAAGCGGTCGTTCGCGAACAGCTCGTGATGGGCGAGGACCTTCGCCGTTACCTCCTCGGGCGTACCCACAAGCAGATGCCCCTCCGGCTCGCAGCCCGCGTCGAACTGCGCGCGGCTCATCGGCGGCCAGCCGCGCTCGCGGCCGATGCGATTCATCATCTGCGAGTACGCCGGAAAGAACTCGTCGCGTGCGCGCTGAGCGGTCTCGGCGAGGTACATGTGCGAGTTGATTCCCACCGCGAGCCCGACCGCATCGGCCTGCGCTCGCCGAGCCGACTCGCGGTAGAGCTCCACCAGCGGCGCGAACCGCGCCGGTTGACCCCCGATGATGGCGATCATCAGCGGCAGCCCGAGCGCCCCCGCGCGCGCCACCGACGCGGGTGTGCCGCCGACGGCGATCCACACTGGCAGCGGGTTCTGCACCGGGCGCGGATACACGCCGACATCGTGCAGCGATGGGCGGTGCTTGCCCGACCAGGTAACGCGCTCGGAGGAGCGCAGCGCCAGCAGCAGTTCGAGCTTCTCCGCGAACAGCTCGTCGTAGTCGTCGAGGTCGAACCCGAACAGCGGGTAGGACTCGATGAACGAGCCTCGTCCCGCCATGATCTCCGCGCGCCCGCCCGAGATCAGGTCCACGGTCGCGAACTCCTGGAACACCCGCACCGGGTCGGCCGAGCTCAGCACCGTCACCGCGCTGCTCAGCCGGATCCGCTCCGTGCGCGCCGCCGCCGCGCCCAACGCCACGGTCGTCGCCGATACCGCGTAGTCCGGGCGATGATGCTCGCCCACTCCGAACACATCGAGCCCCAGCCGGTCGGCCAGCTCGATCTCCTCGAGCAGCTCCTGCAGGCGTTTCGCCACGCGATCGGGGCCTGCGCCCGGGTTCACGTCGGCGAAGGTGGCCAGGCCGAGTTCCATCGAGGTCAAGATGAGGACCGCTCGACCGGGAGCCCGGCCTCGGTCCACGCGTTGAGGCCTCCGCCGAGGACCTCGACGTTCTCGTAGCCCATGTTCCGCAGGGTCTGCGCAGCCAACAGAGATCGCGCACCGGGTCCCTTGGTGCAGTAGAGGACGATTCGCTTCGATCTGTCGGCCGAAAGCGTGGCGTCGGTCGATGGTGCTTGGGCGTCGGCACGCAGCTCCAGCACCCCGCGGGGGATGTTGACCGAATGTCGTACATGCGCGTCGTCGAACTCATGTGGCTCGCGCACATCGATGACGAGATGGATCTCGTTACGTCGCTGCGCCTCGTAAGCCTCCGTGGGCTCCACCTCGTCGACCGCGGCGCGTGCGGAGGCGATCATGCTGCTCAAGGTCTCTGCCATTGCTACTCCTCTCAAACGCCCGCTGGGTTCTTGCTCCGCTGGGTTCTTGCTCCACTACCTCGCCAAGTATGGCTGGTTTGTGTGATGGCGCTACCAGACGATGATCTGACCCTGTGCCGTTTTGAGCTCTTCAACGCGAGTAAGTCCAGGCGTTGGCTGGCGGGCGAGGTCAGCTTGGCGATAGCACGGTGATCCCGTGTGTGCGCGCGCCGTCGGCCAGGCGCTTGTCGTAAGTCATGAGCGCATCCAGCTCACCGGCCTCGGCGAGACGCACCGCCGTGGCGAGGTGGATCGCGTCGAGCGTGCCGACGGAGGTAGGAGCAATAGTCTCTGCGGTGGCGAGGACGCTTTCGTCTATGGGGATCAGCAGTACGTCGTCGAGAATGAGGTCGGCCTCTGCAATGGCATCCTCGCGCTTGCCGACACGACGCAACTCCACACGGAGGAGGCGGCTGGCGACACTTTGATCAAACCCGGCAAGGTCTCGTTGTATGGCCTTCTTGTCGGGCTCTTCGAGCATCACTCGAACGAAGGCGCTCGTGTCTACGTAGACGTTTGAGCGCGACTCCTTAGAACCTGTCACGACGGTCTTCGGCGAGAATCGCGTCTGTTGTCCCGGCCGGCGCCGGTTTGTCGCGGGGAGGTAGTTTCGCGATGGTCTCGAGCAGGTTGCCCTTTGGGATCGTCGCGCCGTACTTCTCGGCAAGTCTCAGGTAGTAGGGGTCGACGCCGGGACGTGATGGCACAAGTCGAGCGACCTCATGCCCCCGCTCCGTGACGGTAAGCGTCTCGCCCTCCTTGACACGCTCCAGGTAACGGCTCAGGTTCTGGCGCAGCTCACGAACCCCGACCGTCTTGGTAGGGCGCATTGGATGTGTCGCAGCCATTGTGCGTCATAATGTAGCACATGCAATAGCGTGACGATAGAGCTAGGCCATCTCCAAAATCTCGATCCTATACCCATCCGGATCGCGCACGAAGCAAAGCCGCGACCCGCCCTCGCGTACGGAGTAGGGGGGCTTCTCGGGATCGATGTCCTGCTCGGCGAGCTGGGCGAGGGTTGCGTCGAGATCGGCGACGCTCAGCGCGATGTGGCCGTAGCCGGTGCCGAGCTCGTAGGTGTCGACGCCGAAGTTGTAGGTGAGCTCCAGCCGCGGCATGTCGCCGTCGCCGGGGATGTTCATGAAGACGTTGATGGCCTCGTCGCGGATCGGGATGCGCCCGACCTCCTCGAAGCCGAGGGCGTTGTAGAAGGCCACCGACCGGTCGATGTCGGTGATGCGGTAGCAGGTGTGGATGAGGGGCATGGCGAGCAGTCTACGTCGATCTCTCGTGTCCGGCGCGCGCCTGTCAGACACGCGCGTGGCACCGCGAACGCGACTCGTGCAAGGATGGCGCGATGCTGATCGAGCGCTCGTCGAACCCGCAGTTCGTATCGAACACCTACCTGGTCGCAGACGGCGTGGGGGGAGCCGGCGTATTCATCGACGCGGGCGGGCCTGTCAAGCCGCTGATCGCGACGGCGGAGAGCGCGGGGATCGAGCCGAGCCACATCCTGCTGACGCATCACCACTACGACCACGTGTGCGACGTGGCGAAGCTGCGCGAGCGCTGGCCGAAGCTGCAGGTGCTGATCCACCCGCTGGAGCGCGAGGGGCTGGGCGAGGGCTTCGGCGAGGTGGGAACGGTGGAGGCGGGGGAGATGCTGCGGTTCGGCACGCTTGAGGTGCGCCCGCTGCGCACGCCGGGGCATACCGCGGGGATGCTGTCGTTCCTGGTGAGCGAGCCGAGCGCGGCGGCGAAGCGCCCGTCGGTGAGCGCGGCGCCGGGCGGGTTCACGGGGGGCGAGGCGATGGTGTTCACCGGCGACACGCTGTTCAAAGGCTCGGTCGGCGGGGTGCGCGCTCCGGGGCATACGACGTATACCGATCTGAAGGACTCGATCATGGGCACGCTGATGGAGCTGCCGACGGAGACGATCATCCATCCGGGACACGCCGATGCGACGACGGTCGGCGAGGAGTGGGAGCGAAACACGTTCATCCGCATCTGGCGGGGTGTTGACGCCGAGGGCACGGAGCCCTGCACCGCGCTGGGGGAGCCGGCGACGCTGGTGCTCTCCTGCGATGACTACGACGGCGGCACGAAGGCCTGGGTGCGCTGGCCGAGCGGCGAGGACGACATCGTGCCCGGGTCGAAAGTCGAGCGCGCCTGAGCTGACGTGTCGGACGCGGGCCTCCCAGGCGAGGTGGCGAGGAGGATGTCGGCGAGCGCCTAGGATGCAAGGCGTATGGCCCCGCGAGATAGCGACAAGAGCATTCCCACCTCGCGTGTGCGTCGCACGGCGACGGTCGGAAAACTGGCGGCGACAGAGGCGGTGAAGCAGTTCGGGACGCGCGCGGCGAACGTGACGCGCGGCGAGGAGGCCTCCGAACAGGCGCTGGCGCGCAGGCAGTTGGAGACCGCGAAGCAGATCGTGGCGGCGCTGGGGACGATGAAGGGCGCGGCGATGAAGCTGGGCCAGGTGATGTCGTTCCTGGACGTGGGGCTCGTGGAGGAGGAGTACCGCGAGGAGTTCCAGCGCGAGCTGGCGAAGCTGCGAGACGCGGCGCCGACGGTGTCGTTCAAGCAGATGCGGCGTGTGATCGAGGACGACCTCGAAGAGCCGATCGAGGAGGTGTTCGCGTCCTTCGAGCAGGAGCCGATCGCGGCGGCCTCGATCGGGCAGGTGTATCGCGCGCGGCTGCACGACGGTCGCGAGGTGGCGGTGAAGGTGCAGTACCCGGGGGTCGCGGCGGCGGTGCGCGCGGACATGCAGAACCTGGACATGATCATGCGGCTGTTCAAGCGGATGACGCCGGGGATGGACGCGAAGGCGATCGCGAAGGAGATCCGCGAGCGGATCGGGGAGGAGCTCGACTACGAGCTCGAGGCGCAGAACCAGAGCACGCTCGCGCGTATCTTCCGCGGGCACCCGTTCATCGTGGTGCCGGAGGTCGTGACGAGCCTCTCGCGCGAGCGGGTGCTGGTGAGCGAGTTCGTGGAGGGCGTGGGCTTTGAGGAGCTGAAGACGCGTTCCCAGGCCGAGCGCGATCGCCTCGGCGAGATCGTGTTCCGGTTCTTCCTCGGCTGCCTGTATCGCCATCGGCAGTTCTCGGGCGATCCGCATCCGGGCAACTTCATGCTGCTGGCGGATGGTCGCGTGGCGTTTCTCGACTTCGGTTTGTTCAAGCGGATGGACAGCGAGCCGGTCGCGCTGGAGCTGGCCTGCCAGCGGGCGGTGTGCGAGGGCGACGCCGCGGAGCTGCACCGGCTGCTGGCGCAGTCGGGGTTCCTGCCCGAACCCGAGCGCGTGAATCCCGAGCACCTGCTGGCGTTCGTGGGCGCGGCGATCTGGTGGTACACGACCGCTGACGAAGAGGTGCAGCTGACGCCGGAGGTCGCGACGGAGGTGATGATCGAGAGCTCCGACCCGCGTTCGAGCTACTTCGCGGAAATGCGCCATCAGGACATGCGCCCCGAGCACCTGTTCGGCCGGCGCATGGAGATGTTGACCCTGGCGGTCCTATCGCAGCTGCGCGCTCGCGCGAACTGGCATCGGATCGCGCGCGAGTGGATGTATGGGGACGATCCGGTGACCGAGCTGGGACGCGAAGAGGCGGAGTTCTACGCGCACACCGGACTCGCCGCGACGGGTTGATCGGGGCGGGGTGAGAAGGGTGGGAAAGCCGCGAGCCGGTCCTTTTAACCGGCGCGGTCCAAGCCGCTTACCGCAGCTGTCGGCATAGCGGAAGCGCGTGCGCCGGCGCGGGTTGCTCGCGCCGGCGCGGTATGCGCTCCCCAGCTTGATTACGCCCCCGCGAGCGCCTTCTGCTTGATCTGGTCGAACTCGGCCTGCGTGATCGTGCCGGTGTCGAGTAGGCCCTTGGCCTTGGCGATCTGCTCGGTGGGATCGGTCTTGGCCGCGACGGACTGCACGTACCTGTCCATCTGCGACTGGGCGGCCTCCTGCTGCTTGATCGCGCGCTCGGTCATGCCCTTGTGCTCGGCGATCAGATAGACGAACACGCCTAGGTAGGGCAGGACAATGATGAAAATGATCCACAGGACCTTGGCGAATCCGGATGTGTCGTGACGTCGGAAGATGTCGATCAGCACCGTGATCAGGATCCAGATCCAGATCACGAACGCGAAGAAGATGAGCATCGTCCAGAAGACTTCTAGGAACGGATAGCTGGTGGCTAGGAGCATGGTCGTCGTCCAATCGATCGAGGAGTCGCTCCGTCTGTCGTCCGGGCCGATCGGCGCGGCAGGGCGGCGGAGCCCAGTGCGCGCTAGAGCATATTGCTACATGCTCGTGCGCGCGTCTACATCTGGGTAACCGCCCCGGGTAAGGCTGGGAGTACGATGATTGAAACTTCGGAGCTGCCGAGTTGAACTTCGGAACACATCGACGAAAGGGGAGCGCACATGGCTGACGTCACGGCGGATATGCAGGAGACGCTGACGGGG
>DASXMO010000046.1:0-10925 GCA_036495605.1 Solirubrobacteraceae bacterium
AGGCGACCGAGCAGTACGGCCGCGCCAGCCGCCACGAAGACTGGAGCGAGTTCCAGTCGATGACCGAGCTGGTGCTCACCCCCGCGGCCTGCTACCCCGTCTACCCCGCGATCGCCGCCCGCGGCAGGCTGCCGGTCGGCGGTGTCACCGTCGACGCCGGCAGCGCCTACGTGTTCCGCCACGAGCCCTCCGGCGACCAGGCGCGCATGCAGATGTTCCACCAGCGCGAGATCGTGCGGATCGGCGAGCCCGAGACCGTGGCCGCCTGGCGCGACGTGTGGCGCGACCGCGCGGTCGCGCTGCTGCGCGAGCTCGGCCTGGATGCCCGCTTCGACGTCGCCACCGACCCGTTCTTCGGTCGCTCGGGCCGGATGCTCGCGGCCAGTCAGCGTCAGCAGGAGCTCAAGTTCGAGGTCGCCGTGCAGATCGCCGGCCCCGAGCCAACGGCCGTCGCCTCGTTCAACTACCACCAGGACCATTTCGCCTCGGCCTACGGCATCGAACTGGCCGACGGCGGCGCAGCGCACACCGCCTGCCTCGGCTTCGGCCTCGAGCGCATCACGCTAGCGCTGCTGCGCACGCACGGCCTCGACGTGCAGGCCTGGCCGGAGACGGTCCGCACGAAGCTGTCGACGCCGACATTCTAAGCGGATGCACGCGCTGGGATCGAGGGAGCGGTGAGCGGCTCGTCGCGGCCACGGCCGGTGTGGATCGGAGGTGCGAGGCCCATCTTCGGGATGTACCACGAGCCCGCGCCCGGGACCCGCACGGGGAGGGCAGTCGGATCCGCGGCGAGGGACAATGCCGCGGTCCTCTTCTGCGCCCCGTTCGGCTGGGAAGACATGGGCTCCTATCCGGTCCGCTGGGTCTGGGCGCACCGTCTGGCCGCAGCCGGACACGCGGTGCTCCGCTTCGACCTGCCGGGCTCCGGCCAGAGCGCCGGGACACCATCTGACCCCCAGCAGCTGCACAGCTGGCTCACCGCGATCGCACAGGCGGCGAGCTGGCTGCGTCACTCGAGCGGCTCGCCGATCGCGGCGATCGGCATCGGGCTCGGTGGCCTGCTCGCGCTGCGGGCGAGCGCCGATGGAGCCGCGATCGACGATCTCATCCTGTGGGGCATGCCACCGAGCGGGCGCGCGGAGACGAGGAGATTGCAGGCGTTCGCGAAACTGCAGACATCGGCGGCCGACGGCGAGGATCCCACGTTGCCGGACGGCTGGCTGCAGTGCGGCGGCTATGTCCTCAGCGCGGACACCATCGCCGACCTCCGCACGCTGCGACCGCGGGGCGAGCAGGTTGGTTCTCTGCGCCGCACGCTGCTGCTCGAGCACGACGGGGCGAGCGTCGACGCGACGCTGGTGGAGAACCTGACGCAGGCCGGCGTCGCGGTCGATACCGCTCCCGGACCGGGATATGAGGCCATGCTCGACAGCCCCGAGCTGTCGCTCGTACCCGATGCGACGATCGCCACGGTCGCGGCATGGCTGAAGCAGGACGGCGCCCCGGGGCCCTCGCCCAGCGAGGCGGCGCCACCCGCCGGCGAGCAGGCGCGGCTCGAGATCGAGAGCGTCGTGGTGCGCGAGCGCGCCTTCACCGTCACGCACCCGTCGGGCGTCATGTTCGGCGTGCTCGCAGAGCCGGCGCAGACAGAGCCGGCGCAGACGGAGCCGACGCAGACGCCACGCGACGATCTCTGCCTGATCTGCCTTCCGGCCTGGGCCGAACGCTGCAGCGGCCCCAGCCGCCTGTGGGTGGAGATCGCGCGGCGCCACGCCGCTCGCGGGCTGCCGGCACTGCGCATGGATCTGCACTCGATCGGTGACAGCGACGGGCCACGGGATGGGATGCGCGAGCCCCACAACTGGGATCCCGAGCGCATCGCGCAGGTTCGCAGGGTGATGGACGCGCTGCAGGAGCGCGGACACGGCTCACGCTTTCTGCTGATCGGGCTGTGCTCCGGGGCCTACTGGGCCCAGCAGACGGCCGTCGCCGACCCACGCGTGGTCGGCGTGCTCGGTCTGAACACGGTCCCCTCACCCTCCTCCAAGGCGCTGCTCCAAGCAGACGCGACGCGCAGAGTGCTGCTGGTGCTCCAGCCGAGCTGGTGGCGTAAGGTCGCTCGTGGAGAGGTGAGCATCAAAGGGCTCGTGACCGTCGCCAAGGGGATCCGGGGTCGCCTGCGAGCGCGGCTGAGACGGCGGCCCAACGCGGTGCCCTCAGAGGTCGATGACGCACCCTCCCTGAGCGCCGTGCTCGACCGATTTCAGGAGCGAGGCGTCCAGATCATCCTCGGCTATGCCGCGCAAGAGCCGGGCTACCGCCAGCTCGAGGTGGAGGGAATCGCACAGCGCCTCGAGCAATGGCCCGTCTTGCGAGTACACGGTTTCGAGTCCTCCGATCACAACCTGCGCGCGGTGCGCGAGCAGCAGGCGATACACACGCTGGTCGACGACCTCATCGAGACGCAGCGCCATCGATGGCCTCGGCCATCTCTGCCTGAAAGCGCTCCCGACCGAAGCGCCTGGCGTTCTCGCGAGCAGCGTCGGGATCGAGCGTGAGCCCGTCGAAGCGCTCGATCGCCCCGGCGAGCCCCGCGGGGCTCTGCTCGTCGAACAGCACCCCCGTGCGCCCGTCGAGCACCGTCTCCGTGGCCCCGCCGACGCCGTAGCCGATCACCGGCACGCCCGCCGCCTGCGCCTCGACGGGCACGATCCCGAAGTCCTCCTCCCCGGGGAACAGCAGCGCGCGCGCGCCGCTCAGCAGCCGATCGCACTCAGCGTCTGAGACCTTGCCGAGGAACTCGACCTCCGCGCCGGGCGGAGCCTGCGCTCGCACCCCCTCCAGCGCACGTCCCCCGCCGGCCACCTTCAGCTTCCGCCCCAGCCGCGCGCACGCGGCGACGGCGATGTCCACGCGCTTGTAGGGCACGACGCGGCCGAACACCAGCAGATAGTCCTCCGGATCGTGCGCCAGACCGAGGAAGCGCTCCACGTCCACCGGCGGGTTCACGATCACAGATGGCCGTCCGTAGTAGCGCTCGATGCGCTCGGCGACGTGGCGCGAGTTGGCCACGAACAGGTCCGGCGAGGTCGAGCCGGCGCGGTCCTGGCGGCGCAGCAGCGGCAGCAGCGCCGGCAGCGCCAGACGTCCGACCGTCCCGATCTCCTCTCCCTCCAGGAAGCGCTTCTCCCAGGCGTAGCGCATCGGCGTGTGGCAGTAGCAGACGTGCAGCACACCCGGCGGGGTGATCACGTTCTTCGCGCACGCGTGGTTGCTGGAGAGGATCAGGTCATAGCCGGAGAGGTCGAACGAGCGATACGCGCGACTGACGAACGGCAGCAGCTTCTGGTAATGACGGGCGGCTCCGGGGACGCGGTTCAGATAGGAGGTGTGCACATCGCGTTCCGCGATCGGCGCGGGCCACGGCCCGGGGCCGTAGATCGAGGTGTAGAGCTCCGCCTGAGGGAACATCTCCAGCAGCTCCAGCACCACGTGCTCGGAGCCGCCGGGGTTCGTGAGCCACTCGTGCACCACCGCCACGCGCGGGAAACGCTCGCGCAGCTCCTCCAGCCGTCTCACGGCGCCACCTCCGTCGTGCTCGGGGGCAGACTCGCGCTCGCGCTCGCGTCGGCGCTCGCCGCAACGGAGCGCGCCCGCGCGACCTGCGCCAGGAAGTCTGACCAGGGGAGCGTGTGGGAAGCGATCAGCTCGGCGAGCCGCTCGAGCTCGGTCCAGTCCCGATCGGCCTCCCAGCCCCAGTGCAAGACGACCGGAATCAGCCGCGGTCCCCGCGCCCGCTCGAGCGCACGCGGCAACGCCCGCAGCAGCTCGCCCGCGCGGCCGTAGTAGGGCGCATAGGAGGGCATGTACACGCTCTGCGCACGCCACTGCGGGGTGCGTTGCAGCCCCATCGCGCCGATCGACTCGGGGCCCGCGCACACGACCGCGAACCGCTCGGCGAGCCACTCGAACTGACGGGCATCGAAGCGGTTGAACGGCGGCACGAACACCTCCGGGTGGATGTCGTGCCGCGCGAGCTCGGCGAGCGCCTGCTCCAGCAGCGCCCGTGTCTGAGCGCGATCGAGTCCGCACAGCTCCGAATGCCGTCGCGGAGAGGCGTCGCGGGTGCGATGGTCGCGACCGTGCAGCGCCATGCCCACACCCTCGCGCGCGAGCCGTCTGAGCAGCGCGATCTCCTCATCGGTCAGAGAGCGCGACTCGGCGCCCGCGGGCGACAGCGGCGCGCGGCTTACGCGCGGGAGCACCGCCACGAGATAGTGCGCGCCCGCGCCGGCCATGATCTCGTGGAAGCGCTCGTAGCGTCGCGCGCCGAAACGATCGGGCTCGTCCCACGCCAGGTAGTGAGGAAACTCATCGACCCGCACGAGCACGCGCGGCGGCACTTCCGTGGCCTCGACGCCGGGCAGACCCTCGGCGAGCAGCCGGTCCGCCAGCGCCTGCTCGGCGAACCGGCCGGCGAGCTTGTAGAGCACCTGCTCGCCGACCCTCAGCGGGCGCGGCGGCACGGCACGAGCACTGGCTTTAGGGGCGGCAGGCACAGCGCGAGGGTAGCGGCCGCTCCACACGTCTCCGAGGTCGCGAGTCGCCGGGCGACCACTGCGTACGGCGCCGCGATCCGCTCGCACACTGGGCAACGAGCGCCCGGAGCACCTGTGATCATGGCGGCGATGACAGATCCTCCACCCCTGCGCGGCCGCGACATCGTGTGCGTCGGGTTCGCCGACTGGGACACCGAGCTGTGGACCAACCAGCACCATCTGATGTCGCGCCTGGCGCGTCAAAACCGCGTGCTGTTCGTCGAGTCGCTCGGCCTCCGCCAACCCCAGCTCGCGCGCCGCGACCTCAGCCGGATCGTGCGCCGGCTGCGGCGCGGGCTCGCCCCGCCACGGTCCGCGGACGGGCTGCACGTGCTCTCGCCGCTGGTGCTGCCGTTCCACCGCTACCGCCTGGTGCGCGCGCTGAACGCGCGCCTGCTGCCCGCGCTCGTGCGCCGCGCCACCCGCCGGCTGGGATTCGCGGCAAACCCGATCCTCTGGGCCTACGTCCCCCAGGCCGAGGCGCTGCTGGAGACGCTCGAATCCGCGCTCGTGATCTACCACTGCGTCGATGACATGGCCGCGCAGGCCGGCATCGACGCGGGCGCCTTCCGCGCCGCCGAGACCCGCTTCGCCGCCCGCGCCGACCTCGTGCTGGCGAGCGCGCCCGCGCTGGCCGAGCGCATGCGCACGCTCTCCGCCAATGTTCTCTACGCGCCGAACGTCGCCGACACGGAGCTGTTCGCGACCGCGCTCGCCGCGGGGCCGATCGATCCGGCGCTCGCGGCGCTGCCCACGCCGCGGATCGTCTTCACGGGCGCGATCGTGCAGACGAAGCTCGACTTCGACCTGCTCATCGCGCTCGCGCGCGCGCGCGCCGACTGGTCGTTCGCGCTCGTCGGACCGGTCGGACCCGGCGACCCGCGCACCGACGTCTCGGGGCTTGCGGCCGAGCCGAACGTGCACCTGCTGGGCGCTCGCGTCTACTCCGAGCTGCCCTCCGTCCTGCGCGCGGCCGACGCGGGGCTGATCCCCTACGCGCGCAACGCGCTCACGCAGAGCATCTTCCCGATGAAGGTCTACGAGTACCTCGCCGCGGGCCGCCCCGTCGTCTCCACGCCGCTGCCGGCCCTCGAGGGGATCGCGGAGGTCGCCACGGCGCCGGACGCCGCGGGAATCGCCGCGCTGCTCGAGCGAGCGCTCACGCAGGACAGCGAGGAGCGGCGCGCCGAGCGCTCGCGTGTCGCGGCCTCGCACTCCTGGGAGCGGCGCCTGCGGGAGATCGAAGCGGCGATCGGCGCGCTGTGAGGGATCTGCTCGTCGCCACCCACACCCCGGCGCTCGGCTCGGGGCGAGCGCTGCGCACCTACGGCGTCGCGCGCGCGCTCGCGCTCGGCGACGGGCTCGACCTGTTGTACGCGCGCTTCGGCGCACCCGAGCCCGATGCGGCGTTCCGGGCGATCCCCGGCATTGACCTGCACGAGGTGCTGCCCTCGCGCGGCGCCCGGCGCCTGCTCGCCTACGGCACGGCGCGCGCATCCGGAGTGCCCGACGCGTTCGCGCGTGGCGTCTCGCCCGAGCTCGCACGGGCCGCACGCGGACTCGCGGAGGATCCGCAACGGGGACGGATCGTCGCCGACGGCCCGACCGCGGCCGCCGCGCTGGCGGGCCTCGCGCGGACGCGCCCGGTGATCTACAACGCGCACAATCTCGAGTCGAGCTTCCGCCACGATCTGCACGATGCGAGCGGCCTCGGCAGCCCGCGCGCGCTGCGCGCGTTCGAGCGCGGGCTGCTCGCGCGCGCATCCGAATCGTGGATGGTCAGCCAGAGCGACATGCGCGCCGCGCACGAGCTGTGCCCCGCCGCGCACCTGCGCTATGTCCCCAACGTCGTGGACGTCACCGCGATCGCGCCCGTCGCGGCGCCCAACGGCGAGCGACGCGCGGTGTTTGTCGCGAACTTCGCCTACGAGCCCAACCGCAACGGGCTGCGCTTCCTGCTCGAGGAGGTCTTCCCGCGGGTCTGGGAGCAGCTGCCCGACGCGCGCCTGACGCTCGTCGGCGGCGGGCTGGAGGGGCCCGCGAGCAGCGATCAGCGCGTGCAGACGCTTGGCTTCGTCCCCGACCTCGCCGACGCCTACGCGCACGCCTCGTGCGCGCTCGCGCCGCTGTTGCAGGGTGGCGGCACCCCGCTGAAGCTGATCGAGGCGCTCGCCTACGGCCTGCCCGTGATCGCCACCCCACTCGCGGTCGCCGGACTGGAGGTCCGCGAGGGCGAGCACTGCCTCGTCGCCGAGGGCGCAGAGGAGTTCGCGGCGGCGATCGTCACCGCGCTGGGCGAGGGCGTCGCGCGCGAGCTGGGCCTACACGGGCGCGAGCTCGCCGCCGAGCGCTACTCGATCGAGGCGCTCGGCCGCATCCTCGCCGGATAGCCACCCCGCCTGAGGCAGCTGCCTCAGGCGGGCAACTCGGCGAACGTCTCGCTTCTCGCAGCGGCGCGCCGCCGGCCAGGCCTGGGCTTCGCGCCATAACCGGGCCTGGCTGCGCACAGAGCCGCGCGATGGCCCCGCGGCGGCGTTTTCCCTGCACGGGGACATATGTCCAGACCCTGGACCTGCGCTCAAAAGCCTCTGTTGACGGTCCGAAGGCTCTCCTGCACCGACAAAGCACGGGGCAGATCGGCCCGGAGTCCGAGCACTCACCGCTCGGCGACACATCCGGCAGACGGTCTTCCCATCCCGACAAAGGCACCCCCGCCGCGAGGCGGGCTCGCAAAGCCAGGGGCCTCCAGCAGGCAGCCCGGCCACCGAAGGAGCAAGGATGTTTCCCCTCCATACCCGCACGACCTCCACGCGGCGCGGCCTCACAATCATCTTGACCGCCGTCTGCCTGCTGATCCTGACGGCCGGCGCGAGCGCAACCGCCGCCGAGGCATCGCGAGGCCACGCCACTCGCGTGATGGCCACTGCATCCAGAGCGATCCCCCATTCGCTGAGCGTCTCGGCCAGGCGCACCACGCGCGCCGACCGCCGGCTTGTATCCGCCGCTCGCAGGCTGAAGCACTGCCTGAGCGTCAACCGCCATCACCCCAAGCGCTGCAAGTCCGCGCGACACGCCGTCCAGCGCGCCGGCAGCCAGCTGGCGAGCGCCGAGACGAAGCTCGCGAAGATCGCCCGCCGTGGGGGTAAGAACAACACTCCCCCCACCGGTGGCAACGCCGGCACGGCGACGCAGCAGGCCCCCGTTCTGAACGTCACCGGCCAGAAGCTGAGCTGGGCGCGAGTCGCCGGCGTCAACAGCTACGTGCTCGTGCGCAAGGTCCCCGGCCAGGCCGAACAGTTCTCGGTCGTAAACGGGACATCGATCACCCCCCCGCCGGTGCCTGGCGTCACGGTCTCCTACAGCGTGCGGACGTCGATCGACGGAAGCGCGTGGTCCAACCAGCAGTCGATCGCCTATCCCGCGACATCGACCTCCAACACCCAGTCGGCCCCGGCGCTCAGCGTCTCCGGGCAGAAGCTCACCTGGCAGTCGGTCGCCAACGTCAGCACCTACGTGCTGGCGACCAAAGTGCCCGGCCACGCGGTCCAGTACACGGAGGTCAGCGGTACCTCGGTCACACCGGCGGCCGTTGCGGGCGTCACAGTCTCCTACAGCGTCCGCACGGCGGTGGACGGCAGCGCATGGTCGCCGGAAGTCAAGATCTCCTATCCCGCCGCCCCCGTCGCGACTCCAACCCCGACGCAGCCCGCCGCGGTGAGCAGCGGCCCGTTCGAGATGGGCGTCGTCGCGGGCTCGGCGATCGAATACGAGCTTCCCTACATCCAGCAGCTCGGAGCGCACACAGCCCGGATGGAGTTCTCGATCAACACTCCCGTCTCGCAGATGGAATCGATCATCGGCGCCTACGCGCAGGCCGGCGTGCGGCCGCTGCTGCTGGCGGGCTTCGAGGGCCGCATTCCGAGCACCGCCGAAGCACAGAACCTCGCGAGCTGGGCCGCCGCGTTCGGCCCTGGGGGAAGCTTCTGGCAGGGCAAGAGCTACCCGGCGAGCGCCGCCGTGACCGACATCGAGTTCGGCAACGAGACGAGCTACTCCTACCAGTTCGCCGACACCAGCAGCGCCTCCAACTGGTACGCCCTGCCCTCCTACGCCGCCCGCGCACAGAACTACGCGCTCCGCTTCAAGGACGCCGTGACGGCGATCCAGGCCGTGAACCCGAACGTCGGGCTGCTGGCTCAGGCCGACGACGGCGGCAGCGGCACGCCGACATGGGTCAACAACATGTTCGCGGCCGTCCCCAACCTCGCGAGCCTCGTCGCGGGCTGGACCGTTCACCCCTACGGTCCGCAGTGGGAAGCGACGATCAACAGGCTCCTCGCCAGCACCGCCGCCAAGGGCGCGTCCGCGACGATCCCGATCTACGCGACCGAGTTCGGCATCTCCAGCGACAACGGCCGCTGCCTGCAGGAAAACTTCGGCTTCAACAAGTGCATGAGCTACGCCGAAGCCGCCAGCACGCTCGAATCGAGCATCTCCGCCATGCGCGCCAAATACGGGAGCCGTCTGCGCGACGTCTACCTGTTCCAGGCCCGCGACCAGCAGGGGACCGGCGGCTCCACCGAACGCGAAGGCTACTGCGGGGCCCTGCAGTCAAACCAGGCCACCAAGGGCGCCTACACCACCGCGGTCCAGAGCCTGCTGAGCAACAACCCCTAGGCCCGTTCGAGGATGCCTGCACTCAGATACAACGACGCGCCCGCAGCGGCTGCTCTGCCGCTGCGCCGGCGCCGACGCGGGTCGGTCGGGCAACCGCGGGAGTCCGGCGCCAAGCGGGGTAGCGTTAAGGGTGTGATCGACCTGCACACCCACATCCTGCCCGGAGTCGATGACGGCCCCGAGACGATCGAGGGGTCACTCGCGATCGCTCGCAGCGCGGTCGCCGCAGGGACCAGGACGCTGGTGGCCACTCCGCACATCAATCGCGCCTACGACCTCGATCCACCGCGCGTGTTGGAGGCGGCGCAGCTGCTGCGCGAAGCGCTCGACCGCGAAGGGATCGAGCTCGAGCTGCTGACCGGCGGTGAGATCTCGATACGACGGCTGGCGCGGCTGCACGAGGAGGAGATCGACGCACTGCGACTCGGCGACGGCCCCTATCTACTGATCGAGTCGCCTCTCACCTCCGGCGCCTGGGAACTGACGGAGGTCGTCGAACGGCTGCACAGCGACGGCTACGGGGTGCTGCTGGCCCACCCGGAGCGCTGCCCCGGCTTCCATCGCGATCCGGCGCTGCTGCAAGGTCTCGTCGCGCAGGGCGCGCTCTGCTCGATCACCGCGGGGGCGCTGGCCGGCCGGTTTGGCGGCACGGTGAATCGCTTTGCGCTCAAGCTGCTGCGCGAGGGACTCGTGCACGACGTGGCCTCCGACACCCACGACACGCGCCGGCGCTCACCCGAGCTGCGCGCACCCCTGAACATCGCCGCCGAGCGCCTCCCGGGACTGGACGGCCAAGCGAAGTGGCTGACCGAAGGCGTTCCGGCCGCGATCCTCGCGGGCGAGCCGCTGCCCGAGTGCCCCGCCCTGCCATCGCGCGGCTGGCGCGAGCGCGTGCTGGGACGTCCGTAGAAGGCGTCTCGGGCGGAGCGCCGCCGGCGAAGCGCTGCCTCAGCGGAGCGCCGCCGGGCGAAGCGCCGCCTCAACTGGACATCAGCGCTGCGTAGGAGCCCAGCGGCGCCTCGTGCAGCACTCTGAGCCACGGCCCGGAGCGCAGCACGGTGATGTCCAACTCAAACGAGGGATGCACCATGATCTCGACCGTGTGGGTCGCCGCGTGTGTGGCGGCATCGGCGATCGGCATCGCCCCATCGCCATCGGAGAGCTCGCCCGCGCACCAGAACCGCTCGGTGGTGAGAAAGCGGCGAGCGAGCAAGCCCTGCTTGGCGGCGCGTGCGAGTCCCTTGACCTGGCCCCTCACGCTGTGACCTCTCGCTCCCGGGGCGAACGACAGCGCCTGGCGGACCCGCGTCCCGCGTGCGAGCGCACGCGAGAGGAACACGTCGGGACAGACGTGCACGTGGTGGTGGGAGTCGAGGTGCACGGGCTCGCGCCCGTAGCGCGCGCGAAACTCCTCCAGCTGATCGCGAATGCCGTCGGCGATGAGACGGTGTACACGAGGATCGGGGCTGAGCGTCCAGCGACGACGAGCCAGGGCGGAGAAGTGCGCGCACAGGCGCAGCTGGCGCTCGCGCACGGTCGCGGGGACGTAGGAGGCGTTATATGGCTGGGTGAGGTTCAGATGCAGTCCGGTCGGCCGCGCGCGTTCGAGCGCGAGCTCAGCCGCGCGCCGCGAATCTGCCATGTGCA
>DASXMO010000047.1:0-11689 GCA_036495605.1 Solirubrobacteraceae bacterium
CTCTCGATGTTGCTCGCCCCCCTGATGAGCATGATCGTGCTCCCGTACATGGGAGCACGAGCAGCGGGTAAAGAGCTGGCAAGGCCGGCGCCAACGCCTCGGCGAGCCGCTCGGCAGCGGGGGCATGGCAGTAGTCGCGATCCTCTCGAGGGCTTGGAGATGCGGCTCACGTATCGGACCGTTCGTGTCCTCGTAGTCATCGGTGGACGTCCCGGCGCCAGCAATCGTGAGATAGCCGAGGGCTCGGGCATCGCCGATCAGGGCCAGATCTCAAAGCTCCTGACACGTCTACGACGGCTGGATCTGGTCGAGAATCGAGGCGAAGGTCAGGCGAAGGGAGCGGCCAACGCCTGGTATCTGACCGAGCGCGGCGTCGAAGTCGAGCGGGCCGCTCGACCACGCTGAACGATCGAGATCCCGGTGCTCAGGCGCCGTGAACCGCGATCGCGGCTTTGAACAGGTTGGCGCCTGCGACCGGACCGCCGGTGACCTCGACGCCGAGTCCTCCGCTTGTGTTGCGTACCATGCGCCGCGCCAGCTTGCTGAGATGGACGCGCGCCTTGCCCGTGCTGTGAGCGGCCACCGAGAACCGCGCGGAGCCCAACCACACTGTTCGCGACGAGCCGCGATGAGCCTTCGAGTGCAGAGTCAGGGTGCCGGTGCAGCTGACCGCGGAATGGCAGTAGACAGCGACCTGAACGACACCGCGAATGTTCATCCCGTCGAGCTGGGGCGTGGGGATCGTCAACGTCGGAAAGACGTGGCGATGAGACACGCGGACAGAGCCGGGCGGAGGCAGGCCCTTGGTCCCGCCGGGGCAGATCGGTGTCTCGTCGGGACCGGTCGCGAGGGTCGCCTGCAGCATCAGTTCCTCGTTTGCGTTCGCGGCAAAGCCGTCGTGGTTGGTGGTGTCTGTCGGCGAGAACGCCGCTCCGTTGCCAACGCCGTTGTTGCGGATGAACGAGTCCATCGTCGCGCCGGGCACACTGCCGATCACCATGTAGGGGACGCCGGCGGGGTAGGGCGGAGGGCCGCTCTGGGCGGAGACGAAGCCGCCCTCCTCATTGAAGGAGACGTAGTCGCCTTGGGCCACACAGAGGTTGATCGGATCGTAGGAGCTGACGGTCGATCCGCTCGCACCGCCGACACCGCAGACGGGTATTTCGAAGGCCTGACTGGTGAGTTCGACCTTCGCGCCACCTCCCGCCAGCGGTGCCAGCGTCTGGAAATGGATCTGGGTCAGGGGCGCCGGACCGTTGGACTTCGCGCATCCCTCCAGGCGCACGTTCACCACCTGCCCAGCCACCGGGGCGGTCGGATCGCCCACCGGGAGTTGCACGTTCCAGAGCGCTCCGTCCGCGCCATCGTGGGGGATGTGAAAGACCGAACCGGGCAGCGGCACGTTGCTGCCTTGGTAGTTGAGGTCGTTGGCCGTGTCTTTGACCGCGGATACAGAGAGGGGGCTGCCGAACGTCAACGTCGTCGCGCCCGCGGACCCTGCCAGGAACGCCAGAAGCAGCAGCGCGACCGCAGACGCTGACGCGGCGGCCAGACGCAGGACGCGACCAGAGATCGGTGTCTTGCCGGTCTGGCGGGCGTACAGCCTGAGATGAAGTCCCGAGCGTGTACTCATCCATACGTCCATTCGATCGTTATACGCGCAAGCTTGAGCATCGCCGCCGGTGAGTGGACCGTCGTTGGAGGGTCCTTCGCGCGGGGCGTCCCGATACCGGCGTCGGGTCGGATCAAGCAGGCGAGTTGCTGCGTCTTCTGCTGTGGCGAATCCTCGGTCTCATCGCGCTCGTCGCCATCCTCGCGCTGGCGGGATGGTTCCTGGACGGTGGTCTTGGAGCGGCGCTGAGTGAGGCCGGAAACCATCATCGAGCGCATCTCACGCTGGGGACCCTGGAGCAGGCCCTCGAGTCGTTCATCGCGGGCGTTTGGGCGGGGGTGTGGGCGTGGGCGCGGTCGGGTCAAGCGAGCGCCGCGAGAGCTTGCGTTGCGCTCGCACTCTTCACGGCGGTCCTGCTCGGATTGGTCCGCGGGCGCGCCCGAGCGTCGCGAGTCTACGTGCGGCTTGGCATCGAGGTCTACCGCACCGACAACACCACCGCGCAGGGCGTGATCGCGATGTTCGAATCGCTGCACAAGCGTCTGTTGCGCCGATGGTGGCGTAGAGTGCTCTGCGGTCAGCCCTCGCTGGCGCTAGAGATCCATCATGGCGAAGGGTGCTCCGTCTGGCTCGCCGTGAGTTGTGTGGCGGGGGTCGAGGCGACGGTCGAGACTGCGTTGCGCACCGCCTACCCCAACTGTCGCCTCTGCTCGGCGCCGGAGTCGCCGGCGAGCCCGCCGGTCCTGTTGCGTCTGAAGAAGCGGGCCGGGTTCGTTAGGCGAATCGCCGTACTGGACCTATTTGAGCACCAGCGTGAGCCTCCGGTCAATCGCGTGATGACTGTGTTGGGGGACTGTGCGGAGCCGGCGTCCGTGCAGCTCGCCCTCACGCCCGCTCCCGTGTTCTTCGAGCGTTACGCCAAGCACCTATACAAGCGCCACGAGGCGGCCCTCTCCCGCGAGCGCCGCGAGCATCTGATCGAGCGTGACCGTTCGCTGGTCGAGGATGTCGAGCTCCGTGGTGCCCTCGATGTGCAGCACCGGCCTCTGTTCTTCGCGGATCTGCGTGTCGTCGCCCCGCGTCGTGTGACCTGCGAGCGAATCGCCGCCGAGCTGCGCGCGGTCCACTCGGAGAACACGCTCGTCGAGCGTGGCACCGTGATCCGCCATAGCCTGCTGGGCCTCTATCGCAAACGGGTTCTGCGCGGCGAGGGCAACCCGCTGCCGTCCTTTCATCGCGGTGTATACGCATCCACGGAGCTCGCGGGCTTGTGGCAGTTGCCGTCCACTGACTTTGCAGCCGTTCCGTTCGCCCGCACGAGCCTGCCCCGCGTCCCGGCATCACCGGGGATCTCGCGACCGCGCGGTGGTTTGCCCGGGACGTTGCGCGACGCTTTGGGTGCCGTCACGATCGATGCAGCCGTGCGACGGCAAAACACAGCCGTCCCGGGTGCAGTCGATCAGGGGAAGTCGAGCTATCTGGTGGCCACGGTCGCCGAGGATCTCGACCGCGAACGATGTTGCGTGATCGTGCTCGACCCAAAGGGCGATGCCGCCGAGGCCGCGGTGAGCCTGGTCCCGCCGGAGCGCGTGTGTACCCTGCTCGACCTCGCGCATCCCACCTGTGGGTTCAACCCGTTGGCCGTCGATGCGCCCGCGGACGTGATCGCCGACTACGTCGTTGGGGCGATCAAGGGCTTGTTCGACGATTCGGACATCCGCGCGTCCTCGGATCGATACCTGCGCAACGCGATCATCGCGGTACTCGCATATGACCGCTCCTCGACATTGTGGGACGCCGCTCGGCTCCTGTCGGTAGGCGAGGAGGGCTACTCATATCGTGCCGCCGTAGGCGCTCGATTGCGCACCATGCCGGAGTTCAAGGAGATCGCGACGTTCTTCACGGACGAGCTCGTCGCGCAGCTCGCGGACTCTCGCAGCACGACCACGGCGAAGCTCGACGCTCCGGTCAACAAGCTCGCGCGGTTGTTGAACTCTCCGTCGATCAAGCGTGTGCTGCTCAACGACTCGCTGCGGATCGATTTCGACAGTCTCATCTCCGAGGAGGGGGTCCTGGTCGTCAAGGGCGCACTCGGCGGGATGGGCGCAGGCAACACCTCGGTGCTGATGCAGTTGCTCGTGGGCATGCTCGACGCCGCGCTCGCGCGTCAACAGGATCTGGTGGCGGCCGATGAACGCGTCGTGGTCGCACTGAAGGTCGACGAGGCTCCGCTGGTGCTCAACCGCGGGTTCGCCGAGACGATGGCGTTGAAGCGATCCGCCGGGCTCGAGACCGTTGCCTGCTGGCAGACCGACTCGCAATGGGTCGACACGGAGATACGCGATCAGCTCGACGCGCTGTTCGCGCACCGCGTCTACTTCGCGACGCCCTCGGCCGAAGACGCTCGCGCGGCGGTGAAGCTGACGATGGCGGAGTTCTCAGACACCATCAGACCTGGGATTGAGCGCATACCGACGCTCGGCCATCCCGACGCGCGCCTGTATCTGCCCAAGCACCGCGCGATCGCCAGCTGGGTGACCCCGGAGGGTCGCCAGGCTCCGTTCTTGGGCGAGACGATTCCCATGAGTGTCGACCCCGAGCGTTTGCGTCTGCACGCCACGCGCCAGCGTGGACGTGGCGGGCGCTATCTGGACGATCTACGCCAACCCCACTGGGCGGGCGCGCGTCGGGAGCGAGACTCCCAGGAAGTCTCCCCCGGTGAACGGGGCGTACGTCCGCCACGCAGCGCGAGCAATGACACTCCGCCAAGACGAGAGGGCAACGACACCAGTAGTTCGAAGGCGAGTCGCGATCGAGCGGCTGCCGCCGATCGATCTCCGACGGACTTGGCGCGATCGGAAGGTGCTCAGCACGCAGCCGCGGCGCGCTTGAATGGCTACCGCGAGCTGGTCGAGCTGCGCGATGCGCACAGCATTCGCTGGGCCAAGCCAGTCGTCAACCCGCAGGCGCTCGCTCCAGATCCGTTGGACTTGGAGGTTCTTGTGCTCGTGGCGGGCATGCGCCACGTGCTGAGTAGTCAGATTCATCGGCGCTTCAACCGCGAACGCTCGCCCACGACTACACAGCGGCGCCTCAAGCGCCTCTCCGACGCCGGTCTCTTGCGACGGTTTCAGTTCTATCGCCGTGATGGTGGCGGGGTACCGATGTGCTACGAGATCACTCTCGCTGGTCTTGAGCTGCTGCACGCTCATGACCGGGCGAGCGCGCTGCGGCCAGAGGACGTCGCGATACCGTCGAGGTCACCTTCGAGAGCTTCTTCCATTGGAGGGGAGCGCGTGTTGCGCCAGGTGCGCCACGACCTACATGTAGCGGGATGGGTCATCGCGTTGAAGCTAGTGCTCGATCGATCGCGGGTTAGGGTTCGCGGGTGTCGGGAGTCGATCCTCTCACCGCCGCAGCGTCAGGGGCAGGGCGGTCGCTCTGTGCTCGGTCCACTGGGCCTGAGCCTGCCGGGAGGACGTACCCCGCACGAGTTCGTGTTCACGGACGCGACCGATAGGAGAGTGCCAGCCGAGCGTTTCGAGACGGTGCGCCCACATGCGACGGTCGAGCTGCTGCCGGCGCATGATGCAAAAGGGATGGATTTGGAGACACAGAGCCCGCAGGATCAGTCCGAAGCGAAGGAGGCGATCGACCTGCTCGTGGAGTTCGATGACCGGCTGCTCACAGGGGGCGCGGCTAGCAAGCTTGAGCGTTATGACCACTTCCTGGCGGGCTGGTCTGTGCATACCAAGCGCTATGGCGCGAGGCAGGGCGTGCGGCCGTCTGTGGTGTTCGTCTGTCGCGACCGTGCTCGCACGCGGGAGTGCGCGCGCAGAGCCGACCATCTCTTGACGGCATGTCGCGCGTACGCCGGTGAGTACCCCTCCGATTGGGAGTACCAGGGTCGTGAGGGCATCGTCTTCGTGGCGGAGCGCGATGTTTACGAGGGTCGCCTGAGTGGCTATCGCGTCCCGCCGCTGCCGCCGGAGGTGCGTGTGTCCGTCGCCGACGGAGACCCTCGGGCACGCGAGTCAATCATCCGGCCCGGCGACCTGCTCGGATGACGATTGTGTGGTGAAGCAACAGGCCGGGCACTAACTGCGTGGCCAGGACGGTCGATGGGGATGGCGCGCAAACGCCGGTGCATTCGCCCGCTTGTCTGTGCTGTTACCCACCGCGGGTGTGCAGTCGCCCCCGCCGTCGAGCGGTTCAGGATGCATTCGCCCTCGCGTCTCGCAGGAGGGTAACTGCGCCGTGAGGATCGGCCGATTGGCTCTGTGATGCCAAAACCAATCTGGACACCCGACAGCCCCGCAAACGGAAAGGAGACATGCGGAGAGCAGCAGCGCGACGAGCCCGTCCCGTGGCCTACGATCGAGCTCTCACCTTCCTTGTCATTCCCAGTCTTCGGCCGTAGACGCATCTTGATTCGCACGGCTCCCGTAATGGGAGTCGATGACGAGCTGGATAGCGCTGGACTACCGACCGAGCACAACGTGCTCGTCTTGGGTGCTCGGTGCGCTCGCTCTGAGCTTGCACGGTGACCAGACCGGCGGTCGGCGCGCTCTCCAACAGGACGCTTTCGCGCCAAGTTCTACGAATCGCGCGCGTATGGCCAAGGTTTCGAGACCCCTTAGGGGTCTCGGGCCGGCGCATGCCGCAACACACCGGCCCGCGAGTCTTGACGCCTCATCGCGTCAGGCCTAGAAGGGATCACACGTCCCTCGAGCGCCAGCTCGAAACCTGACAGGAGGAACTCCCATGACGAAGAACCTGCCGCGGTCGTCGTCTCTGTTGCCGGCATGCTCACCGCGCTCCCTGCAGGGCTCAGGTCCAACAGTGCCACGAAACCCCCGTCCGTCTGCCGGTTCTGGTCACCGGCCCATAACCCGCGCCGGCGCCGCCGCGGAATGCGCCGGCAGACGATCTGTCCTGCGCGCCAAGAGCAGGCGCGATGCTCTCGGTCGCTATCGCGACACGACCGGCCGCTTGCGTGAGGTGATCGCGCGACGCCGACGGGATGGATGCGTGCTGGTGGTGGATCGTGACGCACAGACCCACAGCGATGGTCGTCTCGTGGCGCAGATCGAGGCAGAGGAGCCGGCCGCGAATGCCGCCTTGGTGTGCGCTCTGTATCTACTGGACGCCCGTCGAGGTCGTTGTCGTCGGGTGACGGCGGAGGATCTGATCGGCAAGGTGCCGGCGGAGCGAGAGGGGGTGGAGGCGCAGCAGCACCAGCAGCAGCAGCCGCTGGCTCGTGAGGCAGAGCTTCTGCTGGGACACGGAATCACCGCAGGGGACACGCTCTACCGACTTGAGCTGGTGCATACTGAGTTCGCTGAGCAGGAACTGCGCTGGTGTCGTCGTCCACGCCAGGACCCGTGCGCCGCGACTCCCGTGCCGATGTGTCTGCGCGAGGTGATCGGCGAGATCGAACGTTACGAACCGGTGTGCAGGCTTTCACGCAGTGCATTGGCTGGGTATCGCTTTGACGCGAACGTATCGACCACGGCGTTGCGTGGCGAGCTGGAGCGGGTGAACGACAGTCCGATCGTTCTCAACCGCGAGCTGCGACGCAAGGTGCTTGCCGCGGTCGAGGAGGAGGGACTGAGCCTCAGCGAGATCGCGATTCGCTGTGGACGGGTCAAGCGAGACCGCAAAGGCAACAGCAGCGGCGAGACGAGTTGGTTGGCACGGCGCGTGGGCATACTGCCCGAGAGCGGTTCGGGCCGGCTCACGCCGTGGGTCCACAGCGATGTGCTGGCGCTGATCGCGCGTAACGGGCTGGGAATCAGCCCGCATGAGGTGGAACTCGGATGAGGGATAACGTCCTGGCGATCCCCGTTCTCGCAGGGCTCGAGCCCGGTTTGGCGACACGCCAGTCGGCCGCGATGCATGGTGGTGTTCACCGCTGGTCAGCAGCTGAAAGCCCCGGCTCGGTCTCGAGCAGCGCAGGGCCGATTCTCCTGGTGGAGGCAGACGCGCGGAGGGCGAGCATCCTCGGTGAGCAGCTCGCGAGCGAGGGTTACCGGGTGGAGCTCGCCAGGTCCACCGAGCATGCACGCGCTCTGGCGGTCTGGAGCCAGCCGAGAATGATCCTGATCGGGAGCCTGGCTCGTGCGCACGGCGCGCTGGCGCTGCTGCGGGAGATCCGCCGGCCCGACGCCGGAAGGCCGCTGTGGTCGCCGACGGTACCGGTCATCGTGATCGGGGCGGGCGCGAGCCAGCTCGACACGCTTCGCGCCTTCGAGGCCGGAGCCGACGATTTTCTGAGCAGTCACGAGCGCTACCTGGAGTTGCGGGCCCGTATCCGAGCGCTTCTGCACCGGATCGAGTCTGCGCCGGAGGTTGCAAATCGACTCACGGTCGGTGGGCTCGAGATCGATACGCGCGGACATCTCGTGCGCGTCGAGGGCGAGCCTGTCCGGCTGCGTCGGCTCGAGTTCGAGCTGCTCGTGGAGCTGGCGGCAGAACCCGAACGGGTATTCACAAAGCAGCAGCTGCTGCGTGCTGTGTGGGGATATCGCTCGTGCGGGTCCACTCGCACGGTCGATAGTCATGCAAGCCGCCTGCGCCGCAAGCTGGAGCGGTTCGGTGGGCGCTGGGTGATCAACGAGTGGGGCGTCGGCTACCGGCTGCGTTGATTGAAATACAGGGAGCGCCGTCCGGTCGAGCCGGACGAGCGCAACCCGCAGAGCTTGACGAGCCAATCAACCGGGCTCGCTGAGAAGACCGCGAAGGCGGGCCCTCGAGGCCCGCCTTCGCTCGTTAACCATCGCGATCGGCGCGAGCGTCGATCCGTACGGAAAGGAAGGCCTGATGATGGGCTCATCAGAACAGCAAAACGAACCCGCGGTGAATCCGCTGGCGCTCGCCGAACAGTTGATCCACCGGCTGACGATTACCGCTGTGCATCTCGCTATAGGTCTCGCGATCGGGCTGGTGCTGGCGCGAACGATGCGCCGGCACCATCTCCGGTGGACGTGGGCTGGCGGCGCGCTGATGTTGGTCGTGCTCGCGCGAAGGATCCTCGGCGCGGATGCGCTCGTCGCGGGCACGGCATCGCTCTGTGCGGCGGTGCTTTCGTGGCGCTGGCATAGCGAAGATCTCGACACAGGCGCGGACATGGCCGACCTGGCCACGGCGCGGTTGGGGCCGCTGGACGTGGCGCGTCTGCTTGCACGCGGGCTGAAAGCGCGACGGAGCTTGTCCTCGGCGAACAGCTGGTGGAAAGGCGGTCGGCTGACGGTTGGTCACGAGCGCAACGCTCGCGCGGTCACGATCCCGCTCGGCAGTGCGACGGGCGGGACGCATACGCTCGTTGTCGGCGCGACTCGCTCCGGAAAGACGGTCACGATGACCTGGATGGTGGGCAATGCGATCGAGAGCGGAATGGGCGCGATCGTGATCGACCCGAAGGGCGACCGCGACTTGCGCGGGCATCTGCGCGATGCCGCGGCGGCCGGCAAGCGGCAGTTCATCGAGTGGTCCCCGCGCGGGAGCACCGTCTACAACCCATACGCTCGGGGTAGCGAGACCGAGATCGCCGACAAGGCGCTCGCCGGTG
Organism: Solirubrobacteraceae bacterium; assembly: GCA_036495605.1. GTDB lineage: Bacteria > Actinomycetota > Thermoleophilia > Solirubrobacterales > Solirubrobacteraceae > Palsa-744. The sequence continues at coordinate 9,183 of DASXMO010000047.1, forward strand.
AGCGATTCACCGAGCCTCACTACCTCAGGCAGGCCCAGCGTTATCTCGGCCATGAGGTGCGCGTGCTGCGCAGAGCCGGCACCGAGGTCGACCTGCGGGCGTTGGTCGAGTACCTCCAACCGCAGCGCCTGGAGATGCTCGCGCGGAGCTTGCCCGAAGCCGAGGTTCGTGGGGTTCATGCCTACATGGACTCACTCACCCCACGTCAGCAAAGCGACCTCGCGGGTGTTCGCGATCGACTGGCGATCATGAGTGAGTCGGACATCGGGCCCTGGCTCGACTCGCGGACACCGAGCGCGAATCGCCTGGACCTATTGGAGTCCACGAGAGCCAGGGCGGTTGTGTATTTCAATCTCCAGGCCGACAGCCGGCCGTTGCTGGCACAGATGCTCGGAGCCGCGATCATCGGGGATCTGCAAACGGTGATCGCGGGACTGCAGGGACGGCCCGAGCCGACGATCGTGGCGATCGACGAGTTCTCGGCGATCGCTCCCGAGCGCGTCGTTGGCCTGTTCGCCAGGGCGGGCGGAGCCGGCGTAAGCCTCGTGCTGGGGACACAGGAGCTGGCCGACATGCGGATCCCCGGACGCGAGATGCTGCTGGAGCAGGTCGTGGGCAACCTGTCGGTTCTGATCGCCCATCGCCAGGTTGTTCCCGGCTCGGCCAGGCTGATCGCCGAGATGACGGAAACGACAGGAGTTTGGAAGACCTCGAGAAACGACGATCGCAAGATCACCCGCACTCGCGCACTCGATCATTCGCTGCGGGCGGGCGAGGTAATGAGCCTGAGTCAGGGTTGCGCAGCCGTAATCGCGCTCTCCGACGGCGGCCGCGTGAGCGTCGCACGGATGCTTTCTGTCGCATCCGCCGGCTAGGGATGGACGACGTCTGTCCTAGCGCCGGAAGGAGGCGGTGGTCCAACCGGACCACCGCCCGAACACTCGACCAGGAGGACATTGATGGTTCATAGAGATCCTGCGCTCTCGCTCGAGCGAGAGGCACTTATCCGATGGGCTGCACATATCGGCGCCGTCACAGCAGAGGCAGTGGCGATCGCCGAGAACGTGCCGGCGTCTTCAGCCGGCGGGCGGCTCAGAGCAGCTGAGCGCGCCGGCCTGCTCACATGCAGTCGGCCATTGGCCAAACGGCGCGGGTTGTACACGGTGACTCGCGCGGGCATCCGCACGTACGGTCTGGACGGGCTCGATCCGTGTCGCGTAAGTGCGGCGGGCGCATCGCACCTGATCGCATGCGCGTTCGTTGCCGCGGTCTTGCGGCGTACCTATCCAGATCATCGAATCGTCGGCGAGCACGAGCTGCGACGCGACGAACGCACGAGGGGTGTCGCGATCGCAAGCGCGCACATGGGCATCGGACCGTACGGCCGGCCGCTGTTGCATCGCCCGGACCTCGTGATGTGGCCACCTGAGCCAACGGCCGGCGCATCGACGAAGCCCCCGGAGCCAACTACCAGCCTGCCGGTAGCGGTTGAGGTCGAGCTGACGATCAAGGCCCCGAGGCGCCTAACGGAGATATGCCGTGCGTGGGCTCGCTGTCGCGGGATTGCGGGAGTGTTGTACGTCGCGCCGCCGAGCGTCGCGCGTGCGCTGAGTCGTGCGATCGCGAGAGCCCAGGCACATGCGCAGATTGCGGTGGTCGGGCCTGAGGCACTGCCGTTCGACCCCTCGAGCGCATTCGATGCGGAGTACGAGTGGGCCTGCCCCGAGAGTACCGTCCCAAGCGACGCGTAACTTCGTCTGCGGGGATTCAAAACCTCAACGATGGAGACGTGAACCATGTCGCACTTCAGCATCAATCGGGTCGTACTCGTCGGACGCCTCACCCGCGATCCCGAGCTTCGCAGCCTGCCCTCGGGAGTCAGTGTCTGTGATCTGAGGATCGCCTGCAGCTCATCTCGCAAGGACGCCGAGGGTGGCTATCACGAGCGCCCGAACTACTTCGATGTCAGCGTCTACGGAACACCGGCCGAGAGCGTCAGTCGCTACATGCGCAAGGGCAGCCGTGTGGCGATCGACGGCCGGCTGGAGTGGCGCGAGTGGGAGACGGCGGAGCAGCAGAAACGTCAGGCGGTGAGCATCGTCGCCGACACTGTCCAGTTCCTGGATTCGCCCGGCGGTCAGCGCGAGGAGCAGGGGGCGCGGGGAGATCTCGACGGCGAGGACCGCGAGCTTGTCGGCGTCGGAGCTGGCTCGGCGGACACGGAGCTCGTCTTCTAGACGGACTCGAAATCGCCTGCGGATCGCACGGTGGCAATGTCATTAGGGCGTTTGCCGCCGTGCTATCTCGCTATGAGACCCACGGGGACCTTTGGTGTTTAACGAGAAGCCCGCGCCCCCTGCAAGATCAAAGACAGCGCGTCACTGGAAGCTCGCGCAGGCCCAGCATGGCCCTGTCGCAGCGCTGCGAAGGGAGCGTCCGCGTAAACTGCCGCGCTGCGGTCGCCCGAGGCGGCTCGCCACCCCTGACAACCAGCCTTCGTCAAGGAG
>DASXMO010000048.1:0-5894 GCA_036495605.1 Solirubrobacteraceae bacterium
ATCATGATCATCGTCATCGGCTCGATCGTCGGCTTCATCGTGATCTCGATGTACATGCCGCTGTTCACTGTCTACAACAACATTCAGTAGCCCTCGGCGATCCTGAGCGGCTCAGAGGATGCGCAGCTTGCGGGCGCTCCCGTTTTCGTGTACCGACAGCGACACCTGGCCGGCGAGCAGCGCCAGCAGCTCGTTGCCGACTAGCTCGCGCCGCCAGCCGCGCAACGTGCGCACGTCGGCCTCCCCGCCGCTCCGCCCGGCAGCGACGATCGCCTGCAGGTCGGCTCGGGCGGCGAGCAGCTCGTATGCAAGACCCGCCTCGCGCGCTCGGGCTCTCACGAGCGCCTCGGCCAATGCCACGAGCGGTGCATCGTCGGGCTCGCTCGCGGGCGGACGGGCATCCTGGGTCCGCTCAAGCGGCGGGCGCTCTTCGCCGCGTCGCACCGCCTCGAGCAGGTCTCGACCCCGGCGGCGCAGGCTGCCCTGGTTGACGCCGCGGATCTGCTCGAGCTTGGCCGGCGAGGTCGGTTTGCGCTTTGCGATCTCCACGAGCGCGGCGTCGGCGAGAACGCGCTGGACCGGCTGATCCTGCGTGGCAGCGATCTCCTCGCGCCAGGACACTAGCTCACGCGCGACGGTCTGCGCCGAGGCGTTCAGCCCGCGCACGCGCGGCAACCGCGCAAACACCGTCTCGAGGTCGCGTACATCGCTGGATTGACACAACGGTGCACACTCCTCGCGCGCCCACTCCAGACGCCCGATCTCCGATAGGCGTCGTTCTAGCTCGCCCGCGAGCTCCAGCAGGTGCACGACGTCCTCGCGTGCGTACTCCCGCTGCTCGGGCGAGAGCGGGCGCGCGTCCCAACGGGTGAAGCTCGCGCTCTTGGCGACCTTGATCCCGAGCAGCTCCGACAACAGCGTCTCATACGACGCCTGTGCCGCCATCCCCGCAAATCCGGCGGCGACCTGCGTGTCGAACACGTTCCGCACCTCGGTGTCGAACTGCCGGCGCACGAGCGCGACGTCCTGGCGCCCAGCGTGCACCACCACCCGCACGGCGGGGTCGGCGAGCACGTCCGCCAGTGGCCTGCCGTCCAGATCCTCCGCCAGCGGGTCGACGAGCACGATCCGTTCGGCCGCCGATCCCTCGGGGACCGCGATCTGGATCAGGCACAGCAGTGTGCGGTAGCGGCCCTCGCCCATGAACTCGGTGTCGAACGCGATCTGACCGCTCGCTCGCGCTGCCTCGGCGATCTCGCTCAGGTCGGGCGCCTGGTTCGTTGGTGCTGCCGAGCTCATGGAGTCGCCCCGGGCAGCAACCACAATACCCCGCCACGGCTGAGCCCAGCCTGACGCGAAACGTCGGTGCCGTGAGCCCTGATCCATCTCGCGGGCCGGGAGCAGGCGGCGTTGATCGGCGAGATGTGTTTGCCGCAGAACGTGTTCAGGAACGCGTACTTCACTTCGCCGCGCGCGATCGCCCGCTGCAGCTCTGGCACCGTGGTGAACACACGCGCGTCATACGTCGTCAGGACCAGTACCGGTCGCGCGTCCTGCACGACCAGCGAGCCGATCTGCGTCGCCGACTCCGCCGCCAACTCATACCGTGCGCTGCCCTGATGCGAGCGCAGGTAAGCGCTCACGAGACGCTGCTCTTCGCGCGGCAGCGCGCCGACGTACCCGGCGTCGGTCACACCGCTGTCGATCGAAGTGATATCGGCGCTCAGGGGCAGGGCGCCGACCGTGACGAGCGTCAGCAGGATCGTTGCGCCGGCAAGCCAGCCCGCGCGGCGACCCTCGCGGCGTCCCGCGACGCGCGCGAGCATCGCCAGCGCCAGCGCGCCGACGGCGGCCGCCAACGTGACCCACCAGACACCTGTGCGCCCGTACAGCAGCCGCTCGACGTAGTAGACGCTCGCTACGAGCGCCACGACAAGCGCAACCAGACGCGCCCGGGGGTAGGTCGCCCGGGGACCGCTCCCGCAGGCCCACGCCATGCCGATTCCCAGCAGCGCCGCCACTGCGGGCACGAAACCCTCGACGTAACGTGGATGTAGACGCGCCATGTCGCTGAACAACACGATCCCGGTCAGCGTCCAGAGGGACAGTCCCGCTGCGACCGCCACCCGCATTCTGCGTTCCGCGCCGCCGTCGCCCTCGGAGTTCTCCGATTGCTCGGTGGTCTCCTCGCGCGCGGCGCGTCGGTCGGTAATAAGCGTCGCGATCAGCGCGGGCACTCCCAAGAGCAGCGCGACGAGCATCTCCAACCCCAGCCGCTCGCCCGACAGCGGCCCGATCCGCGCCAGCAGTCGCGTGGGGGAGGAGGGCACGATCGGGATGTGATCGCGCTCGGACTGCGTTGCAACCGGGTAGCGGTGCCCGGGCTGGTACACGATCTGCTGCGGTTCGGTCGATTTGCCGGCAAGGCGGTCGGTGCCGTTGAACACGAACGCGGCGTTCCACGCGCTCCCGTTAGTGGAGCCGATCGCGTAAGGGCGATCATGCGCGGGCACTAGCAGTGTCGCGGTCAACCAAGCGAGCGCGACCGCCACGTACACGGCGCCGGCCGCGAGCATCTGCAGCAGGCGGCGCCTGCGTGGACCCGGCAGGCCCAGATAGGCGAGCAGCGCGAGACCCGGGACGGCCACCAGTGACTCCAGCAGCTTCACGTCGAAGGCTATCCCCAACACCGCCGCACCCGCCAGCAGCCACCAGTAGCGTCCGCTCTCGCACGCGCGCACGATCAGCCACAGCGCGAGCACGATCAACACCATCATCACTCCGTCCATCGTGTCGCTGCGCGAGGTGATCACCTCGACCGGCAGCACCGCCAGGCCGACCGCCGCCGCGAGCCCCGCCGGCACGCTCCACATCCGCCGTACCGCCGCGAACAGAAGGGGCACGGCCGCAACTCCCGCCAGGATCTCGGGAAGCTTCAGCGTCGTCGAGCTGAATCCGAACAGCTTTACGCTTGCCACCTGCAGCCACAGGTCCACGGGCGGCTTGTCGATCGACACGCTGCCGCCGGGCTCGAAGGCGCCGAAGAAGAAGTTGTGCCACGACAGGCCCATGCTCCTGACGGCCGCGTCGTAGAACGGGTCGGGCGAGACGCGATTGATGTAGACGACGCGCAGCAGTGCGGCGCCGAGCGTGATCAGCGCGACCGTCGCCCATGCCCATATCGGCGTCGGCTTCGATCCTGGTCGGACCGGAGAGGTTGCGGCAGCTGCTCCGGATTCCATCGTCGCCCGCGCAGGGTCTATAGCGGCGGTGGTCGTGGACACCGGTGCGGGCTCGTCTGTGGGCTCGTGCTGTCGCGTCGACTGGTTCATGGGATGGCGGACACGCTAGTCTCTCGGCCTGCGTGGCGAGTGATGAGGGCAAAACCGACGGAGATCGGACCGAGGCGTCTCACGGGCCGCGGGAGTGTATGCCTTGCCGCGGCACTGGTCGCGTGATCTCGAACCTGGGCGGCGAGCAGAGCATGGTTCCCTGCCCGTGGTGCGGCGGCGGGGGGGTGCGGGTCTCCGGTGTAGACGCCCAGGAGCATTGGCGCGACGCTGGCGCCGGCTCTCCGAGCGCCCGCGCAACTCCGGGCGCAGCCTGACTCTTCCGTTGGTGGAGCAGGCGTCGGATCGGCCCATCGGTCCATGGGTGCTGCAGGGCTAAAGGTCCTCCGCGGGCCGGTCGATGCACGCGGTGACAAAGCCAGCTTCAACGCTGAGGCAACATCCGTATTGGGTGTGTAACAAAGCCGACGGTCCTCAAATGGGGGGCGTTCGCCGCTAGAGGCGAAGGGCCGCGGGGCTGGCGCAATGTACTAGATACAAGGAGTCTCACATGTTGTATCGACTGCGCCAGCGCGCTGCGGATGAGGGTGGTTTCACGCTCATCGAGCTCCTGGTCGTCATCCTGATCATCGGCATTCTGGCCGCGATCGCCATTCCGTCGTTCCTGAACCAGAAGGGTAAGGCCAACGACGCTTCGGCGAAGGAGCTCGCACGTACCAGCGAGACGGTGGCTGAGACGTATGCGACCGACCACAGTGGTAACTACGAAAGCATGACCGCAAAAGCGCTGCACGAATACGAGAAGACGATTGTACTCGGTGGTGCAGAAGGCACGAAAGCTTGCACCGGCAGCGAAGCGTGCTTGATCAACGTCACCGTTGAATCGGGCAATGGCGGTTATGCGGTGACCACCGAAGCTCCTTCCACGAAAAACGAATTCACGATCACGAAGACCTCCACAGGGACCGTGACCCGTTCGTGTAAGCACGCCGGTGCCGCCGTCACTGGCACCGAAGGCGGCTGCGTCGCCGGCAGCTGGTAGTCATCTGAGCCGGGTCTTTTCGGCCGGATAGGAGTGCTCCAAGCGAAGAGGGGCGGCCCACGGGTCGCCCCTCTTCATATTTGGGTTGGGGCAATGTGTCCAGATGCCTGTCCGGATTTTCAGCGGACGGCAGTGTCGGCCGATTCGGGCAGGGACATAGCCAGTACCGCGGTGCAAGGCAAGACCTGTCTGGTCGTAGCAACGCCTACTGCCGCTCAACCGATCGCAGCCGATCGGAAGGGGGACACGCCACCCACAAGGTGGCGAGCTCGAGGGCTGGCGCCATCAAGCGAACACGAGGAGTCTCATATGTTGTATCGACTGCGCCAGCGCGCTGCGGATGAGGGTGGTTTCACGCTCATCGAGCTCCTGGTCGTCATCCTGATCATCGGCATTTTGGCCGCGATCGCCATTCCGTCGTTCCTGAACCAGAAGGGTAAGGCCAACGACGCTTCGGCGAAGGAGCTCGCGCGTACCAGCGAGACGGTGGCTGAGACGTATGCGACTGACCACAGTGGTACGTACGAAAGTATGACTGCAAAAGCGTTGCACGAATACGAGAAGACGATCGTGCTCGGTGCTAAAGAAGGCACGGAAGCTTGCACTGGCAGCGAAGCGTGCTTGATCAACGTCACCGTTGAATCGGGCAATGGTGGTTATGCGGTGACCACCGAATCCCCGGCCACGAAAGACGAATTCACGATCACGAAGACCTCCACAGGGACCGTGACCCGTTCGTGTAAGCACGCCGGTACTGCTGTAACGGGCACCGAAGGCGGTTGTGTCGGAGGCAGCTGGTAGGAGACGCCGTTCAAGTCTGAATACCTGCTTCACCACGTTCGTCAGAGAGGCGGCCCTCGGCCGCCTCTCTGTGTCTTCGGCGTTCAAGCGTGACCGTGTTGCGGCCGATCAGAGACTTATGGAGGCCATCACCTTCGCCGGAGTTCTTGGCGCGATCGTCGGCTCGTTCCTGAACGTCGTCGTCCACCGCCTGCCACGCCACGAATCGCTCGTGAGCCCGGCCTCGCACTGCCCGCGCTGCGGCACGCCGGTCAAGCCCTACGACAACATCCCGATTCTCTCCTGGCTGTTGTTGCGCGGCCGCTGTCGCAGCTGCGGCGAGTCGATCTCTCCGCGCTACCCGCTCATCGAGGCGGCCACGGCCATCCTGTGCGTCGGCGTCGTCCTCGCCCATGACACCGCTGCCGGGATCGCATTGGGCATCGGCCTGGTGCTGATAGTGGTGCCCGCCGCGCTAATCGACGCTGAGCATCGCATCATTCCCAACCAGCTCACCCTGCTGGGCGCTATCGTCGCGCTCGTGCTCGGCACAGCGCTCGACCCGTCCGGCGAGCCCGAGCGCCTGATCGCGGGCGCCGCCGCCGCGGGCTTCCTGCTGCTCGCCGCGCTCGCCTACCCCGGCGGCATGGGCATGGGCGACGTCAAGCTCGCTGGCGTCATGGGTCTGTTCCTCGGGCGGGCTGTGGCCCCCGCGATCCTGATCGCGCTGCTCACCGGAGTCCTCTACGGCGCCCTCTTGATGGCACGCAAGGGCGCACACG